>NZ_JABWRE020000001.1:2171970-2481538 GCF_014268815.2 Pseudomonas urmiensis
GGCGGTGCCCTCAGCACGGTACGCGCCGATGATCTTGCAGCTGTGCCGATCAAGGCGCTGATGGCGCGTCACCCGCAGTTGGACTGGAGCGCTATCGATGACGTGATCCTTGGCTGCGCCAACCAGGCCGGGGAAGACAACCGCAACGTGGCCCGCATGGCCACCCTGCTCACCGGGTTGCCGCAGGCGGTACCGGGCACCACCCTCAATCGCCTGTGTGGCTCAGGGCTGGACGCCATCGGCAGCGCAGCCCGCGCCCTGCGCTGTGGCGAGGCTGGGCTGATGCTGGCAGGCGGGGTCGAATCGATGTCGCGCGCGCCGTTTGTCATGGGCAAATCCGAGCAGGCGTTCGGCCGTGGCGCCGAGCTGTTCGATACCACCATCGGCTGGCGTTTCGTCAATAAGCTGTTGCAGGCCCAATACGGCATCGACTCGATGCCTGAGACCGCCGAGAACGTTGCCGCCCAGTTCGCTATTTCCCGCGCCGATCAAGATGCATTTGCCTTGCGCAGCCAGCACAAAGCCGCTGCTGCCCAGGCCCGCGGCCGTTTGGCGCAGGAGATCGTGCCGGTCGAAATTGCCCAGCGCAAAGGCCCGGCGAAGCTGGTCGAGCACGACGAGCATCCGCGTGCCGACACCACCCTGGAGCAACTGGCCAAGCTCGGCACGCCGTTCCGCGAGGGTGGCAGCGTTACCGCTGGCAATGCGTCGGGCGTCAACGACGGTGCCTGTGCGCTGTTGCTGGCCAGCAGCGCAGCCGCCCGCCGCCATGGTTTGCAAGCGCGCGGCCGGATCGTCGGCATGGCGGCGGCGGGGGTCGAGCCGCGAATCATGGGCATTGGCCCGGTGCCGGCGACCCACAAGGTGCTGGAACTGACCGGCCTGGCCTTGGCCGACATGGATGTCATCGAGCTCAACGAAGCCTTCGCCGCCCAAGGCCTGGCAGTGCTGCGTGAGCTGGGCCTGGCGGACGACGACCCGCGGGTCAACCGCAATGGCGGTGCCATTGCCCTCGGCCACCCGCTGGGCATGAGCGGGGCGCGGCTGGTCACCACGGCGCTGCACGAGCTGGAAGAAACCGACGGGCGCTACGCCCTGTGCACCATGTGCATCGGCGTCGGCCAGGGCATTGCCCTGATCATCGAGCGCCTCAGACCAACGGACTGAGACTGAACCTGCTACGGGCAGTATGCTGCCCGCATGACACTCAAGGCCTCTGCGCCTACGTACAAGAACAATTCGAGTGAAGCCATGAACATGTACCACGATGCCGAACGCGCCTTGCTGGACCCGATGGAAACCGCCAGTGTCGATCAACTGCGCCAGCATCAGCTGGAGCGCCTGCGCTGGAGCCTGAACCACGCCTACGCCAATGTGCCGCTGTACCGTCAGCGTTTTGCTGAGTCTGGCGCGCACCCTGATGACCTGAAATCACTGGAAGACCTGGCCAAGTTCCCCTTCACCGGCAAGAACGACCTGCGCGACAACTACCCGTACGGCATGTTCGCCGTGCCCCAGCAGGAAGTGGTGCGCCTGCACGCCTCCAGCGGCACTACCGGCAAGCCGACGGTGGTCGGCTATACCCAGGCCGATATCGACACCTGGGCCAATGTCGTCGCCCGCTCGATCCGCGCCGCGGGTGGGCGCAAGGGCGACAAGGTGCATGTCTCCTATGGCTATGGGCTGTTCACCGGCGGCCTGGGCGCGCACTACGGCGCCGAGCGCCTGGGCTGCACGGTCATCCCCATGTCCGGTGGCCAGACTGAAAAACAAGTGCAGCTGATCCGCGATTTTCAGCCTGACATCATCATGGTCACACCCTCCTACATGCTCAACCTGGCTGACGAGATCGAGCGCCAGGGCATCGACCCGCATCAGCTCAAGCTGCGCCTGGGGATCTTCGGTGCCGAGCCTTGGACCGACGAACTGCGTCGCTCCATCGAGCAGCGCTTGGGGATCAATGCCCTGGATATCTATGGCCTGTCGGAAATCATGGGCCCAGGGGTTGCCATGGAGTGCATCGAAACCAAGGATGGCCCGACCATCTGGGAGGACCACTTCTACCCCGAAATCATTGACCCGATAACCGGTCAAGTGCTGCCCGATGGTCAGTTGGGTGAGTTGGTGTTCACCTCGCTGAGCAAGGAGGCGCTGCCGATGATCCGCTACCGCACCCGCGACCTCACCCGCCTGCTGCCCGGCACGGCGCGGCCGATGCGGCGGATTGGCAAGATCACCGGGCGCAGTGACGACATGCTGATCATTCGGGGGGTTAACGTGTTCCCCACGCAGATTGAAGAGCAGGTGCTGAAAATAAAACAGCTTTCTGAGCTTTATGAGATTCACCTGTATCGCAATGGCAATCTCGACAGCGTTGAGGTGCATGTCGAGTTGCGCGGCGAATGCCAGGCGCTGGATGACGCGCAGCGCCAGCAGGTGGTTGGCGAATTGGGCCGGCAGATCAAGACTTACATTGGCATCAGCACCCAGGTATTGCTCAAGCCTTGCGGCACCTTGAAGCGTTCGGAAGGTAAGGCTTGCCACGTTTACGATAAACGCCTGGCTAGCTGAGTCTTCGCTAGTCCCCCAGCCCCGGCCAATGGCCGTCATGCTGTTCACTTAAGATTTTGGGGCCGCTTCGCGCCCCTTCGCGGCGGTTCGGCGCTCCGACAAGCCCGCTCCCACAGGTACGGCGCCGACCGCGAGAGCGGCGCTATCCCTGTGGGAGCGGGCTTGTCGGAGCGCCGAACCGCCGCGAAGGGGCGCAAAGCGGCCCCAGTATTTCAAAGCGATACACAATTAGTATTCGATACATCAAAATATGTTTGATGTTGTGTTTTGTATCGCTTATAAATGACTCATGCCCCACCCAGCCCTGAGGCAGGAGTCAGAACATGTACGCACAGCTAGTGGAAACCGGTGTAAAGCACATCAAGTCGCTCGAGGAGATGTCCCCCGAGGAGCGTGCCTTCCAGGAAAAAATCGACGCCGAGATCAAGATCGAAGCCAAGAACTGGATGCCCGACGCCTACCGCCAGACCTTGATCCGGCAGATCTCGCAACACGCCCATTCGGAAATCGTCGGCATGCTGCCTGAAGGCAACTGGGTCACCCGTGCCCCCAGCCTCAAGCGCAAGCTGCAACTGATGGCCAAGATCCAGGACGAAGCCGGCCACGGCCTGTACCTGTACAGCGCCATGGAAACCCTCGGCGCCGACCGCGACGAAGAAATCGCCAAGCTGCACAGCGGCAAGGCCAAGTATTCGAGCATCTTCAACTACCCGACCTTGAGCTGGGCCGACATGGGCGCGGTCGGCTGGCTGGTCGATGGCGCGGCGATCGTCAATCAGGTGGTGCTGCAGCGCACCTCCTATGGCCCCTACTCGCGGGCGATGATCCGCATCTGCAAGGAAGAAAGCTTCCACCAGCGCCAGGGCTACGAGTTGCTGCTGACCATGATGCGCCACGGCACCCAGGCGCAAAAAGACATGGTCCAGGATGCGATCAATCGCCTCTGGTGGCCGGCGCTGATGATGTTCGGCCCCAGCGACGAGCACTCGCCCAACAGCGCCCAATCAATGGCCTGGAAGATCAAGCGCCAGACCAACGACGAGCTGCGCCAGCGTTTCATCGACCAGACCATCCCCCAGCTCGAACTGCTTGGCTGCACCGCGCCCGACCCAGACCTCAAGTGGAACGAGGCGCGCGGCCACTACGACTTCGGCGAGATCCAGTGGGATGAATTCTACGAAGTGATCAAAGGCAACGGCCCCTGCAACCAGGAGCGCGTCGCCACCCGCCGCCAGGCCATCGAAGACGGCGCCTGGGTACGCGAGGCCGCCGTGGCCTACGCACGCAAGCAACAGAACAAGAACGCCGCCTGAAGCGGCGATTGATGCGGAGATCGAACATGTCTGTCTGGACCCTCTACGAAGTATTCGTGCGCAGCAAGCACGGCCTGAACCATAAACATGTGGGCAGCGTGCATGCCGCCGATGCCGCCATGGCCATCGAGAACGCCCGTGAGCTGTACACCCGCCGCAGCGAAGGGGTGAGCCTGTGGGTCGTGCCCTCGGCACTGATCACCGCCTCCTCGCCAGATGACAAAGACCCGCTGTTCGCCCCTGCCGACGACAAGGTTTACCGCCATGCCAGCTTCTACCAGCTGCCTGATGAAGTCGGACACATGTGAGGCCCGCCATGCACAATCAAGCACTCATCCAATACCTGCTGCTGCTCGGTGACAGCGCCCTGATCCAGGGCCAGCGCCTGTGCCAGTGGTGCGGCCATGCGCCGGCTCTGGAAGAAGAGCTGGCCCTGATGAACGTCGGCCTCGATTTGGTCGGCCAGGCACGCAACTGGCTGGAATACGCCGCCGAACTGAGCGACGACGGCCTCGACGCCGACGCCCTGGCGTTTCGCCGCGATGAGCGGGCCTATCGCAACCTGTTGCTGGTCGAACAACCCAATGGCGATTTCGCCGTGACCATGCTCAAGCAGTTCTTCTATGACGCCTGGCATTTCGCCGTGCTCCAAGAGCTGAGCCAATCGCAAGACCCGCGCATCGCCGGCATTGCCGCCAAGGCCCTGAAGGAAGTCACCTATCACCTGCGCCGCTCTGGCGAGTGGGTGCAGCGCTTGGGCGGCGGCACCGAAGAAAGCCGCCGGCGCATGCTCGCCGCGATCCCGCTGCTGTGGCGCTTCACCGTGGAACTGGCGGCCGGCAGCGAAGCCGAGCTGCGCCTGGCCGAAGCGGGCATTGGCGCAGATCCTGCGCAGGTCGGCGCGGCTTGGCTCAAGCAGGTCAGCGCGATCTTCGCCTCGGTCGAGCTGCCGCTGCCCAACGCGGCCAACCACTTCTATCTGAGTGGTCGCACAGGCCTGCACAGCGAGCACCTGGGCCTACTGCTGGCCGAGATGCAGTTCTTGCCACGGGCCTATCCCGATGCAACCTGGTGAGCTGATCGCCAGCGACCGTGGCGCCCGCGCGGCACGCGGCGATGACCTGGCGCGGGCCTGGGCGGTGCTGGAACAGGTGATGGACCCGGAGGTGCCGGTGGTCAGCGTGGTCGATCTGGGCATCGTGCGTGACCTCGACTGGCGCGCCGGCCACCTGCACCTGGTGGTGACCCCGACGTACTCCGGCTGCCCGGCAACCGAAGTGATCGAGGGTGATATCCGCCAGGCGCTGGAGCAGGCCGGATTCGCCGAGCCGGACCTGGAGCGGCGATTGACCCCGGCCTGGAGCAGCGACTGGATCAGCGACCAGGGCCGCGAGCGGCTACGGCGGTACGGCATCGCCCCGCCCGAGGGCAGCCAGAGCAAGCGCAGCCTGCTCGGCCAGGCGCCGCAGGTGTGCTGCCCGCAATGTGGCAGTAGCCATACCGAGCTGCTCAGCCAATTTGGCTCCACCGCCTGCAAAGCGCTGTACCGCTGTCGCGAGTGCCTGGAGCCCTTCGACTATTTCAAATGCATTTGAGCCGTGGAGAACACCATGAGCCAGTTTCATAGCCTGACCATCAAAGACGTGCGCACCGAGACACGCGACGCGGTATCGATCGCCTTTGACGTGCCTGCGCACCTGCAGGCGGCATTTCGCTTCACCCAGGGCCAGTACCTGGTGATGCGCACCCAGCTGGATGACGAAGAAGTGCGCCGCTCGTATTCGATCTGCAGCGCGGTGCACGATGGCGAGTTGCGCGTGGCAGTCAAGCGGGTACCCGGTGGGCGCTTTTCCTCGTTTGCCAACGAAGCGCTCAAACCGGGCCAGCAATTGGAGGTGATGCCCCCCGCCGGCAGCTTCTTCGTGCCGCTGGAGCCGAGCCGCCAGGGCAATTACCTGGGCGTGGCCGCTGGTAGTGGCATTACCCCAATCCTGTCGATCATCGCCAGCACCTTGGCCAGCGAGCCGCACAGCCGCTTCACCTTGCTGTATGGCAACCGCTCAAGCTCCGCTGCGTTGTTTCGCAACACGCTTGAAGACCTGAAAAACCAATACCTGGATCGCCTCAACCTGATCTTCGTGTTCAGCCGCGAGCAGCAAGACGTTGACCTGTACAACGGCCGTATCGACGCCGACAAGTGCGGCCAGCTGTTCTCCCGCTGGATGGATGTGGCGAGCCTGGATGCGGCATTCATCTGCGGTCCGCAAGCGATGACCGAAACCGTGCGTGACAGCCTGCAGGCCAATGGCATGGCCAAGGAGCGTATCCATTTCGAGCTGTTCGCCGCGGCCGGCAGCCAGGCGCGGCGTGAAGCGCGTGAGGCGGCGCGCCAGGTCGATTCGGCGATCAGCCAGGTCACCGTGATCAGCGATGGCCGCGCGCTGGCGTTCGACCTGCCGCGCAATACCCAGAACATCCTCGATGCCGGCAACGCGATTGGCGCCGAGCTGCCCTACTCGTGCAAGGCCGGCGTCTGCTCGACCTGCAAGTGCCGGGTGATCGAGGGCGAGGTGGAGATGGACAGCAACCATGCGCTGGAAGATTACGAGGTGGCGGCGGGCTATGTGCTGTCGTGCCAGACCTATCCGATCAGCGACAAGGTGGTGCTCGATTTCGACCAGCTGTGAGATCCAGTAGACCTCAAAGCGGGGCCAGCCCGCGCCCACGTACCTCGTCGCAATCGAATCCATTGCGTGGGAGCGGGCTTGCCCTGCGATGAGGCCCTCAGCAACACCGCACTAACCGCGTGACCTCAGCAAAAACAATTACAACACCAAGAGATCGCTTCCCATGACCCCCGAGCACATCGAGCGCATCAGCAATCACCCCGATTTCCAGCAACTGATCCAGCGCAAACGCCGCCTCAACGGCTCGCTGACCCTGATCATGCTGGCTGCCTACTACGGCTTCGTCCTGCTGGTGGCGTTCGCCCCCGGCCTCCTCGGTCAGTCGCTGAGCGGCGGCGTGACCAGTGTCGGCATGCTGGTCGGGGTGCTGATGGTGCTGTTGTCCTTCGCCCTTACCGGCATCTACATGCACCGCGCCAACAGCGTGATCGACCCGCTCAACGACAAGGTCAAGCAGGAGTTCGCCCAATGAACTGGACTGCCATCTCGATGTTCATGGTGTTCGTCTGCTTCACCTTGCTGGTGACCCGCTGGGCCGCCTTGCGCACCCGCTCGGCCAGCGATTTCTACACCGCCGGCGGTGGCCTGACCGGCATGCAGAACGGCTTGGCGATCGCCGGCGACATGATCAGCGCCGCGTCCTTCCTGGGCATCTCGGCGATGATGTTCATGAACGGCTACGACGGCCTGCTGTATGCCCTGGGCGTGCTGGCCGGCTGGCCGATCATCCTGTTCCTGATCGCCGAACGCCTGCGCAACCTGGGCAAGTACACCTTCGCCGACGTGGTTTCCTACCGCCTGGCGCAAACCCCGGTGCGCCTGACCTCGGCATTCGGCACCCTGGCCGTGGCCTTGATGTACCTGGTCGCGCAAATGGTCGGCGCCGGCAAGCTGATCGAACTGCTGTTTGGCATCAGCTACCTGTATGCGGTGGTGCTGGTCGGCGTGCTGATGGTGCTCTACGTGACCTTTGGCGGCATGCTGGCAACCACCTGGGTGCAGATCATCAAGGCGGTGATGCTGCTTTCGGGCACGACGTTCATGGCGTTCATGGTGCTCAAGCACTTTGGCTTCAGCACCGAGGCGATGTTTGCCAGCGCGGTGTCGGTGCATGCCAAAGGCCAGGCGATCATGGCCCCGGGCGGCTTGCTGTCCAACCCGATCGATGCGATTTCCCTAGGCTTGGGGATGATGTTCGGCACCGCTGGCCTGCCGCATATCCTGATGCGCTTCTTTACTGTCAGCGATGCCAAGGAAGCACGCAAGAGCGTGTTCTACGCCACCGGCTTCATCGGCTACTTCTACCTGCTGCTGATCGTCATCGGCTTCGGCGCCATCGTCATGGTCGGCACCGAGCCGTCTTATCGCGATGCCAGCGGCGCAATCATCGGCGGTGGCAACATGATCGCCGTGCACCTGGCCCAGGCCGTAGGTGGCAACTTGTTCCTCGGCTTCATCTCGGCCGTGGCCTTCGCCACCATCCTGGCGGTGGTTGCAGGTCTGGCGTTGTCTGGCGCCTCGGCAGTCTCCCACGACCTGTACGCCTGCGTAATGCGCAAAGGCCAGGCCAGCGAGCAGGATGAAATGCGCGTGTCGCGCCTGGCAACGTTGGTTATCGGCGTGTTGGCGATCATTCTCGGTCTGATGTTCGAGTCGCAGAACATTGCCTTCCTCTCCGGCCTGGTGCTGGCGGTAGCGGCCTCGGTCAACTTCCCGGTGCTGCTGCTCTCGATGTTCTGGAAGGGCCTGACCACCCGTGGGGCGGTGTGCGGCAGCATGGCCGGGCTGATTTCGGCGATCGTGCTGGTGGTGCTCGGCCCGGCGGTGTGGGTCAACGTCCTGCACAACCAGCAAGCGCTGTTCCCCTACAGCAACCCGGCGTTGTTCTCCATGAGCCTGGCGTTCTTCAGCGCCTGGGCGTTCTCGGTCACCGACGGCTCTGAACGCGCCGCGCAGGAGCGTGGGCGCTACCTGGGCCAGTTCATCCGCTCCATGACCGGTATTGGCGCGGTTGGCGCCAGCAAACACTAACCCTTGAACTTCGAATGTCGGGTACAACAATAATGAACCACACTCGCTTCAAGTCGCTGGCCTGGCTGGCCAGCCTGGCCCTGCCCTCGCCCGCCATGGCGGATTTGATCGCAGACAGCCACGCGCGTATCGAGCTGCGCAACCACTACATCAACCGCGATTTTCGCCAGGCCAATGCCCCGCAGTCCAAGGCCGAGGAATGGGGCCAAGGCTTCACCGCGCGCTTCGAGTCGGGCTTCAGCGAAGGCCCGCTGGGGGTTGGCCTCGACGCCATGGGACAGCTGGGGATCAAGCTCGACTCCAGCCGTGATCGGCGCAATACCGGCCTGCTGCCGTATGGGCCGAACAGCCACGAGCCGGTCGACAACTACAGTGAGCTGGGCCTGACCGGCAAGCTACGGCTGTCCAAGAGCACCCTGCGCCTGGGCACCCTGCAGCCGATCCTGCCGGTGGTGGTGTACAACGACACCCGCTTGCTGTCATCGACCTTCCAAGGTGGCTTGCTGACCAGCCAGGAAATCGACGGGCTGACGGTCAATGCCGGGCGTCTGACCGAGGCCAACCTGCGTGACTCGTCCGGGCGTGACGATATCGGCTATGGCGCAGCGCAGAGCGATCATTTCGACTTTGCCGGTGGCAGCTACGCACTCACCCCACAGACCAGCCTGAGCTACTACTACGCCAAGCTCGACGAGATCTACCGTCAGCAGTATGTCGGCCTGCTGCATACCCAACCGCTGGGCGAAGGCCTGAGCCTGCGCAGCGACCTGCGCTACTTCGATAGCCGTGGTGACGGCGCCGAGCGCGCCGGGCGCATCGACAACCGCAACTTCAACGCCATGTTCACCCTTGGGGTGCGCGCGCATAAGTTCACCGCGACCTGGCAGCAGATGTCCGGCGACAGCGCCTTCCCGTTCCTCAATGGCGGCGACCCCTACACCGTCAACCTGGTCACCTACAACACCTTCACCCGCGCCGGGCTCGACTCCTGGCAGTTGCGCTACGACTACGACTTTGTCGCCTTGGGCATCCCCGGCCTGAGCTTCATGACCCGTTACACCGACGGCCGCCACGCCGAAACCGCAACCCTCAGCAATGGCCGCGAGCGCGAACGCGACACCGACCTTACCTACGTCATCCAGAGCGGCCCATTCAAGGACGTCAGCCTGCGTTGGCGCAACGTCACCTTCCGCTCTGGCAACGGCCTGACCAGCAAGCTGGACGAGAACCGCCTGATCATCGGCTACACCCTGGCGCTGTGGTAACCGCGCCCCTGTCCATCACAACCGCTTGGAGAACAGTATGTCTGACGCCCCTACCCTGCAGAGCTTCATCGCTGGCCGCTGGATTGGCCAGCACGGCGCCCAGGCCCTGCGTAGCGCCCTGGACGGCCACATCCTGGCCTACAGCCATGAAGAGCGTCCTGATTTCGCCGAGGCTGTGGCATTTGCTCGCAGCCAGGGCCTGGCCCAGTTGCTGGCCATGGATTTCCAGCAGCGCGCTGCGCGCCTCAAGGCGCTGGCCCTGTACCTGGCCGAACGCAAGGAACAGCTCTACGCCCTGTCCCATCACAGCGGCGCGACCCGCGCCGACAGCTGGATCGACATCGAAGGCGGCAACGCCACGCTGTTTTCCTATGCCGGCATCGGCAGCCGCGAGTTGCCTTCGGGCAATCTGCTGCACGAAGGCCCGGCCATCGCACTGGGCAAGCAAGGGCACTTTGCCGGCAGCCATATCCTGGTGCCGCGTGCCGGCGTGGTAGTGCACATCAACGCCTTCAACTTCCCCATCTGGGGCATGCTGGAAAAGTTCGCCCCGACCTTCCTCGCGGGCATGCCGTGCATCGTCAAACCGGCCACTTCGACCAGCTACCTGACCGAGGCGGTGGTGCGCCTGATGAACGAGTCCGGCCTGCTGCCCACTGGCAGCCTGCAACTGGTGATCGGCAGTACCGGTGACCTGCTCGACCGCCTGCAAGGCCAGGATGTAGTGACCTTCACCGGGTCTGCCGACACCGCGGCCAAGCTGCGGGTAAACCCCAACCTGATCCGCCATTCGGTACCGTTCACCGCCGAGGCCGACTCGCTCAACTGTGCCATTCTCGGCCCGGACGTAACTCCGGACGACGAAGAGTTCGAACTGTACATCAAGGAGGTGGTGCGCGAGATGACCACCAAGGCCGGGCAGAAATGCACCGCCATCCGCCGCGCCATCGTCCCGGCCAAGCACCTCGATGCGGTCGCCACTCGCCTGCGCGAGCGCCTGGCCAAGGTGGTGGTCGGCGATCCCTCGGTGGAAGGCGTGCGCATGGGCGCGCTGGCCTCGCATGATCAACAGCGCGATGTTGGCGAGCGGGTGCGCAGCCTGCTCGCCAGCTGCGACCAGCTGTTCGGCGCCAGCGATGGCTTTGCGCCGGTGGGTGACGGTGTGGCTGAAGGGGCCTTCTTCGCGCCAACCCTGCTGCACGCGCGCGACCCGCATGCCGAAGGCGGCGCGCACGACATCGAGGCGTTTGGCCCGGTCAGCACGCTGATGACCTACCACGATCTGGACGAAGCCCTGGCACTGGCCGCACGAGGTAAAGGCAGCCTGGTCGCGAGCCTGATCACTGGCGAGCGCGCGGTCGCCGCCAAGGCGATTCCGGTGGCGGCGGCGTGGCATGGCCGGCTGCTGGTGCTGGATCGTGAAGCGGCCAAGGAGTCGACCGGGCATGGATCGCCCCTGCCGCAGCTCAAGCACGGCGGCCCAGGGCGGGCCGGGGGTGGTGAGGAGCTGGGCGGCCTGCGAGCGGTCAAGCATTACCTGCAACGCGCGGCCGTGCAGGGCTCGCCGAGCATGCTCAGTGCGGTGACGGGCGAGTATGTGCGCGGCGCCGAGGTGATCGAGACCCAAGTGCATCCGTTCCGCCGCTATTTCGACGAGCTGCAAATCGGCGAATCGCTGCTGACCCATCGACGCACGGTGACCGAGGCCGACCTGGTCAACTTCGGTTGCCTGTCGGGCGATCACTTCTACATGCACTTCGACGAGATTGCCGCCAAGCAGTCGCAGTTCGGCAAACGGATCGCCCACGGCTACTTCGTACTGTCGGCTGCCGCCGGCTTGTTCGTCTCGCCTGGCGAGGGGCCAGTGTTGGCCAACTATGGGTTGGATACCTTGCGCTTCATCAACCCGGTCGGGATCGGCGACACCATCCAGGCGCGGCTGACCTGCAAGCGCAAGATCGACCAGGGCAAGAGCAGCCCGCTGGGGCAGCCGCAAGGTGTGGTGGCGTGGGATGTCGAGGTGACCAACCAGCTGGGTGAGTTGGTGGCCAGCTATGACATTTTGACCCTGGTGCTCAAGCGGGCGGGCTGATGCGGGTCATTCTCGCGTGAGTGTCCCGGCCTCTGCGCGGGCAAGGCCGCGCCTACACGATCAGCGCAACACCTGTGGGGGCGGGCTTGCCCGCGAAGAGGCCATAACTGACACCCCATCAGTAGCGGCACTACGCCACCTCGTACATCTGCCCTAATCCCAGCGCCCCATCCTCGGCGTTATAGTCCGGCCACTCACCCGCTTTCCACGCGCCGTCCCCGCGGCGCCAGGCCGGCGTGTGGCCGAACAATCAGAACAACGCCAAGGAAGCACCCCATGAAGCCCCGTCATCCCCTGCTCATGCCAATCCTGACCCTCGCAGCATTGGCCACCCTGGCTGGCTGCCAGACCGTCAAACCCACCGAAGACACCCTCAAGCAGCGTTCCGAAATCGCCCTCGGCGTGCCGGTGACCAAGGTCTCCAACGTGCGCAACGACAGCACCCTGACCTACTTCACCGCCACCACCGCCAAAGGCGAGTACGACTGCCAGATGCCGAGCGGCGCTATCGTTGCCGTCGCTGGCATGGGCCTGTACGACCCAACGCCGTCGTGCCTCAAGGAAGGCCAGCCGCTGATTCTGCGCTGAGCGACACTGTCCGCGTTTCCCCTTCAGCCCCGACGCCGGTCTAACCCACCGGCGTTGCTGGCTCCTCCCGCAAGGCCCGTAGGGCTGCACGCAGTTCGGCCGGACGTACCGGCTTGGACAAAATGGCGATATTCCGGTCATGTACTGCCGCCTGAATCCGTTCAATGTCGTGCCCGGTCATGATCAGGGCCGGCACTTGCCTGCCGCGTTGCGCGCGCAGGCTGTCGATGCAGTCCAGCCCGGTGGCCTCCGGCCCCAGGTCGTAATCGGCGACGATCACGTCACAGTCACTGCTCAGGCCCTTGGCCGAGCTTTCTGCCTGCACCTGGCAACCCCAGCGCCCGAGCAATGCCGAGGTGGCCTGCAATACGTTGTGGTCATCTTCCACCAGGCACACCCGCAGCCCGGTCAGCAGGCCCGCCTGCAAGGCTGGGTCGACGCCGCTGTGCACGGCTCGCGGCGCTACCCGCGCCAGCCCCTGCAGGGTGACGCTGGTGCCATGGCCCGGACGCGACCGCAGGCTCACGCGCAGATCCATCAGCTGGGCCAAGCGCTTGACGATGGCCAGACCCAGGCCGACGCCTTCGACATCCTTGTCGCGCATTTCGCGAATCCGGTAGAACTCCTCGAACACCTTGTCTTGATGCTCGGCGGCAATGCCGCGGCCTTGGTCATGAATCTCGATCTGCAAGTGATCGCCGCGCCGGCGTACGCCAATCAGCAGCGGCCGCTGCGCGGCGTACTTGAAACTGTTGGACAGCACGTTCTGCACCATGGTGGCGAGCATGCCTGGGTCAGCCAACGTCCAGTGCCGACCGGCGCGCAAGCGCATCTCCACCCCCGCCCAGCGCGCAGCTTCGGCGTTCTGGCGCAGCAACTCGCGCAAGAACGGCTGCACAGCGAAGGTTTCGTACTTGGGTTGCACCCGGCCGTTGTCGAGGGTGTACAGGTCGAGAATCGAGCGAAACAGCTGGGAGACGTTGAGCAAGGAGCGATCGATATTGTCCACCAGGCGCCGTTCCTGCTCACCCAACTGCCCTTCGCGCAGGCAGGCGGTGAACAAGCCGATGGAGTGGATTGGCTGGCGCAGGTCGTGGCTGGCCTGGGCAAGGAACCGCGATTTCTCGCGGGTGGCAAGCATGGCCAGTTCCGAGGCCTTGCGCGTGCGCTCCAGCAGCAGGTGGGCATAAATCGGGATCAGTGTGCTGGTGGTCAACAGCATCAACACCATGAACGGCTGCTGCTGCCAATACGGCGTGATCTGGTACACCACCAGCAACGCCGCCAGCGCCAGCACCGTGGCGATGGCCAGGTAGCGCGAGCCGAAGCGCATGCCGTTGCCCAGGTTCACCCAGACCATCACCGCATACAGCGGCAAGGCCGCCTCGCCGCCGACCACCAGGCCAAAGCAGGTGCCGGTATAGTCATGCACCATGCCCAGCACGCGCCGCCACGGGTAATGCCCAGGCCAATGGGCGATGGCCTGGCGCAAGCCGATCGACACCAGCAGGAACGCTGCGATGTAGTACACCACTGGCAGGTAGGTCTGGTAGGTGCGCCCCGGCAGAAAGCCGAGCAACCCCATGTAGACCAGTGCACAGGTCGCGACGATGATGCGCAGGTTGGCCTGGTCCAGTTCGTTATTCTTGTCAAAGTCCATTGCAAGCATCCTTGTGCGCCAGTCGACATCCGCGCCGTGCGCGCCAGGAAGGCTGCGCAGGCAGGTGCTAAATTAGCATGACCCGGACAACGGGCGTTTTCAGGAGCGACAAGACGTGAGCTGCCGCATCATCGTCGCGGACGACCATCCGCTATTCAGGGAAGCCATGGTCCGTACCGTGCAACGGATATTACCGCAGGCTTGCCTGGAGGAAGCGGGCAACCTCGGCCAAGTGCTGGAGCTGATCGATCACGGCGATACGCCGGATACGCTGATTCTCGACCTGCGTTTCCCCGGCCTGACCTGCCTTGAGCGGTTGGCTGCGCTGCGCAAGCAGTTGCGCCGCACCTCGCTGATCATTGTCTCGATGGTCGATGAACCGGAGCTGATCAGCCAGGTGATGGCCGCCGGCGCCGACGGCTTCATCGGCAAGAGCATCACCCCCGAGGAGCTCGGCGCGGCGATCCTGGCCATCCGTGAAGGTGAAGTCGTGGTCAAGTACCAGCCTTCTGGCCTGCTGCCCGCGCTGGGCGCAGAAAGCGAAGTCGAACAGCTCACCCAGCGCCAGCAAGACGTGCTGCGCCTGATCGCCCAAGGCAAGACCAACAAGGAAATCGCCCGCGAGTTGGATATCTCGCCGTTCACCGTGCGCATTCATGTGTCCTCGCTGTTGCGCACGCTGAATGTCTCGTCGCGTACAGCCGCTGCGGTCAAGTACACCGGCACCTGATGCCGCTGGTCGGGCTGGTGTGGCTGGCCATGGAGCATTGAGGGTGCTGAGCGGTTCTCAATTGTTGAGGGCTTGCGGATTTTGGTCCGCTTCGCGGCCCTTCGCGGGCGAGCCCGCTCCCACAGGTTCCGCGCTGTTCTCTGGGTAAGCGCTGTACCTGGGGCAGCGGCGCCAAAGGAGGTGTTATGAGCAAGATTCTGAACATGGGCGGCGGCAACGTCGAGGACGACTGGCCAGAACTGCAACCTGATCGGCGCAACGACCGCGCCGATGATCCCGATGCCGATCCGAACCTCACCGACGAGGAAGAAAATCGCCCCGGCGTGCCGGCCAGTGATCCTGAGTCCGGTGCATGAGCTGAAAATGACTGGGGCCGCAATCAGCGGCCCCAGGGTCAAGCAATAGGCGAAGTGGCCTGGGCATCGTCGCCGCTGGAGGCCTCGACCGGGGTCGGCCTACTGCCCGACAGGCGCCAGTTCACCTCACTGATTCCATAGCGTTCAGCCATGGGCCGGCTGACCTTGCGAATCTTCTCCCGGCCAAACTTGGGAATGATGCCAATACCGGCATCGCAACTGGCCCAATGCCAAGCCTCGGCATTGTCCATCCGTTCCAGGCGAATAATGAAGCTACGCGGCTCGCCATGCAGCCGGTAGTCGATGATGTAAAGCTGTGGGTTTGGCATCTGTGGGGCCCTCCTCTTCTCCATGGATGACAAGCCAATGGATCAGCGATTTACGTGAAAATTCAAAACATTGTCGAACAATGTGAATGAGCGGTCAGGTGGCAAAAAGCCGCCCCTTAACTGCCGGCCGGATCAAGCTGCAAAAAAAGGCAATAGCCTCCCAATAGCACCCAAAACACCAGAAACAACCACGGCGCGCGAATCGAGAACATCAGCGACTTGCGATAGCCGCGGTGGCTCGATTCGGTCTCGCAGAACAGCGGCCAGTCGTCATAGGCCATGCCGACGCTGGGCTCACTGCGTAACAGCTGGCTCTGCTTGAAGTGCCAGTGATCGATGATGCCGTAGGCGGCGCGAATACCTGGCCAGGCGTTGAGCGAACTGAGCGCGCCCAACAGTGCAAGAAACGGTGGCACGATCAAGGTGAATTGCCCGCCCCATTTCTGGTTGAGATTGGCCATGCACGAGATGAAGGCAATCACCAGGAACGATTGCGCCGCCAGAAAGGCGTCGGTGCGGTTGGCCAGAATGGTGGTCTCGTACTGGATCTCGCGTCGATAGAACTCCAGGCGCTCGCGTGGGCTTTCAAACAGCAGGCCCTGCTGGGGCGGATGTAAATCCTCGCTGTTGACTGAAGTGATGATGCGTTGTGACATGCAATCCTCTCAAGGGTGAACGCTGAGCACGGCGTCTGCTGCCTCACCGGGCACCATGATTACCTTGCGGCAGCGTTCTTGTTGTTCATCGAACATCTCATAGCCGCGGATCGCGTCTTCCAGGGCGATGCGGTGGGTGACGATGGCTTCGGGGTTCAGGCGGCCGGCTTCGATATGTTCGAGCAGCTCCGGCAAGTAGCGCTGTACATGGGTCTGCCCCATGCGGAAGGTCAGGCCTTTGTCGAAGGCGTCGCCAAACAAGAAACCGTGGATAAAACCGGCGTAGACCCCTGGCACGCTGACCACACCGCCGCGACGAACGGCTGCCATGCTCTGGCGCAACGCCTTGCCACTGCTGCCTTCGAGTTTGAGCGCGGTGAGCACCGACTCGGTGGTACTGCCTTTGGCTTCAAAACCCACGGCGTCGATCACCGCATCCACACCGCGCATGCCGCGGGTTTGGCGGATGATGGTGTCGGCCGGATCATCATCGTGGGAAAAATCGATAGGGATCACGCCGTAGGCGTCACGGGCGTAGTCGAGGCGATAACCGCACTCATCGACCATGAAGATCTGTTCAACCCCCAGCATCCGCGCGCAAGCCGCCGACAGCAGCCCAACCGGGCCTGCGCCGAAGATCGCCAGTGACGCGCCTTGGCCGACCTCGGCATTGAGCACCGCCTGCCAGGCAGTGGGCAGAATGTCGGAGAGAAACAGCACCTTGTCGTCCGCCAGGTGACCCGGCACTTTGAACGGCCCGACATTGGCCTTGGGCACGCGCACGTAATCGGCTTGGCCGCCAGGGATACCACCGTACAGGTGGCTGTAACCGAACAGCGCCGCACCCGGTGGGATGGCCTTTTTGTTGAGGATGGCGCCGCGACCGGTGTTGGTGGTTTCGCATGCGGCAAACAAATCGTGCTGGCAGAAGAAACAGCTACCGCAGGCAATCACGAACGGGATCACCACCCGATCACCCGGGCTGACCGCGGTCACTTCGCTGCCCACCTCTTCGACAATACCCATGAATTCATGGCCAAGGATGTCGCCAGACTCAACCGCTGGAATCTTGCCGCGGTACAGATGCAAGTCCGAGCCACAGATGGCCGTGGCGGTCACCCGCAGCACGATATCGTCATTTGCCTGAATCACTGGATCAGGCACAGTATCGACCCGTACGTCGCCAGCACCGTGGTAGGTCAATGCGCGCATGATCAGGTCTCCTTGGCACGAATTGCTCTTGTCATTAACTCCGAGCGTCTTGACTGCCCTGGCGCTCAATCGCGGTCGGTTCTAACTGACGAGCGGCTCATGCATGCACGCTCCATTGGCTGTCGTGCTCCTCGATGGGCCGCTCATCGATGGCGTGGATCATGCCGCTGGCCAATGCCTCGCTCGGCCCAAGAATGCGCGGATAAGCCATCAGGTAGCGTTGTACATCGAGCGCTTCGGTGGCGCCTTGGGTACGTTCGGCGACGATCTCGGCGTACAGGCGCAGGTCGTAGTCCAGGCTCATGGCGTATTCGGCCATGCGCGCGTGGTCGACCGAGCCATGCAAGGTCCAATGAAACGGGTGGAACAAGAATTTGCTCAGTGCACAGGCCGTGCGATGGGCGCCAGCGAGAAAGATTATGTTGCCCATCGACTCCACTGTGCCCAGGTTATGGGTGTGCACCGGCACCGGCAGCGAGCGCAGGAAGTTGTACAAGGTAAAGCCGTAGCTGCACTCCCCGCCCATGGTGGCGATGTTGAGCTGCAGTACCTCAGGGCTCTGCTGGAGAATGCGCGAGCAGGTATTGATCAGGTTGCCGCAGGTGCTTGAGTTGATCGGGCCGGTGAAGTGAACGATATGCCTGGCCATGCGTGCCTCCAGAGTCGGCGGGTCTTGCCCGGATGGGCGAACGCTCAATCGGATGTGTCCTTGGCGGATGCTTGATCGCCCTGCTCGCCCATGCGCTGGTACTGCTTGCGTAAGGCATGCAGCTGGGCGGGATCCATGTCTTCCAGATCCAGCAGGGCCTTGTGCGCCTTGCGCGTGGTGCGCAGCAGTTCGTCGATTTTCACGTGCAGCTCGTCGCTGTCGCGGTTCTGGGTGTTCTGGATCAGAAACACCATCAAGAAGGTGATGATGGTGGTGGAGGTGTTGATCACCAGCTGCCAGGTGTCGTTGAAGTCGAACAGTGGGCCGCTGATCCCCCAGATCAAGATCATCAACATGGCGATGGCGAACGTAACCGGGCGTCCCGTGCAGTTGGCCAGCCATTGGGCGAAGCGATCGAACTTCATCGGCGTGTCCTCCAATGTCAGGCGAGCGATGAAACTCATGGCCCACCTTTGGTGGAATCGTCCGACGCGGCAAAGTTCAACTCATGCACACCTGCAAGCCCGGGCCATTCGTCAAATCCTGCTGAACCCTGGGCGGCGCGCCAAGGTCGCAACTCAAGGATTGCCTGATTCCCGTTCCAGGATTGAAGGAGGCAGTGTGAGCGAGATCCGTATCGGTATTTCAGGCTGGCGTTATGGCCCCTGGCGCAAAGATTTCTACCCCGAGGGGCTGCCCCAGGACAGCGAACTGGCGTTCGCCTCGCGGGCAGTCAACAGCATCGAGATCAATGGCTCGTTCTACAGCCTGCAAACGCCAGAGCGCTATCTTCATTGGGCTGAGCAAACCCCGCAGGACTTCGTGTTTTCGGTCAAGGGCCCGCGCTATATCACCCATATGCGCAGGCTTAAAGACATCGAACAGCCGCTGGCCAACTTTTTCGCCTCCGGCCCCTTACTGCTGGGCGACAAGCTCGGGCCGATTGTTTGGCAGTTTCCACCGAACATGCACTATGACGAGGAGCGTTTCAGCCAGTTTCTCGAGCTGTTGCCGTTCGATCGCAAGGCCGCCCGGCGCTGTGCCCAGCATTGCGCCGAGCGCTTGGTGGGCAATAGCGGTACCCAGATCAAGGGCGATGCGCCGTTGCGCCATGCCGTGGAGATCCGCCACGAGAGCTTTCTCTGTGAGTCGTTCATCAAGCTGCTGCGTACCCACAATGTCGCTCTGGTGGTCGCCGACAGTGCCGGCAAATGGCCCTACGTCGAAGATCTGACCGCCGATTTCGTCTATATGCGCTTGCATGGCGATGTCGAGCTGTACAGCAGCGGCTATACCTCGCGCGCCCTACGCCGTTGGCGCATGCGCGTCGAAGCCTGGAGCCAGGGTGAGCAGCCGGCAGATGTCCAGCTGGTCAGCGCGCACGCGCCGCGCAAACGGCGTTCGCGAGATGTGTACTGCTATTTCGATAATGACCAGAAGGTCCATGCGCCCTATGACGCCCGCCGCCTGCTGGCCAAGCTCAATCTCGATGGTGAGCTGGTGACCGAGCCCGGCGTGGAACCGGAGGTAGAATTGTGAACTCACCGCTTACCGACCCTCGCCAGATCACCGACAGCGATACAGCGGTGCACCGGCTCAATGTGCTGACGATCAACGTGCACAAGGGCTTCACCTTCTTCAATCGGCGTTTCATCCTGCCCGAGCTGCGCGAAGCGGTGCGGGCCACGGGGGCTGACCTGGTGTTCTTGCAGGAGGTGCATGGCAGCCACGAGCGCCATGCCGAGCGCCATGCCGCCTGGCCGCAGACCCCGCAGTACGAGTTTCTTGCCGACAGCATGTGGCCGCAGTTCGCCTATGGGCGCAATGCGGTGTACCCCGACGGTGACCACGGCAACGCGCTGCTGTCGAAATTTCCCATCAGCGAATACCACAACCTGGATGTGAGTATTGCCGGCAACGAGCAGCGCGGTTTGTTGCATTGCCGCCTGCAAGTGCCTGGGCATGAGCAGGTGCATGCCATCTGCGTGCATTTGGGCTTGCGCGAAGCCCATCGCCAGCGCCAGGTACGTTTGCTGTTGGAGTTTCTTGACAGCCTGCCAGCGAAGGCGCCGGTGATCGTCGCCGGAGACTTCAATGACTGGCGGCTCAAGGCTGATGCGCTGCTATCGGAGCGGCTGGTAGAGGCGTTCGGCGAGCACTTTGGCACGCCCGCCCGCAGCTTTCCGGCACGCCTGCCGTTGCTCCGGCTGGACCGCATCTACCTGCGTAACGCCATGCCCTGCAAAGCCCAGGTGTTGGCCAAATACCCGTGGTCGCACTTGTCTGACCATGCGCCCTTGGTTGCGGAGGTGAGCCTGTGAAAACCCCTTGGACAGACGGCAACAGTGTACAGCTGCTGATCAATGGCGAGGAGTACTACCCGCGCGTGTTCGAGGCCATGGCCCAGGCGCGTGAAGAGATCCTGCTGGAAACCTTCATCATCTTCGAGGACAAGGTCGGCCAGCAGTTGCAGCAAGTGCTGATCGACGCTGCCAAGCGCGGCGTGCGTGTCGAAGTGGCGGTCGACGGCTACGGCACAGCGGACCTGACCGATCAGTTCATCGCGGCCATGACCGAGGCTGGGGTCAGTTTCCATGCTTTCGATCCGCAGCCGCGGCTGGTCGGGATGCGCACCAACCTGTTCCGTCGCTTGCACCGCAAGATCGTCGTGGTCGACGGCGAGCGGGCGTTTATTGGCGGAATCAACTACTGCCTCGACCACTTGGGCGAATTCGGGCCGATGGCCAAGCAGGATTACGCCGTGGAAGTCACAGGGCCGGTGGTGGCCCAGGTCCATGCGTCCAGCCGACGGCTACTGGCGCCCGTCCTGCAACCGCCAAGCCAGGTGCGGCCAGTCAGCGCGCCTACCGGCAACGCCAGTGCGGTCTTGGTGGAGCGCGACAACAACCGCCACCGCACCGATATCGAGCAGCAGTACCTGCAGGTGTTTCGCCAGGCCCAGCGGCGAATTGTAGTGGCCAATGCCTACTTCTTCCCCGGCTATCGCTTGCTGCGAGAACTGCGCAATGCCGCCCGCCGCGGGGTCGAGGTGACCTTGATCCTGCAAGGGCAACCGGACATGCGCTGGGTCCGGGCGTTGTCCCGGCTGCTCTATAACTACCTGCTGCGCGATAACGTGCGCATTCACGAGTACTGCCAGCGGCCGCTGCACGGCAAGGTTGCGCTGGTCGACGAGGAGTGGTCGACGGTCGGTTCGAGCAACCTCGACCCGTTGAGCCTGTCGCTCAACCTGGAGGCCAATCTGCTGATTCGCGATCGCGCCTTCAACCAGATGCTCTACAAGCACCTCAGCGAACTGGCCATGCAGCAATGCAAGGCGGTAACCCTGGAGCGGATGATTCGCGGCTATTGGTGGCGGGCACCGTTGATTTTCATGGGTTTCCACCTGACCCGCTGGTTCCCCCGCGTCGCCGGCTGGTTCCCGGCCCATCGCCAGCGCCTGCAATCGCTGCAACCGGACACCGATAGCCACGCCAACTTTCACGAGGGTAAGACCTGATGCAGACCAAGCGCTGGCATACCTGGGCCAAACGGCTGTTCACCGTGGCGTTCCTGATCCTGATTCCTGTGCTGCTGTATACCCTGGCGCGCAATCTGGACTGGAACGAGGTGCGCCAATCGTTGCTCGCCTATAAACCCAGCACCTTGGTGATCGGCCTGGTGCTGGCGTTATGCAGCTATCTGGTATTTGCCAGCTACGATCTGCTCGGCCGGGCCTACACGGGGCACTCGTTGCCGGCGCGCCAGGTATTGCCGGTGGCGTTCGTCTGCTATGCCTTCAACCTCAATTTCACCACCTGGGTGGGTGGCGTGGCCCTGCGTTATCGGCTGTATGGCCGGCTAGGGCTGGATACCGCGACCATCACCAAGATCCTCACCCTGGGTCTGCTGACCAACTGGATGGGCTACATGCTGCTCGCTGGGGTGGTGTTCGCTTCACGTCAGGTCAAGCTGCCGGACAGCTGGGCAGTGGGCGTTAGCGGGCTACAGCTAATCGGTTTTCTGTTGTTGGCTATCGTTACCGGATACCTGTTGGCCTGCGCCTTTGCCAAGCGGCGTACCTGGCAGTGGCGTGAGCATGAGATCACCCTGCCCTCGCTGCGCCTGGCGCTGTGTCAGGTAGCACTGGGGGCCAGCAATTGGGCCTTGATGGCCGCACTGATTCATTGGCTGTTGCCGCATGAGCTGTTCTACCCCTCGGTGCTGGGTATTTTGCTGATCAGCTGTGTGGCCGGTGTAGTGGCGCACATCCCGGCAGGCCTGGGGGTGCTCGAAGCGGTGTTCCTCGCCCTGCTCCATGGGCAGTTGGGCCAGGGCACGCTGGTGGCGGCGCTGCTTGGCTATCGCACTTTGTATTACCTGATTCCATTACTGCTGGCGGTGGTCGCCTATCTGGTCCTGGAAAAGCGCGCCAGGGCCATGCGCCAGCAGGGCAAGGCGACATTGCGCAAGACCTGAACAAGGGCCGACGGCCCAGGAGGTTAGCCATGCGTGTCCCTGTTCTGCTGTTGGTGCTGGCAAGCTTGACCAGCACCCAAGTGCTGGCCGAGGCCTGCGATGTGATCACGCGTTCGTCCAGCGAGGCGGTCAAACCGGTGGACCGACATACCTGCTACAGCTACAGCAATATGCCTGCCGAAGCGATCAACTGGTCGTGCAGCAATGAAAGCAAGGACATGCTCAGCACCGAGAAGCACAAGGTCGCCCGCTGCGCCGATGGCAGCGTTGGCAGTTGCATCGCGCCGTTGACCCAGGAATCGCTCGCCAATCCGAAAGCCGCTGGCAGTGACCAACCCTCGACCCGGCCAGCTCTGCCCAAGGATGCGCGGGTGATCACCTACTACTACGACACCCCAAGCCTGGGGCAGGCGCGTAACGATTGTGAGCGGAACAATGGTATCTGGCAGACTCATTGACCGGTGAGATGGCTGTTGGGGCCGCTTTGCGGCCCTTCGCGGCGGTTCGGCGCCCCGACTAGCCCGCTCCCACAGGGACGGCGTGGACTTCAAAATAGGTATCTTTCTGATACGACGCTATCTTGGCTCGCCGCCGTCCCTGTGGGAGCGGGCTCGCCCGCGAAGGGCCGCAGCGCGGCCCCAAAAACTTAGGTCTGCTCAGATGGATCAGGCGTGCCGCAGGAACAACCCCCATCCGGCACCGTTCACCATTACGATGCCCCGTGGCACAGGCTTCACAGCAATAAGCCTTGCCCCCTTGCTGCACGGCATTGGCGTCTACCGTGCAATTGCAGTGTGGGCAGGCGCAGCGTTGCTCTTTCATGGTCAGCTCCTTTTCTCTTCATCGTGCGAATCAACCGGCGAGACCTCATCGGTCCAGGGCTCGCCGTCCAGCGGTGCTGAGCGGGCCAGCTCTGCTTCATCCAGGCCAATCCCACCGCCAATCTCATTGGCCTCGACTTCGCGCAGGGTTTGATCAGCCGGGCCATCGCCGTCACCCAGTTCATCGGCATCGCGGGCACCGGTCTCGTCATACAAGGTGTCGGGGCTAAGGTCGTCGAGGGTGACGTTGTCCTCGTGCAGGCTGTCGCTCAGCGCCTCACCGCCGGTCATGCCACTCTCGGCAACGCGCCGGGCGGGGTATTCGTGGTCCACTTCGCGTGCCGGACGCTCATCGCCAATGCGGCCTCGGCGCTGGTCATTGCGCTCGTCGAAATCCAGTTCGTGGACGCTGCCCATACGGTCCTCGGTGTCGTCGATCTCGACCTGAGGGCGGTTTTTCCGATCATCTGGCTGGGCCATCTTGGTTCTCCGGCAAAGGGTTCATTCGGTCGACTGCCAACCCCTGGCAATGATTCAGAGTTTCTGCCAGGTGGCGCCTGCCAACAGATTGAACTCTGTCTGGCGCCGGCCTCTCCCACCTCTAGAGACCCGCGAATCGTCCCGGAGCCGGCCATGGCCAAACCCTTGCAGGAGTACCAACGCAAGCGCGACTTCAGCGCTACCCCTGAGCCTGCTGGCAAGCGCCAGCGCGGCAAGCAGGTGCATGCCTTGCAGTACTGCATCCAGAAACACGATGCCAGCCACCTGCACTACGACTTTCGCCTGGAGCTCGATGGCACGCTGAAAAGCTGGGCCATCCCCAAGGGGCCGTCTCTGGATCCGAAGGTCCGGCGCCTGGCCGTGCACGTCGAAGATCACCCGCTCGATTACGCCGATTTCGAGGGCAATATCCCCGAGGGGCACTACGGCGCGGGCGATGTGATCGTCTGGGACCGCGGCATCTGGGAGCCCGAAGGCGATCCGCATGCCAGCTACGCCAAGGGCAAGCTGCGTTTTCGCTTGCAAGGAGAAAAGCTCTCCGGGGTGTGGAACCTGTTTCGCACTCATCTGGCAGGCAAGAAAGAGCAGTGGATGCTGGTCAAGTCGCATGATGACGAGGCGCGTAGCGAAGCCGAATACAGCATCGTCGAGGCGCAACCTGATAGCGTGCTCAGTGATCGCACGCTGGTGTCCCGGCGCGCCAAGGTCGCCGACCAACCGGCCAAGCGCCCCGCGGCCAGCCGCAAGCGCGCCAGCTCTACAGCCAAGACAGCGTTGCCTGATCATTTGCAGCCGCAACTGGCGACCCTGGTCGACTCCCCACCCAGCGGCGATTGGCACTATGAGGTGAAATTCGACGGCTACCGGATTCTGGCCCGCATCGATGGCGAGGACGTGCGCCTGTTCACCCGCAACGGCCATGACTGGAGCGCGAAGATGCCGCATCAGGTGCAGGCGCTGCGCAAGCTCAAGCTCAAGTCCGCCTGGCTCGACGGCGAAATGGTGGTCACTGGCGACAACGGCGTGGCTGATTTTCAAGCGTTGCAGAACGCCTTCGACACCGAGCGCGACGAGCAGATCAGCTACTACCTGTTCGACCTGCCGTTCTTCGATGGCCAGGACCTGCGCCAGGCGCCGCTGCAGGCGCGTCGTGAGCAGCTTGCCAAGCTGTTGAAGAAAGATCGCAGCGATGTGCTCAATTTTTCCGCCGATTTCGATGAGCCGGTGCAGTCGTTGCTCGACAGTGCTTGCCGCCTGGGGCTTGAAGGGCTGATTGGCAAGCGCCTGGACAGCCCCTACGTCAGCCGCCGCAGCAATGACTGGATCAAGCTCAAGTGCCAACAGCGCCAGGAATTCGTCATCGTCGGCTACACCGATCCCAAGGGCAGCCGCAGTGGCTTCGGCGCCTTGCTGCTGGCGCTGCATGACAGCGACAGCGGCGCGCTGCGCTATGCCGGCAAGGTCGGCACCGGGTTCACCGCCACCACCCTGGCCAGTATTCATGCCCGGCTCAAGCCCCTTGAGGTCGGCAAATCCGCCCTGGCCAAGCCACCCACAGGCGCCGAGGCGCGTGGCGTGCATTGGCTCAAGCCGACGCTGCTGGCCGAGGTCGCCTATGCCCAGATGACCCGCGACGGCGTGGTGCGCCATGCGGTGTTTCATGGCCTTCGCGACGACAAGCCGGCGCAGTCGATCGACCTGGAACGCCCGGCGAACAAAACCGCCAAGAACAAGGAGAACACGCTTTTGAGCGACCTGCACCTGACCCACCCCGAGCGGGTCATCGACGCCACCACGGGTGTGACCAAACGCGAGATCGCCGAGTACTACGCTGACGTCGCCAAGTGGCTCATGCCCCAGCTGAAAAACCGCCCCGTGGCGCTGGTCCGCGCCCCTGAGGGGCTAAGCGGCGAGCTGTTCTTTCAAAAAAATGCCGGCCAGCTGCACATCCCAGGCGTGCTCAGTTACGAAAAAGCCGAGGCGGGCCAGGCGGCGATGGTCCTCAATCGGCCTGACTCGTTACTGGGCGCGGTGCAGATGAACATGCTCGAACTGCACACCTGGAACGCCACCGACAAGGATTTCGACAAGCCCGATCGGTTCGTCCTGGACCTCGACCCAGACCCTGCGCTGCCGTGGAAATCGATGGTCGAGGCGACCCAGTTGACCCTGACCCTGCTCGATGAGCTGGGTTTGAAGGTGTTCCTCAAGACCAGCGGCGGCAAGGGCATGCACCTGGTCATACCGCTGAGCCGGCGCGACAGCTGGGACCAGGTCAAGGACTTCAGTCACGCCATCGTCGACTACCTGGCCAAGCTGTTTCCGGATCGGCTCAGTGCGGTGTCCGGGCCGAAAAACCGCGTCGGACGGATCTTCATCGACTACCTGCGCAACGGCAAAGGCGCCACCACCGCGTGCGCCTATTCGCTGCGCGCGCGCGAAGGGCTACCGGTCTCGGTGCCGATCTGGCGCGAAGAGCTGACCCAGCTCAAGGCCGCCAATCAATGGACTATCAGCACTATTCGCGAGCGTCTGGCCGAGGTCGATGACCCCTGGGCGCAGTTAGGCAAAACCCGCCAGATGATTACCGCGCGGATGCGCAAGCAGCTGGGGTTGACGTAATGGAACGCTGGATCGACATGCTGCAATGGCCCGCCATGCTCCTGACCGTACTGGCCGCCTGGTGCATTGGCTCGCGCCAGCCCGGGCGGCGGCGACTGGGTTTTTGCTGCTTTATCACCAGCAACGTGTTGTGGGTGCTGTGGGGCTGGCAGATCCAGGCCTGGGCGCTGATCGTGCTGCAGTTCTGCCTGGCAGCCATGAACCTGCGCGGCTGGAAGAAGAACATGAGCATGGAGTCGCAGACATGAATACCTTTTCACATCTTGCCCCACCGCGCCTGGAAGGCCTGCTACAGGCATTCGCCGAGCGCAAGCAGCCGCTGCTGATCGAGGATCAGCTGGCGCAGCTGATGCGCGCGCTGCAGGCCGATCATCTGGATGTGCTGCCGTTGCCAGGTCAAGGCCAGACCCTGCAACGTTGGCAGATCCTGGCGCAAGTCGCTGGCTGCGACCTGGCACTGGCCAAGCTCTACGAAGGGCACACCGACGCCCTGGCGATTCTGGCCGAATGCGGTGCACCGGAACTGGCAGATGATGGCATCTGGGGGGTGTACGCCGCTGAGCCGCCCGATGCTCGGGTAGAGATCGTCGACCGTGCCGGCGACCAGCTGCGTCTGCGCGGGCGCAAGGCCTGGTGTTCGGGTGCCTTGCAGATCGACCGCGCGTTGATCACGGCCTGGGACCAGAATCAGCAGCCGCAACTGGTGGCCATCGATTTGTCCGATCCCAGTCTCACTCTTGCGGCGGATCATTGGCAGGCGGTGGGCATGGCCAGCACTGCCAGCGCCGATATCCTCTTCGACGACTCGCTTGGCACCGCGGTGGGCCAACCGGGTCAGTACCTGGCCCGCCCTGGGTTCTGGCACGGCGGCGCAGGGATCGCCGCGTGCTGGTATGGCGCGGCGCAGGCGCTCGCTGGGTATTTGCGTGCGCATTGCGCAAAGCCGAGCCCCGAGCCGCACGCCGCTGCCCACCTTGGCGCTGTAGATGCGGCGCTCCTGGGTGCCAGCGCCGCCCTGCGCGAATGTGCCGGCTGGATCGACCAGCAGCCGATGGCGGACGCCAGTTTGCAGGTACGCCGCACCCGCGCCCAAGTCGAGCAGGCGGTGGACTGCGTGATCCAGCACGTCGGCCGCGCCCTTGGCGCCACCCCGTTCTGCCGCAACAGTCACTTCGCCAGGCTCAGCGCCGACCTGCCGGTCTATCTGCGGCAAAGCCATGCCGAACGCGATCTGGCTGCCCTTGGCGTACAGCTGGCGCAGCTGCCAACAGGAGCCTGGCAACTATGAGCGAAAACCTGATCCAGTCCAGCACTGGCACCCCGTGGGCCGACTGGCAACACTCTGCGCACCTGGCCCGGGCCAGTTGGATCGCCCCCCAGCAGCTATGTCCGCCAGGCCGCCGCCTGGTGCTGGTGGCGCCGCACCCGGACGATGAAATCCTCATGGCTGGCGGTTTGCTGGCCAGCTTCAAGGGCCGTGAACAGGAGCTGGTGCTGATCTCGGTCACCGATGGCGAAGGCAGTCACCCACATTCGACACAATGGACCGAGCATCGCCTGCGCCGCCAGCGCCCACTGGAGAGTCGCCATGCCTTGCAACAACTGGAACTGGACCTCAATACCCTGGACTGGCGGCGACTGAACCTCAAAGACGGCGCCCTGTCCCGCGACGAGGCGTTTCTGGTCAATCACCTGAACCAGCTGCTCAAGCCCGACGACCTGCTCCTGACCACTTGGCGCAACGATGGCCATTGCGATCACGAGGCGGTTGGCCGTGCTGCCGCTCAAGCGGCGCTGGCGCGCAAGGCGCAGCTGGCCGAGGTGCCGGTATGGGCCTGGCACTGGGCGACCCCAGACGACCCCCGCCTGCCCTGGCCACGAGCGCATCGTATCCAGTTGGGTGAGGCCCTTGTGGCCCGTAAGCGTCAGGCGCTCGCCGCCCATGCCAGCCAGTTGCAGCCTGACGGCGACACGCCAGCGGTGCTGCCCCAACGTTTGCTCGATTGCCTACTGCAACCTTTCGAATTGGTATTCCTATGAGCCTCGATGCGCAGTACTTCGCCCAGTTGTATGCCGGTAATGATGACCCCTGGGCCTTTCGCACCCGCTGGTACGAGCGGCGCAAGCGCGACCTGGTCATGGCCAGCCTCCCACGCCAATGCTACGAGCGAGTGTTCGAGCCGGCCTGCGCCAATGGCGAACTCAGCGTATTGCTGGCCGATCGCTGTGCCAGCTTGCTGTGCCAGGACCTTGACCCCACCGCAGTGAACCTTGCCCGTGAGCGACTGGCCGGAGTGGATCATGCCCGCGTCGAACAAGGCCACTTGCCCGCAGACTGGCCGGGGCAACGCTTCGACCTGATCGTGTTGAGTGAAGTGGGTTATTACCTGGATCCGACCGATTGGCTGCAAGTCATCGAGCAATCGGTCGCCAGCCTTGACTACGACGGCGGCCTGCTGGCTTGTCATTGGCGCCATCCGATTGCCGGTTGCCCGCAGGATGGCCGCCACGTGCATGACCTGCTGGCCAAGCATTTGCCGCTGTACCCCGTGCTTCGCCATGAAGAAGCCGATTTTCTGCTCGAATACTGGTCATGTCAGCCCAGCGTGGTCGACCTGGATGAGAGGTGCGAATGATTGCAGTGATCATCCCCGCGCATAACGAAGCCCGGCGTCTGGGGCGATGCCTGAAATCGGTCAAGGCCGCCGCTCTGCTGGCCGAGCAGGCAGGCCATCGGGTCGAGGTGTTGGTCGTGCTCGATCGCTGCAGCGACGGCAGTGCCGCCATTGCGAGGCGCCATGGGGTCGACACGCTCGCCGTCGATGCGGGTAACGTGGGCGTTGCCCGGCGTGCCGGGGCGGCGCTGATGCTTGAACGTGGCGCCTCGTGGTTGGCCTGTACAGACGCCGACAGCCGCGTGCCCAGTCATTGGCTGTTGTGGCAGCTCGCCTGTGCCGCCGATGCGGTGTGCGGCACCGTGCACATCGAGCGTTGGCAGCCCTGGCAGAAGGCGGCGTTGCGCGAGCTGTATCGCAGCCGCTATGAAGCGCGTGAGGGGCATCGGCATATCCACGGGGCGAACCTGGGCGTGTGCGCCAAGGCGTATGAAAAAGTGGGCGGGTTCGCGCCGTTGCCGGCGCATGAAGATGTGCATCTGGTACGTGCGTTGGAAGCCCACGGAGCGCAGATCGTCTGGACGGCCAAGCACAGTGTCGCGACCAGTAGCCGGCGGGACAGCCGTGCCCGCGAAGGCTTTGGGGATTATCTGGCGGGGTTGGAAACTGTGAGTGTTTGAGGGGCTGTGCTGGCCTTTTCGCGGGCAAGCCCGCTCCCACAGGGATCGCGGTGTTTTCAGATCTGCGCTGTGCCTTTTGAAGACGCAAGCACAGCGCAAACTGGAAATCACCTAGATTACTGTGTGAGTGTTGAGGGCTGTGCTGGCCTCTTCGCGGGCAAGCCCGCTCCCACAGGGATCGTGGTGTTTTCAGGTCTGGGCTGTGCCTTTTGAAGACGCAAGTACAGCGCGCACTGGAGAACAACTAGATTACTGTGTGAGTGTTGAGGGGCTGTGCTGGCCTCTTCGCAGGCAAGCCCACTTCCCCAGGGATCGCGGTGTTTTCAGGTCATTGGAGCCACAAGCACAGCGCGCACTGGAGAACACCTAGATCCCTGTGGGAGCGGGCTTGCCCGCGAAGAGGCCGATACAGTCCCCATAAGATCAAGAAGCCTTGCGCGTGCGCTTGGCTGGTTTCTTGTCAGTTTCTTTGGCCGGTGCAGCCTTCTTCTTCGGCGCAGGCGCCCCCTTGCCACCCAGGCTGCGTTTGAGCAGCTCGGTCAAGTCGATGATATCGGCGCCTTTCGAAGCGCCCTCGCCTTCGGCTTTCTCCACCACGCTGATCTTGCCTTTGCTGGCCTTTTCTTCGACCAGGTCCATGATGGTCTGGCGGAAGGCATCGTGATATTCGTCGGGGTTCCACGGCCCGCTCATGTCCTGCACCAGCCGCTTGGCCATGTCCAGCTCACGCTTGTCGAGCTTGCTGTCGGTCACGCTCTTGTCCAGCTCCAGGGTATCGATGCCGCGCACTTCCTCGGGCCAGCGCAAGGTGATCATCACCAGCGCATCCTCAAGCGGCCGCAGCAGCGCCAAGTGTTGCCGGGTGTGCAAGACCACCGTGGCCAGGGCCACCTTGCCGGTGCCTTCCAAGGTTTCGCGCAGCAAGGCATAGACCTTGCCGCCACGCCGGTCTGGGCTCAGGTAGTAGGGGGTATCGAAGTGCTGCAAGGGAATGTCACTGGCCTCGACGAACGAAAAGATGTCGATGGTCTGGGTCGCTTCCGGGCGGGCATTGCGGATTTCTTCTTCGCTGATGATCACGTAGCGGCCTTTCTCGTACTGCACGCCCTTGACGATGTTGTCCTTGTCGATTTCCTTGCCGGTGGCCTTGTTCACCCGTTTGTAGCCGACCGGATCCATGCTGCGCTTGTCCAGCCAGTCGAAATCGACCCGCTCGGTACGCACGGCGGTGTTGAGGGTGACAGGGATGTGCACGAGGCCGAAGCTGATCGCGCCTTTCCAGATTGCCCGGGCCATGGTCGGTCAGCTCCTAGGGTTGGCAGGTTTGGCCAGATTGGCAGTAGCGCAAGGCGCCGCAACGCTCGCAGCATTGGCACTGCAGCCCGGCAATTTCACCACTGAGCGTGGTGCGCCACTGGCAGCCACGCAGTAGGCAGAGGAGTTTCATCAGCCACCTCCTTGACCCGCGCTTTCGCGGGCTCTTACTTGCACTGACTGCGCGCTGGCGCGAAGGTTTACTCGTATTGCCCTATGGCAGCGGTTTTGCGCCGCTGGCGCTGCTGCGGCCCTCGGCCAGTACCTGAGCGACCACCTGATGCAATGCCTTGGCGCTGTCCAGCCCGGCACCGCGCGCCTCTGCCAGGCAGCTGAGCTGGCGATCGGCGCTGGTGCCGTGCTCAAGGATGTTCAGACCATGGATGAAGGCTCGCTCGGCATCTGCGGTATCCGGTGGGTGCTGGCTGCGCAATTGCGCCAGCCAGGCTTGGGCGGTGACCGGCTGTTGCTGATGAACGCCGAGGAACTGGCCGTGGCGGCCGTAGCGCAGCGCGCGCCAGTAGTTTTCCTGGGTAATCCAGTGCTGTTCACGGCTGAGTGGCAAGGGGCTGTAATGCGCCAGGGCGCACTGCTCGACCAGATGACGAAATACAGCAGCGATGGCCAGCGCGTCCTCCAGCTGCGGGCAGGCATCGCAAATGCGCAGCTCGACCGTGGGATAGCGCTGCGAGGGCCGTATCGCCCACCAGAACGCGCCGTCCTTGGCCAGGGCGCCGGTGCGCTGGTGCAAGGCGCGATAGCGCTGGTAGGCGGCCCAGTCGGCCAAGGGCTCGGGCAGCCCCATGTGCGGCCACTCGCCACAGATCACCCGCCGATAACTCATGTAGCCGGTGTTCTGCCCGCTCCACAACGGCGAAGAGGTGCTCATGGCCAGCAGCAACGGCAGCCAATACAGCACGCGGTTGATCAACTGCATGCGATCGCAGCCGGGCGGCACGCCGACATGCACGTGCAGGCCAGATAACAGACTGCGCTTGGCCACCTGCTGATAGTCGTCGAACAACTGCCGAAAGTGCGTTGAGGTCCGCGGTCGTTGTCGCCGCCAATGGGCGCTGGGGTGGCTGGCAGCGCAGTAGAGGCCAGCGCCCTCCTCGGCCAGTGCTTGGTTCAGGCGTTGCCGGTATTCAACGAAAAAGCTTCGTGCCTGGTGCAGGTTGGCAAACACCGGTGAGGCGATTTCGATCTGGCTGCGAAACATTTCTTCGGCAAAGTAGCTGCCGGCGACTTCTCGGCAACGCCGGGCTATCGCTGGCGAGGGTGAGGCCAGCACACGACCGCTGGCGAGGTCCACCAACAGGTATTCCTCCTCGATGCCAAAGGTACATGGCCGGTACATGGCCCGTCAGCCAATGCGGGTAACGCGCAAGGCAACCGCGGCGATGCGCTCGACCTGCTCATAGCCAGGCTCAAGCAGTTGCTCGCCAAACACATCCGGATCCAGCTCTTGATACAGCCAACTCCAGCGCGGCCCCGCCAGGCGTTGGCGGGCAGCTTGCAGGAGGGCATCGCGACCTTCGACGATGGCAACGCCGGTGTACAGCAGCAAGGTCCCGCCAAGGCTCAGGCGCTGGCAGGCTTGCTCGATGATCCGCATCGACAGCTCAGCGCCGAGCGCAGCGCCACCATGGCGATACTGGCGCTGCTGGGTATCGAGCATGTACGGCGGGTTGGCGACGATCAGGTCGAAGCTGCCCGTCAGCCCCTGGAGCAGGTCGCTCGGCTCGACCGACACGTTGCTGAGCCCGGCCAACGCGGCATTGATCGCGGTGTAGCGCAGCGCCAGGGGGTTGATGTCGACCGCGCTGACTTGCGCATGGGGTGCGGCCTGGGCGATCAACAGCGCACCAATACCCGCGCCGCAGCCGATGTCGACGGCGTGCTGGACCGGCTCGGGGCTGCGTTGTAGATGATCGCCAATGACCTGGGCGAAGCGGTAGCTGTCCGGGCCGAAAAACACCGCGTCACTGGCCTCGGTAGGATAGGCTGAGTGCACCAGCAGCAGCTCATCCAGGTTCGACCATCGGACCTTGCTGCGCAGCAGCTCAGCCTGCTGCTCGACAACCTGCGCACTGTGTAGCAGTGCCAGCTCATCGGCAGACACCAGCGAGGGGGCAAACGGTCGGCTCCAGCCAAACACATCGCGCACATTGTGCGCCTGCTCGGCGCCGGGGCGAGCGTTGTTGCGCGCATGGGTGGCGGGCGTGACGCAGGTAAAGCGGTAGCCATCGGCGCGTAGGCGTTGGCCCAGCTGCAGCAGGGCTTGGTCGGCGTGGATTTGCCCCTGGGACAGTTGCATCAGTGCGCGCCCTCCTGGGTAAGCCCGGTGGCGCGGATATACGCCTGGGTCGCCAGCAGGCCTTCTGGCAATGCGTGACGGTTGCCAGCCATCCGCTCGATCAGTACGTCAATAGGCTCAAGTGCCGGGTCGGCCGCCGAGGGTTGCACGGATGAATCAGCCTCCCAGCTGCCGGGTATCAGCCGGCGCGGTTTGGGCCCTTGCCAGTCACCGGCAATCCAGTCGTACCAAAGCTGCTTCTCGTAGGCGCTGAACACCCCGAACATAGCGGCCGAAGGGCCCTCAATCAAACCCCAGAAGCGGCTCTGATCCGGCGCTTGATTGCGCTTTATCCAGCCTTGCGCTTGCATGGCTTGGACGAACTCGGCGATCGCCTCTGAGCCTGCCAGCCATTGGTTGACCGTACGGCCTTGCAGCTTGCAGTGGTCAGAGTGCATGAACTGGCCAAACCCACGCTTGCGCTCCAGGGCTGCGAACAGCTCGCCTTGCAGGTCAAAACGGGCTATCAACTCGGCGGCCGGAACGCCCAGGTCATTCAAGCGATAACCGCCTCGCACGCGTTGGTAGAACGCCTGCGGATCTGATTGCGGACACAGGTGCAGCAGTGCCTGGATCGAGCGCTGGGCATGGCCGCTGGCAGCATTGTCGATGGTGACGTGGAGCTGGAAATAGTGCCCGTCGATACCCAGCTCAGCCAGCTCGTAGGTGGTGATCAACAGGTGCAGCGGCGGTTGCTCGTAGCCCAGGTTGTAGCCGATCACTTCAGCCAGGAACTGCTCGGTGTTCTGCCCCAAGGCCAATTGCACAGCGCCTTGTAGATAGCGGGCGTCGTCCAGCGCGATCGACTCAAGGCAACCCAGGCGACTGAGCAGGCGCTGGTAGATCAACACATGGTTACAGCGCGAATCGCCGTCGCCCAGCTCTTCCAGATAAGTGCGGATCAGGCCGTGGTAGCGTGGGTCGCGCCACTGGTGCAAGGTGCCGTGCAACCAGGCGCCATCGACCGCCTTGGTCGGAGCGACTTGCTGCAAGTACCACAGCGCCTGCGCCCGGTTGGCGAAATACCGCCGGGGTTCGCCCTGGCGGCGCTGTTGGAGATAGGTAGCGTAGTCACGCGCGACCCGGGCAGCGGCGTGTGCGCTCCACTGCGCCAGTTGCTGCGGATCATCAGGCAGGTCATCAGGCATTTGCGCGGCCCGTTGCAACTGCTCGGCAAGCCACTGCGCGCCGTTGCCGCCTTGCAGCAAGGCGTGGTAGCGCTGCTGTAGGCTGCTGCTCTGGGCCGGTACCAGCAGGTCAGTCTTGCGGGTCATCACCGTCATGCCTGACTCCTTGCCCAACTACGGACGTTTGCTGTCTTGGGGGATCGGCTCAGGGCCGGGGGTTGGCTGCGGTGCAGGTTGATCGGGTTTTTGCATTTGCAGGGAAGGCTTGCTTTGGTCGGCGTCTTCGGCCGGATGATCGGTGTCTCGGTCAAAGCAACCGCCAAGCAGTGCAAGGCTGCTCAACAGGCAAACGGTAGATACCAGGCGCATGGGCTGTCCTCCTGCGAATAAAAAACGCAGTGCCGCGCAAACGGCACTGCGTGCTTCATTTACGAGCGGCCACCTTTGCGGCCCGACTCGCTGCGGTCGGTAGTGGTGCCCGATTGCTGGCCGCCTTTACGGCCAGCCTCGGAGGCTTTCTGCCGGTCATTGGCGAAATTGCCAGGGTTCTTGGTGCCGCCCTGACTGCCCGACTTGCCACTTTCTTTGTTAGCCATGGTCATGAACCTCATGAGGCTTGGGAAAATGCACAGCGCTGCGCCGTACATAGTGTGGGAGTACGGCGATAAGCGCGGATTCGCTTTATTTCCGAAGCGGCCTGACCGGTGGCATTAAATAAGCACCAGGCGCTTATTTGGTGCGCAAGCCTTGCGCGCTACCAGGTCAGCACTGCGCCCACCGCGAAGGTGTCAGTGTCTTCGTTCTGCGCATCCCCTTCATGGCCTTCGATCTCGAATTGGTTGTACTCGGCGACCAATTTGAGGTTGTCATTGATGTCGTGAAACAGGGCAATGCCGCGGGTTTGATAATCGGCCCCGGTATTGACCGCGCCATTGCCATCATCCTTGGTCTTGCCATACGACAGCGCCAGGCGGTTCTTGCCCAAGCGATACGAGCCCTGCAGCAGGTAGCCCTTGCTGTCGACCTCGCGCAGGGTCGCCTCGCCGGCATTGTTGGTGAAAAACGGGTTGATGCCTTTGGCGGTAAAGCCAGAACCGGTCAGGGAAAACGCCCCCATTTTGGCCTGCACGCCATAGCCCACGCCCTTGGAGGTCACCGACTCGACCGTGCTGTCGGTGTTGTCGGAGGTCTGGTAGCTGCCGTTGAGCCAGCTGTAGATCTGCGCGCCGGCCAGGTCGAACTGGTAGGTAATCTCGCTCTCGGTGCGCGGATTTTCCTGGTAGGCCTTGCCCACCGCGCTGTCATCGTTGGTATCGACCGGGTCCATGATGCCCACGGCGATGCGCAGGCCGTGCATTTGCGGGCTGCGGTAGGTGATCTGCGAGGTCGGGAACGGGTACGGGTAACCGCTGCCGATGTTGCCGAACGACACCCCGCCGCCGTCCACCAGGCCCAGGGTATCGCTGACCTGACCGTAACCGGCGAGCAGTTCATCGAGGAGGATGTTGGAGCGGGCGAACAGGCCAAAATCCTTGCCGATCAGCACTTCGCCCCATTCAGGGTTGGCCACGGTGCCGTAGAACTGGCGCACATCGATGGCAGTGTCGGTGCCGTTGGTCTCGCTGTCGTTGATGGTGACCCAGAACGAGGAGCGCCCGCCGAGCTTGAGATCGTCGATCTGGCGGGTCATGTTGAAGCCTAGGGTGTTGGGCAAAAAGCCCATTTTTACCCGCGATTGGCGCCGGTCGTACTGCTCGCCAGCCCGGTCGATATCGCTGTTGACGTAGAAGGCGTTGATGTAGCCGTCGGTGGAAAAGGTGGTCTGGTCCTTGTCATAGAGCATGATTTCGGCGCTGGCCATTGGGCTCAGGGCCAGGCTGGCAAGGCCGCCAAGCAGCGGCAGGATACGGCGTTGGGCATTGTTATTGTTGTGCATGGCGCGCTCCGCAATCGGTAGGGACGGGTGTCGGGCCGATTATCGAAAGCGCGTGCGCCCTGCCCTACGCTGCCTTGGCAGCGATTGGCCAGTGCCTTGGCCGGGCGCGAGTGGATGGCGGCACAGCGAACTAATCCCTTGTCCACCCGTGTCACACGGCTAAAGTGGCAAGACCCGGTCCGGAAGGCGCGCCTTTAAGGCAAAAATGCAAGCAGGCCCTGCATATTTGTCGATTGTGCAAGGCAAAATCGCATGACAGGATCCCCTGATCCTCCAGCGCCCTCCAGACTTCACTTGGAAAATCAATAACAAAGCAGGGAGAACGCGATGACCGCGCATGCTCACATTTCGGCAACGGATCATGTCTTGGCCGAAGTCCGCAATCAGATTGGCCACCTCACCCTCAACCGCCCCGCCGGCCTCAATGCCCTGACCCTGGATATGGTGCGCAGCCTGCAGCAGCACTTGGACGCCTGGGCCGATGACAGCCAGGTGCAGGCCATTGTCCTGCGTGGCGAAGGCCCCAAGGGCTTTTGCGCCGGCGGCGATATCCGCTCGCTGTATGACAGCTTCAAGGCCGGTAGCACGCTGCACGAGCAGTTCTTCGTCGAGGAGTACGCCCTCGACCAGTGCATCCACCGCTACCGCAAGCCGGTACTGGTGCTGATGGACGGCTACACCTTGGGCGGTGGCATGGGCCTGGCCCAGGGCGCCGACCTGCGGGTGGTCACCGAGCGCAGCCGTTTAGGTATGCCGGAGACTGCCATCGGTTACTTCCCGGATGTCGGCGGCAGCTATTTCCTGTCGCGCATTCCCGGCGAGCTAGGTACTTACCTGGGCGTCAGTGGCGCGCAGATCCAGGCGGCCGATGCCTTGTATTGCGGTCTGGCCGACTGGTACCTGGCCAGCGACAAGCTATCGGCCCTGGATCAAGCACTGGAGCGCATCAGCTTCGGCGAGCATCCGCTAAAAGACCTCCAGGGCCTGCTGGCCAAGCTTGGCACCCAGGTCCTCGACGACGCGCCGCTGGCCAGGCTGCGCCCAGTGATCGATCACTTCTTCGCCCAGCCCGACCTGGCCAGCATCATCGAGCAACTGCGTGCGGTGACCATTGGCGACAGCCATCAATGGGCACTGGCCACCGCCGACCAGCTGGAAAGCCGCTCGCCGCTGGCAATGGCGGTTACCCTGCAGATGTTGCGCCGTGGTCGCCATCTGGGGCTGGAGGACTGCTTTGCCATGGAGCTGCACCTGGACCGCCAGTGGTTCGAATACGGCGACCTCATCGAAGGTGTGCGCGCGCTGATCATCGACAAGGACAAGCAGCCCCGCTGGAATCCACCGAGCCTCAAGCAGCTGCAACAGGCCCGAGTCGACCAATTCTTCGAAGGCCTGTAAGGCCGGGAGTACGCAGATGCAAGACCTGGAACTGAGCGAAGAGCAAATCATGATCCGCGATATGGCCCGGGACTTTGCCCGTGGCGAGATCGCCCCGCATGCCCAGGCCTGGGAAAAAGCCGCCTGGATCGATGATGGCGTGGTGCGCAAGATGGGCGAGTTGGGCCTGCTGGGCATGGTCGTTCCGGAAGACTTTGGCGGCAGCTACACCGATTACGTCGCCTACGCCCTGGCGGTTGAAGAGATTGCCGCAGGTGACGGCGCCACGGGCGCCTTGATGAGCATCCACAACTCGGTCGGCTGCGGGCCGCTGCTCGCCTACGGCACGCCTGAACAGCAACAGGCCTGGCTGCCACGCCTGGCCAGCGGCGAAGTCATTGGTTGCTTCTGCCTGACCGAACCCCAGGCCGGTTCCGAGGCGCACAACCTGCGCACCCGCGCCGAGCTGGTGGATGGCCAGTGGGTGATCAACGGCGCCAAGCAGTTTGTCAGCAATGCCCGTCGCGCCGGGTTGGCGATTGTGTTCGCGGTGACGGACCCGGAGCTTGGCAAGAAGGGCCTGTCAGCCTTCCTGGTGCCCACCGACAACCCTGGCTTCAAGGTTGATCGCAGCGAGCACAAGATGGGCATTCGCGCCTCCGATACCTGTGCGGTGACGTTGGACAACTGCCGCATTCCCGCTGCCAACCTGCTCGGTGAACGCGGCAAGGGGCTGGCGATTGCCCTGTCCAACCTGGAAGGCGGGCGCATCGGCATCGCTGCGCAAGCATTGGGTATTGCCCGCGCCGCATTTGAAGCAGCGCTGGTCTACTCGCGTGATCGCATCCAGTTTGGCAAGCCGATCAATGAGCACCAGAGCATCGCCAACCTGCTGGCGGACATGCAGGTGCAGATCAATGCCACGCGCCTGTTGATCTTGCATGCCGCGCGTCTGCGCAGTGCCGGCAAGCCGTGCTTGTCGGAGGCCTCACAGGCCAAGCTGTTCGCCTCGGAGATGGCTGAGCGGGTGTGCTCGATGGCGATTCAGGTACATGGTGGCTATGGCTATCTGGAGGACTACCCGGTGGAGCGCTATTACCGGGATGCGCGGATTACCCAGATTTATGAAGGGTCGAGCGAGATTCAACGGATGCTGATTGCGCGGGAACTGAAGAACTATCCGTTGTAGGCGCAACACCTACCGGCCTCATTGCGGGGCCGGCCCGCGCCTACCCGCTGGGGGGGCGGGCTTGTCCCGCGATGAGGCCGGCCCTGCCGCAATCATTCCGTCACATGCACACTGTCCAGGTAGGTACGCACTGCCCACAACGCCTCCTGGCTGAGAAAATCCGCCATCTTGGGCATATACACCCGCCCATCGCGTACCGCGCCATTGCGCACGCGCTCGACAAACCACTCATCCCCCGCCGCGCCTTCATCGAGCATGCGCAGATCCGGGGCAATCCCGCCCGACTTGGCCTCCAGGCCATGGCATGCCGCGCAGTTCTGGTTATACGCCGACGCACCGATGGACACCGCCTTGTCGTGATCCTTGCTGTCGCGATACGGGTTTTCGGCGCGCCATTCGCTGCCAAGCGGCTCCAGCCCTTCGGTATTGACTGCCGTTGGGGTGACGTTGCCATGGGCGCTGGCAGCGCCGGCAGCGCACAGGCCAAGCATCAGCAGGGTGGATTTGCAGGCGTTTTTCACGATTGTCATTGTTCTGGCCTCGACTTCTGAGAGTGCACGCGCCACCTCTGAGAGCGAGGCGGTTGGAGCATCCTAGAAAGCGGCCAGGCCGGCCCCCATGCTGCTTTGGTGGCCGCGCCCTCCTCCCTTGGTCGTAGCCCGTGCGGGGCAGTGCCAAATCATGCCCGCCCTGGGAAGTTTTCCCGTAATGGCCGGGAAGATTTCCGTATCTCGCCGCGCGGTGGCGTTCCAGGCTATGCAGGCCACAACCTCACTGGGAACTCCACCATGACAACAAGAACGTTACCCGCCATGCTTTCGCCCCTTTCTGCTGCCCTGCTGCTGGCGAGCCTGGCCATTGGCGGTACCGCCCAGGCCAAGCCGGTCACCTGGGAAGACATCGCCGACGACCACAAGACCACCAACAACGTGCTGCAGTACGGCATGGGCACCAACGCCCAGCGCTGGAGCCCGCTGGCGCAGGTCAACGAGCAGAACGTGTTCAAGCTCACGCCAGCCTGGTCGTTCTCCTTCGGCGATGAGAAACAGCGCGGCCAGGAGTCCCAGGCCATCGTCAACGACGGGGTGATCTACGTCACCGGCTCCTACTCGCGGGTATTTGCCCTCGACGCCAAGACCGGCAAGCGCCTGTGGACCTACAACCACCGCCTGCCGGACAACATTCGCCCCTGCTGTGACGTGGTCAACCGCGGCGCGGCCATCTATGGCGACAAGATCTACTTCGGCACCCTCGATGCACGCTTGGTCGCGCTGAACAAGGACACCGGCAAGGTGGTGTGGAACAAGAAGTTCGGCGACCACAGCGCTGGCTACACCATGACCGGCGCCCCGACCATCGTCAAAGACCAGAAGAGCGGCAAGGTGCTGTTGATCCATGGCAGTTCTGGCGATGAGTTCGGTGTGGTCGGCCAGCTGTATGCACGTGACCCGGACACCGGTGAAGAGGTATGGATGCGGCCCTTCGTCGAAGGCCACATGGGCCGCCTCAATGGTAAGGACAGCACGCCCACCGGCGACGTCAAGGCGCCCTCCTGGCCGGATGATCCGAGCACCGAGACCGGCAAGGTCGAGGCCTGGAGCCACGGTGGCGGCGCGCCTTGGCAGAGCGCCAGTTTCGATGCCGAAACCAACACCATCATCGTCGGTGCCGGTAACCCCGGCCCCTGGAACACCTGGGCGCGCACCTCAAAGGACGGCAACCCGCACGACTACGACAGCCTGTACACCTCAGGCCAGGTCGGGGTCGACCCCACCACCGGTGAGGTCAAGTGGTTCTACCAGCACACCCCCAACGATGCCTGGGACTTCTCGGGTAACAACGAGCTGGTGCTGTTCGACTACAAGGACAAGGACGGCAAGCAGTTCAAGGCCACCGCCCACGCCGACCGCAACGGCTTCTTCTATGTGGTCGATCGCAGCAACGGCAAGCTGAAAAACGCCTTCCCGTTCGCCGACAACATCACCTGGGCCAGCCATATCGACCTGAAAACCGGCCGCCCGGTGGAAAATGAAGGTCAGCGCCCGGCCAAGCCGGAGCCTGGGCAGACCAAGGGCAAGCCCGTGGAAGTGTCGCCGCCGTTCCTCGGCGGCAAGAACTGGAACCCCATGGCTTACAGCCAGGACACCGGCCTGTTCTATGTACCGTCCAACCAGTGGAAAGAAGAGTATTGGACCGAAGAGGTCAACTACAAGAAGGGCTCGGCGTACCTGGGCATGGGCTTTCGGATCAAGCGCATGTACGAGGACCACGTAGGCTCGCTGCGCGCCATGGACCCGACCACCGGCAAGATGGTCTGGGAGCACAAGGAGCGCTTGCCGCTGTGGGCCGGGGTGCTGGCAACCAAGGGCAACCTGGTGTTCACCGGCACCGGTGACGGCTACTTCAAGGCCTTCAACGCCAAAACCGGCGATGAGCTGTGGAAGTTCCAGACCGGCAGCGGCATCGTCTCCCCGCCTATCACTTGGGAGCAGGATGGTGAGCAGTACATCGGTGTGACCGTGGGCTACGGCGGCGCGGTGCCGCTGTGGGGTGGCGACATGGCCGAGCTGACCAAGCCGGTGGCGCAGGGTGGATCGTTCTGGGTGTTCAAGATCCCTGCGTGGGACACCAAGACCGCTCAGCGCTGAGCTAGATCACCGATTCACACCTCCCCTGCAGGAGCGGCGCACCGCCGCTCCTGCACATTTGAAACCCTGGAGCCTGTCATGAACTACCTGCCACTGGCCCTGCTGCTACTGCTCCCCAGCGCCTTCGCCGACGACCAGGCCGACGCGCCGCTGACGATCAATGGCTGCGTCATCGCCGCAGAAAGCAAATGCCCCAACGCCAACCTGCGGGGCGCCGACTTGAACAACCAGGACCTGCGCAAGATGGACCTGTCCGGCGCTGACCTGCGCGAGGCCAATCTGCGCCATGCCCGGCTTGATCTGGCCAATCTGGAAAAAGCCGATCTGCGCGGCGCCAACCTGACCCGTGCCAGCCTGCAACAGAGCAACCTGCGCCTGGCCCAGCTGCAAGGGGCGACACTGGTCGCGGTCCAGGCCTGGGGGATGTTTGCCCAGGGTGCCAACTTCGAAAAAGCCGACCTGTCTGCGGCCTACCTGGAGTTCGCCAGGCTGTCGGGGGCCAAGCTGCATGGCACCTCGCTGAAGGCGGCCGACCTGGAAATGACCTGGCTGAGCAAGGCTGACCTCAAGGGCGCGAGCCTGGCCGATGCCAATTTGCAGGAGGCCAAGTTTGGCGAGAGCAACCTTGAGAATGCCGACCTGCGCGGGACGCGGCAGCACTATGCGAATTTCCAGGACAGCAATATGGAAGGTTGCCAGGGCTGCCCGGATTCTTGGCAGTGAAGCGGCTTGGTGAGTCAGTTGCGGCCTCTTCGCGGGGCAAGCCCGCTCCCACGGGCTCAGCGCCAGCTTCAAGAACAGCCGGTATCTGTGGGAGCGGGCTTGCCCCGCGAAGGGTCCTAACTAACACGCCAGTCAGGCCGCAACCCGCAGCAACCCCGCCTCGATGGCCAGGTGCACCAGTTCGGCCTGGCAACTGACCTGCAATTTGCTCTTGAGCAAGGTCAGGTGATTGGACACGGTCTTGCTGCTGATACACAGCTGCTCGGCGATAGTGCGCACCGCCGTGCCCTTGGCCAGCATCAGGAAGATCTCCGTTTCACGCTGGGTCAACCCCTGCAAACGATCATCCCCATGTTGACGCGGCTGGCAGGCCAGCGCGGTCGCCAAGGCTTGCTCGATATAGGCATGTCCAGCCAAGGTTCGCTGCACCGCTTCGAGCAACACCTGCGGCGCCACCTGCTTGGACAAGAACCCACACGCCCCCGCTGCCAGGGCCTGACGTACCAAGCCAAGCTCGGTATGTTCACTGAGAAACAGCACGCGTAACTGCGGCAGGCGCTGGCGCAGTCGCTTGGTAGTTTCCAATCCGCTGATGCCGGGCAAATCGAAGTCCATGATCACCAGCCCCGGCACCTGGGCCTGGACCTGGGCCAGGGCCGCCTCGCCACTGTCGGCCTGCAGCACTCGCATCTCGGGCATCGCCTGGGCCAGGGTCGCCGCCAGGCCGATGCGCAGCAGCGGATGATCGTCCACCAGCAAAATGGCCATGGGGTGCTGCTCCTGCGCAAAGGTGTCGCCCCATGCTAGAAGTAGCGCGCCTGCCACCCTCTACTACTTTGGTACTGGTTTGCCTGGCGATGGTCGCATTCACAAAGCCTTGCTACCGGCTCTTAATAGCGGCATAACAAGGGCTGCCGAGCAATTTGCCCCTTGCGTGCGAGCACACATACAACAATAAGGTGCACAGCCATGTACAAGATCCTCATTGCCGACGATCACCCGTTGTTTCGCGAGGCCATCCACAATGTGATCGCCGATGGCTTTCCCGGTAGCGAAGTGATGGAGACCGCCGACCTCGACAGCGCCCTGGCCCTGACCGGTGAACACGATGATCTGGACTTGATCCTGCTGGATCTGAACATGCCGGGCATGCATGGGCTGGGCGGGTTGATGAACCTGCGCAACGAAGCCCCGACCATTCCGGTGGTGATCGTGTCAGCCGAACAGGACAAGCAAGTGGTGTTGCAGGCGATCACCTATGGCGCGGTGGGATTTATCACCAAGTCCTCGCCGCGCTCGCAGATGACCGAGGCGATCGAGCAGATTCTCAACGGCAACGTCTACCTGCCACCGGACATCATCCGCACCCAGAAACCGGGCAGCCGCCGCACGACCAGCGAGCACCACGGCTTTGCCCCGGAGCTGCTGCAGGCGCTGACGCGCAAGCAACTGCTGGTGCTCGAGCGGATGACCAAGGGCGAGTCGAACAAGCAGATCGCCTACAACCTGGATATCGCCGAGACCACGGTCAAGGCGCATGTCTCGGCGATTTTGCGCAAGCTCAATGTGCATAACCGCGTGCAGGCGATTCTCAGTGCTGGGGATATCGATTTCAGTGCTTATCTGCGCCGGTGAACCTTAGTGCCTATTCGCGGGCAAGCCCGCTCCTACAGGGGGCCTTGCTGGTTTTGAGCGCAATGGTGTGTCAGAAAAATCATTGCGCCGATAGCATTTATCCATTGAACACCTTGTTACAGGTGCAGTAAGCTCGGGCTCATTCACTGGAGAGCAACATGACCCACAGCATCCACGACCACGCCAACCACACCGCTCGCATCCTGCGCCGCGTGCTGGCCGTTGTCGGCTGCTCGTCCGTTGCCAGCTTTTATTTTGGGTATTGGTTTAGCCACTAGGCGCCGCTGATACCCCAACGGCGCCCACTCTTCGAGGGGCCGCCGAATACGAGAATACTCAACCCCCGGTCGGCTCCCCGACCGGGGGTTTTGCTTTTCCAGACCTTTGAAAAACACACAGATTGCACCTGAGGACAGATCGATGAACTACGCCACCTACGCCTACCCAAGCACCTGCGCCTGGCGATTTAGCCAATCCCGTTCGGGCCAGCCTGCCGCCTCCGTTCGGTCGATTCGTGGTGGCAATGCCGCACAACAACCCCATTTGACGATCTGTCGAACACCTCGATAGGGCCGACTGCGCGGGCATCAACCCGCCGTCCGCCCAGGGAACAATACGCCATGCAAGCCTCCAACCTCGCCCTGCCCCTGACCCAACCGCAAGCTGCCAACACCACCGTCAGCCAGCGTCTACCCAGCCCACACCTGCTCAAGCAGCAGATGCCGCTCTCCAGCGAGCTCGCCCAGCAAGTGCAGCAGCACCGCCAGGCCATCCGCAATATTCTTGAAGGCCGCGATTCGCGCCTGCTGGTCGTGGTTGGCCCGTGCTCGATCCACGACCCACGTTCAGCCCTGGAATACGCTGACCGCCTCGCCGCCTTGAGCCGTGAGGTCGATGACCAGTTGCTGCTGGTGATGCGCGCCTACGTGGAAAAACCGCGCACCACGGTCGGCTGGAAAGGCCTGGCCTACGATCCGCACCTCGATGGCAGCGACGACATGCACGCCGGTATCGCCCTCTCCCGTGGCTTGATGCTGAACATGCTCGAACGCGGGCTGCCGATTGCCACCGAGCTGCTACAACCGATGGCTGCTGGCTACTTCGATGATCTGCTGGGCTGGGCCGCGATTGGTGCGCGCACTACCGAATCGCAGATTCACCGCGAGATGGTCAGTGGGCTTGAGTTGCCAGTGGGCTTCAAGAATGGCACCGATGGCGGTATTGGCATTGCTTGCGATGCCATGCGCAGCGCGGCGCACCCGCATCGCCACTTCGGGATGGATGCGCAAGGCTACCCGGCGATCATCGAGACGCTGGGCAATCCTGATACACACCTGGTGCTGCGCGGTGGCCACAAAGGGCCGAACTACGATGCCGATAGCGTGGCTCAGGCACGCATTGGCTTGGCCAAGGTCGGCCTGGCGGCGCGGATCATGGTGGACTGCAGCCATGCCAACAGTGGCAAGGATCCGGCCAGGCAGCCGGCGGTGTTCGAACAGGTGCTGGCGCAACGCTTAGCAGGCGATACGTCGTTGGTAGGGGTGATGCTCGAGGGGCATTTGTTCGATGGGTGCCAGGCGCTGGGCAAAACACCGTTGAAATACGGTGTGTCCATCACTGATGGTTGTTTGGGTTGGGACAAAACAGCGCAACTTCTCACGACTGCAGCGAGCAAACTCGCCCGCCAGGGTGCTTGAGCCTTGGCCCAAAAGCACCCGCACTGCTGTAGGGCGGTTGCGGGTGCTGCTTAGCTGCATTTAGGCGTTGTACAGCCTCGCGCAGACTCCATTCAAGCGCTGGTGTGGGCCACCATCAGCGCCCCAGGCAGCGCTGGCGCGAGTGGTTGTGTGGAAGAACCACCAATATCGCGGAGTATTTGGAGGAACGCTTAACCAGGTAAACTGGCTCAGCTGCATGGCGCCATACACTCGAGCGATGTCATAGCTCATTGGGTGGCTCAGATGCACACCCGTCTGTCTCAGCCAGGTATTGAACTGAGCGTCACTAAGCTTGCCGGTATTGACTACCAGAGTGTAGACGTTACTCACCTGCACCTGATAGGAGACCCGTGTTCCTCTTGCATCTGCAATAGTGATGGTTGCACTTCCATTTCTTTCTCCCACCACGCGCCCGGTAGAGGTCACTGATGCAACCGCAGGATTGCTAGAACTGTAGGTGTAGGGTGCTTGTCCACCAGTCGCGGCCCTAATGGCGGTGTTATTAATAGAGTCCGCCCCGGTTCTTGTCCAACCTGGCATTTTTACAGAAATGCCATTAAGCACCAGCCGACGTTGATCCACCATCAGCGGTGGGTTGACCAATAAGTCTAATTGGGCTGAGTGCTGAGGAGCTTGCCCGTTTCGAGTCAAGGTGTAATAAACCCGCACGGTCTTCAGCAGACTGGACAAAATGACGTTTCGAGGAACAACAAACGTGAGCGGCCCAGGACGGCTGACGGTTTGAACTGCGCTGGCATGTGAACCAACACCGCTCACCAATAATTGCACTTGATCCAGCGGGAGCATCCCGGGGAAATTCACGGTAAAGGTTGCACCGGGCATGTCTGGAATCACGGCTGGAGCGAGCAGCCCACCGACAGCAAGCGGCGACTCTGGGCGCACCAGGTTCAACGGTTGAGGGTCGGCAACGATTATCGTCTCTTGCTGCGATAGACGTACGCGGCCGTTGCGATCCCTCACTGTGTAGAAGACCTGCACTACTTCATTCAGCCAGCTGGCAACGACATCTTGCTTAACGGTGATCGACACCGGCGTGGTAGAGCCGAACTGTTCGATGGTATGAGTTGCACTCCTCGATGGTACCAACACCAGACTTACAAAATCTTCCGAGTTCATGCCGTCGTAAGTGACCGTGACGGTAGCGCTGCTAGTGGAGGGTAAGGTTCTGTTCTGGCTCAGCCCCTGCACTAACGGAGCGGGTAGCAATGCCACTTGATCACCCACCAGCAAGTTAAGCACTGCGGACGACACCGGCTCAGCCTCGCCTTGCTGCACTCGGTAACTTACCGTCAGCCGGCCACCATTCAAATCAGCCAACATCCCAGACGCATTGAGCCTTACAACTTTGACCCCGCTCTCGACATCCCGGCTATCGATGGGAAATGCAAATGTACTCTGGAAGCTCCGATTAGCGGCCGACGTGCCATCGAGCACGACTGTAACCCGCTCCTGCAGACTGATCGTCGGCCAGCGCAGCTCAACCGTCAGTTCAGGCAGATTGGCGGCTAGCAACAGCCCCCGGGCTTCGCGTACGACGGGCGCCGGCAGACGACGAACCGCAGCTCTGATAAACCGGCTGATGCGCGGCGAACGATCGATCTGAACGCCGTTACGTAACTGCACATAGTTGACCCACAACTGACCGGCGGCGCCAAGCAGTAGATCAGCATTGGGGAGTGCACTGTCATGGTCCCCCCCCACTGCGTCACCTACTGGCAAGATGGGTAGGTTTCTGCTTAGGACCGATTGCCCATCGCTGGAGGTGATTTCATAGCTGGTGACGATTTGATCTGAAGTCAAAAACGGTGGGCTGGTCGCGCGAATGCGGACCTGAAGATCTTGCCTGCCAAGCTCGTCCAGATGAATTTCAGTATCCTGCCGCACGTTGTCGATCAGCAGCAGCGGGACACCAAGTCGTCCATCGCTGAAATTGGGCCTGAGCAGTGTTGATTGGGAGGGTTTGGGCTGAGGGTTGAGCACCAGGTCGACCACCCTCCAGAACACCGTTACCGTGTCCAGACTCTGGATAGGTTCCAGCGCAGTGCTGGAGACCATCAGTACCAACGGTTGGCCCGTAATGACTTGGCTTGCCAACACCGTATGGCTGATCACCACGTTGCCGATGAACAGACTGATGACATCGCCCGCAGTTAGATTCACATACGGCGCAATGGTGACGGCAATCTGTGACTCGGGTACCAGCTGCGGCGGAAGCGTCAGTGTGGGCGCCAGTAAGCCCGGGTGCGTTGCAGCAGGACTGTCGTCGACACCGCCGGGCACAGTGTCCTTATAGAACACATCGAGCGGTACAGTTTCAATTGGGTTGCCAACCCCGGCAGTGGTGACCCTGAGATACCACAAGCCGTTACCGACTACCGCAGCGGCTGCCGGAATAACCGCCAGAATAGTTTCCTGTTCTTGCCCAGCCCGGACCGGCACGGTCAATACCGGAGCAGGATTGACGATGCCTGCTTCATGCCAGAACAGCTGGTAAGTGTGCTGGGTTGACCGGCCTTCGAACGGTCTGAGTGCCACCTGTAAACCCACGACTGCTTGGTTGGTATCGGGATCGAGGTGGCGCCCCAGCACGCCGGCCAGATTGAGCCCGATAACCGGGTCATCTTCAGTGCCGATCAAGACAAACACTGTCGGTACCGCTGGCCCGAAACCGTCTGGCTCCTGCTGGGTGGATACCGTCAATGCGCGGTTAGTCGCCTGTCTTGCTACAACTGAAGCATAGGTCGACTTCATTGTTTCGATTGCTGCTTCCCCCTCCAGCAACCGATGGGATCGTTCAGGTTCCAGGAAAGTCAGGCCGAAGTGCATCCTCCCTTCAATTTTAGGCTCACTGTCTGGTTGCGAGGGTTCAACGGAGGGTTCCTCAACTGGGGTTGGCGTGGGTTGGGCACTTGTCGGATTGTTGGCAGCTTCTAGCTTCTTTTGGTACATCGCATCGAAAGCTTTCAGATCGGTCATGGCAGCGTTTCCTGGGCGAAGAGCGGCGGTGCTCTAACGGCCAATCTGATGCCGCGCCGCAAAACCAACAACTGGCAAAAATGCTAGGTCCGCACCACAGCCCAGCTGTCAAAACGCAGCGATTAGGCTACCCTGTGCCTTTTCTCACAAGGAGTTACCCCATGGCCCGCGCCACTGCCCGTCACATCCTGGTTGCCAGCGAAGAGAAGTGCAACGAACTCAAAGCCCAGATCGAAGCGGGTGCCGATTTCGCCGAAGTTGCCAAAGCCAACTCGACCTGCCCGTCCAGCCGCCAAGGCGGTGACCTGGGCTCGTTCGGCCCAGGCCAGATGGTCAAGGAATTCGACACCGTGGTGTTCAGCGCGCCGATCAACGTCGTGCAAGGCCCGGTCAAGACTCAGTTCGGTTACCACCTGTTGGAAGTGACCAGCCGTCAGGACTGATCGGCGATTGTTCCTCAGGAACGCTATGCAGCCTGTGGGGGTGGGGTGCTCCGTCGAGGGTGATCCGGCTGGTAACTGTGGTGACTTTGCTGGCGCTATCGCGGGGCAAGCCCGCTCCTACAAGGTGCTGAATCGTTTGGGGAAATGCGCCTGGCGCGGGTTGCTGGTCGGTCTGCTGGTGCAGTCATCCAGCGCCTATGCCGGTGCTTCACACGCACTCACGGTCTATGGCGAAGCCCCCCGCTACGCCGAAGCGTTCCGCCACTTCGATTACGTCAATCCCGATGCCCCCAAGGGCGGCACGCTGCGCCGCTCGGCGATCGAGATTGGTCAGTTCGACCATATTTTGCCTTACATCGACAAGGGCACTGGCGTCAGTGAAGTCGATGGCTGGCTGTATGCACCGCTGGCAGTGCGTTCGTTCGATGAGCCTTATACCGTTTATGGGCTGATCGCCCGTCGCATGGAGCGTGGACCGGACGATGCCTGGCTGCGCTTTGACCTCGATCCGCGCGCGACCTTCGCCGATGGCAAGCCGGTGCGTGCCGAGGATGTGCGTTTTACCTTCGAGCTGCTGATGAGCAAGGGCAGCCTGAAATTCCGCACCCAGTTCGCTGAAGTCGCCAAGGTGACGGTCGAAGGCCCGCAGCGGGTGCGCTTTGATTTCAAGCAGCCTCATGGCCGTACCCTGCCCTTGGATCTGGCCAGTCTGCCGGTTTTGCCCGAGCACGATTGGCAACAGCGTGACTTCGCCAATGGCGCAGGCTTCAGCAAACCCGTTGGCAGTGGGCCTTATCGTATTGGCCGGATCGACAACGGGCGCAGCATTACCTTCGAGCGCGATGCCAATTGGTGGGCCAAAGACCTGCCGGTCAGCCGTGGGCGCTATAACTTCGAACGTATCCGCATCGAGTTTTTCGGCGATACCGAAGTCGCGCGCCAGGTATTGCGGGGCGGTGGCTACGATTACAACCGCGAGTTTTCCGCCACCGCCTACACCATTGGCTACAACGGCGCGCAACTCGACGATGGCCGCTTGCAACGTGCACACCTGGGGCCTGCCAAGCCACAGACCGCCCAGGGTTTTGTGTTCAACCTGGACCACGCCATGTTCAAGGACCGTCGCACCCGCCAGGCGCTGGCCATGCTCTGGGATTTCGAATGGAGCAACCGGCAGATGATGCGCAAGATGTACATCCGCCAGCAGAGCGTGTTCTCCAATACCCCCCTGGCCGCGCGGCAACTGCCGGATGCCGAAGAGCTCAAGCTGCTGGAACCGCTGCGCGGCCAGGTGCCGGATGAGGTGTTCAGCACAGTCTTCAGCGCGCCGGTCACCGATGCCTCCGGGATCATCCGCCCACAGCAGTTGCAAGCGTTGCAGCTGCTGCAAAGCGCTGGTTGGCAGCCCGAGGGGGATCGCCTGGTGAACGCCCAGGGCGAGCCACTGGCGTTCACCTTCCTCAACGGCCAGTCTGGCCTTGAGCGGTTGTTGCTGCCGTGGAAGCGCAACCTGGCACAGATCGGCATCACCCTGAACATCCGCAACCTCGACTCGGCGCAATACATCAACCGGGTGATGGCGCGCGACTACGACATGATCGTCACCGGCTACCCAGTCACCCTGTCGCCGGGCGCTGAGCTATACAACTACTTTGGCTCGGCGTCGGCCAACGACCCGGGCTCGAACAACCTCATGGTGCTCAAGGACCCTGCCGTGGACACCCTGCTCGATGGCCTGGTGCGGGCCGACAGCCAGGCGAGCATGTTGCGCTACGCCCACGCCCTGGACCGGGTGCTGCAATGGAACTACTACTGGATCCCCAACTACTACCCGCCCGGCAGCTCGACCGTGTGGTGGAATCGCTTCGGCCTGCCCAAGGTGCAAGCGAGCTATGACGAAGGCCTGGATACCTGGTGGGAAATCAGCCCCACCGCCCTGACCAACGAACAGATGGCCGAGCGCCGGAAGACTTCGCCATGACGACCTACATCCTGCGCCGGCTGTTGTTGATCATTCCCACCTTGCTGGCGATCCTGCTGGTCAACTTCGCCATCGTCCAGGCAGCGCCTGGTGGCCCCGTGGAGCAAGCAGTCGCGCGTCTGCAAGGTATTGGCGGTGGCGCACCTGGGGCACGGGTCGAGACGCTCCAGGGGGAATCGCGGGCGACCCGCGGGCTGGACCCAAAGCTGATCGAAGAGATCAAGCGCCAGTACGGTTTCGACAAGACCGCCCCGGAACGCCTTTGGTTGATGCTCGGCCAGTACGCCAGGCTCGACTTTGGCAACAGTTTCTTTCGCGGCGCCAAGGTCACCGAGCTGATCCTGGAAAAACTACCGGTGACCCTGTCGCTGGGCTTTTGGGCGACGCTGATCACCTACCTGGTGTCCATCCCCCTGGGCATTCGCAAAGCCGTGCACCACGGCAGTCGGTTCGACGCCTGGAGCAGTGCGCTGATCGTGATTGGCTATGCCCTGCCCTCGTTCCTGTTCGCCTTGCTGTTGATCGTGCTGTTCGCGGGCGGCACGTCGCTGAACTGGTTCCCGGTGCGCGGGCTGGTCTCGGAAAACTTCGACCAGCTCAGCTTGCTGGGCAAAGTCGCGGATTACTTCTGGCACTTGGTGCTGCCAGTCGGCGCCTTGGTGATCGGCGGTTTCGCGACGCTGACCCTGCTGACCAAAAATGCCTTTCTCGATGAGATTTCCCGTCAGTACGTGGTCACCGCCCGCGCCAAGGGCCTGAGCGAGCGGCGGGTGCTGTATGGGCATGTGCTGCGCAATGCCATGCTGCTGGTGGTGGCTGGAGTGCCGCAGGCGTTGATCACGGTGTTTTTCGCAGGCTCCTTGCTGATCGAAGTGATCTTCTCGCTCGATGGCCTGGGGCGGATGAGCTACGAGGCCGCTGTATCACGCGACTATCCGGTGGTGTTCGGCACGCTGTTCATCTTCACCCTGGCCGGGCTGCTGATTCGCTTGATCGGTGACCTGTGCTACACCCTGCTCGATCCGCGTATCGACTTCGACACGAGGGCGCACTGATGCTCTCGCCTGTCTCGCGACGCCGCCTGCGACGCTTTCGCGACAATCGTCGCGGCTGGATTTCCCTGTGGCTGTTTGCCGGGCTGTTGCTGCTGAGCCTGGGCGCTGAGCTGGTGGCCAACGACAAACCGCTGCTGCTGTCTTACAAGGGCGAGCTGTACGTACCGGCGCTCAAGCGTTACACCGAGCAGGCGTTTGGCGGGCAATTGCCGTTCCAGCCGGACTATCGCAGCCAGTACGTACGCGAGCTGATCGAGGGCCAAGGGGGATGGATGCTGTTTGCCCCGATCCCGTTCAGTGCCGATACCCCCAACTACGACTTGCAAGTGCCGACACCCAGCCCGCCGTCCACCGCTAACTGGCTGGGCACCGATGATCAGGGGCGCGATGTGCTGGCGCGGGTGCTGTATGGCACGCGGGTATCGCTGCTGTTCGCTTTCGCCCTGACGGTTGTCAGTGTGCTGATCGGGCTGCTTGCCGGGGCCTTGCAGGGCTATCACGGCGGTTGGGTCGACTTGCTCGGGCAGCGCTTGTTGGAGGTCTGGTCGGGGTTGCCGGTGCTGTATTTGCTGATCATCCTCAGCGGCTTTGTCGAGCCGGATTTCTGGTGGCTGCTGGGGATCATGGCGTTGTTTTCCTGGCTGACCCTGGTCGATGTGGTACGTGCAGAGTTCCTGCGCGGGCGCAACCTTGAGTACGTCAAGGCGGCCCGTGCGCTGGGCATGGCGGACAGCCAGATCATGCTGCGGCATATCCTGCCCAATGCCATGAATGCCACCCTGACGCTCATCCCGTTCATGCTCACCGGCGCCATCACCACCCTCACCGCCCTGGATTTCCTCGGTTTCGGCATGCCTGCTGGCAGCGCCTCGCTGGGCGAGTTGGTGACTCAGGGCAAGCAGCATCTGGAGGCGCCTTGGCTAGGCTTCACCGCGTTCTTTGCCCTGGCCTTGATTCTCTCGTTGCTGGTATTCATGGGTGATGCCCTGCGCGAGGCGTTCGACCCGCGCAGGTAACAGGCTCAGCACTGGCAAGCGGATCGCTGCGATCCCTGTGGGAGTGGGCTTGCCCGCGAAACAGACAACCCGCTACGACTGACAAACCTTTAATCATGCTCCACCTATCCAGGCCTCCCCATGCACGACAGCGACAGCCTCAAGGACTATCCCCAAGTACGCCAGTTGGCGATCCGATCGCTGTTCGAGATCATCGAGCAGTCCAGCGAAGGCACGGTGATCGTCGACCGCCAGGCGCGCATCGTCTGGATGAACGAGCGCTACGCCCGCCGCTTTGGCCTGCCGGACGCCGCCACTGCCATCGGCCAGCCGTGCGAGGCGGTGATTCCCGGTAGCCTGATGCGCGAGGTGGTCAGCGATGGCAAGCCGATCCTGCTGGATATGCTCGATACGCCCAATGAACCCTTGGTGGTCATGCGCCTGCCGATTCATGACGACCAGGGCAAGCTGATCGGGGCGATTGGCTTTGCCTTGTTCGATGAACTGCGCAGCTTGTCACCGCTGCTCAAACGTTATTCGAGCATGCAGCAGGAACTGGCATCGACCCGTTCGCAGTTGCGGGCGCGCCAGGCCAAGTACACCTTCGCCCAGTTCGTCGGCACCAGCCCAGCCAGCCTTGAAGCCAAACGCCGTGCCCGGCGTGGGGCCAACAGTGATTCGCCGGTGTTGCTGCTGGGTGAAACCGGCACCGGCAAGGAGCTGCTGGCCCACGCCATCCACGCCGCCTCGGCCAGGGCACACAAGGCCTTTGTCAGCATCAACAGCGCCGCGATTCCTGAAACGCTGCTTGAGGCCGAGTTCTTTGGCACCGCGCCGGGTGCCTTTACCGGCGCTGAGCGCAAGGGCCGTTCCGGCAAGCTGCAATTGGCCGAAGGCGGCACGCTGTTTCTCGATGAGATCGGCGATATGCCGCTGGCATTACAGAGCAAGCTGCTGCGGGTGCTGCAAGAGAAAGAGTACGAGCCGGTTGGTTCCAACCAGATGCTGCGCAGCGATGTGCGGATCATCGCTGCAACGTCCATCGATCTGCAGGCAGCCATGGCCGAAGGCCGGTTCCGTGCGGATTTGTACTACCGGCTGAACGTGCTGCCGATCCAGGTGCCGCCGCTGCGTGAGCGTCTGGATGACCTGCCGGCACTGTGTGAGGCGATTCTGGCGGATTTGGGCAGTCAGTATGAGCTTGAAGATGAGGCGCAGGCCTTGCTGATGCGCCATGCCTGGCCGGGCAATATTCGTGAGCTGCGTAACGTGCTGGAGCGGGCGACGCTGTTGGCGGATCAGCCGCGCTTGGGGTTGTGTGATTTGCAGGAAGCGCTAGGGCCTCTGCTGGTTGTGGAAGGGGCGCCGGTTGCGTTGAATCTGCGCGAAGCGTGTGAGCAGTTTGAGCGTAAGGTGATTGTCGAGGCCTTGGCGCGTTGTGCCGGGAATGTGCCGCAAACGGCGCAGAGCCTGGGGGTGGGACGGTCGACGTTATACAAGAAGATGGTCGCGCTGGGGGTTTTGTCTCAATAATGAGATTGGCGATCTATAGTTAGAGACCGCAGAGTTGGGGCCGCGTTGCGGCCATCGGAGCGGTTCGGCGCCCCGACGAACCGCTCCGATGGGCCGCAACGCGGCCCCAACAATCTCAAATCAGAGACATACATTCCTGAGCTAAAAGATAAACACATATAAATCAATCACTTAAGCAGCTGGCACGATTCCCGCTATCCCCTCCAAACCCATAAAAACAAGATTCACCCAGGAGATAGACCCGATGACTGTGCTCATCGCCTTGGCAGCCCTCGCGCTGCTGATGCTCGCCGCCTACCGCGGCTACAGCGTAATCCTCTTCGCCCCCATCGCCGCCCTCGGCGCGGTGCTGCTCACCGACCCTTCTGCTGTTGCCCCCGCTTTCACCGGCGTGTTCATGGAAAAAATGGTCGGCTTCATCAAGCTGTACTTCCCGGTATTTCTGCTCGGCGCGGTGTTCGGCAAGCTGATCGAGCTGTCTGGCTTCTCGCGCTCGATCGTTGCCGCCGCCATCCGCCTACTGGGCACCCGCCAGGCCATGCTGGTGATCGTGCTGGTCTGCGCCCTGCTCACCTATGGCGGTGTGTCGCTGTTCGTGGTGGTGTTCGCGGTGTACCCGTTCGCTGCGGAAATGTTCCGCCAGAGCAATATCCCTAAGCGCCTGATCCCGGCGACCATTGCCCTGGGTGCGTTCTCCTTCACCATGGACGCCCTGCCCGGCACGCCACAAATCCAGAACATCATCCCCAGCACCTTCTTCAACACCACGGCCTGGGCCGCGCCCTGGCTGGGCTTGATTGGCACAATCTTCGTGTTCTGTACCGGCATGCTCTACCTGCAGCGCCAACGCAACAAGGCTCAGCGAGCCGGCGAAGGCTATGGCAGCGAACTGCGCAATGAGCCAGAAACCGCTGACGACCTGGCCCTGCCCAACCCGCTGCTGGCACTCGCCCCGCTGCTGCTGGTGGGGGTGATGAACCTACTGTTCACCCACTGGATCCCCCAGTGGTACGGCAGCAGCCATAGCCTGCAACTGCCGGGGATGGCCGCGCCAGTGCAGAGCGATGTGGCCAAGCTGACCGCGATCTGGGCGGTGCAGGCGGCCTTGCTGGTGGGCATCTTGATGGTGCTGGTGTGCGCCTTCGGCGCAATCCGCCAGCGCCTGGCCGAGGGCACCAAAAGCGCTGTCAGCGGCGCCTTGCTCGCTGCCATGAACACCGCATCGGAATACGGCTTCGGTGCGGTGATCGCCTCGCTGCCGGGCTTCTTGGTGCTGGCCGATGCGCTACGCGGTATCCCTAATCCGCTGGTCAACGAAGCCATCACCGTGACCTTGCTGGCGGGCATCACTGGCTCGGCATCAGGCGGGATGAGTATTGCCCTGGCGGCGATGGGCGACAGTTTCATCGCAGCGGCCAACGCCGCCAACATCCCGCTTGAAGTGCTGCACCGGGTGGCGGCGATGGCCAGTGGCGGCATGGACACCCTGCCGCACAACGGCGCGGTGATCACGTTGCTGGCCGTCACCGGCCTGACCCACCGCGAAGCCTACAAAGATATTTTTGGGATTACCCTGATCAAGACCCTGGCGGTTTTCGTGGTCATCGCGACTTTCTACGCCACCGGCATCGTCTAAGGAGCTTTTGCATGACACTGACTGGCAAAACTGCACTCGTCACCGGTTCCACCAGCGGCATCGGCCTGGGCATTGCCCAAGTGCTGGCAGGCGCTGGGGCGAACATCATCCTCAACGGCTTTGGCGATCCGGCGCCGGCACTGGCCGAGATCGCCCGCCACGGGGTGAAGGTTGCCCATCACCCGGCAGACTTGTCCCAGGTCACGCAGATTGAAGACCTGTTCGCCCTGGCTGAGCGCGACTTTGGCGGGGTCGATATCCTCGTCAATAACGCCGGGATCCAGCACGTCGCCCCGGTCGAGAACTTTCCCCTCGAAAGCTGGGACAAGATCATTGCCCTGAACCTCTCGGCGGTGTTTCATGGCACGCGTCTGGCCTTGCCCGGCATGCGTGCGCGCAACTGGGGGCGGATCGTCAATATCGCTTCGGTGCATGGTTTGGTGGGCTCTACTGGCAAGGCCGCGTATGTGGCTGCCAAACATGGCGTGATCGGCCTGACCAAGGTGGTGGGGCTGGAAACCGCTACCAGCAATGTCACCTGCAACGCCATCTGCCCCGGTTGGGTGTTGACCCCGCTGGTGCAGAAGCAGATCGACGATCGCGCAGCGGCCGGGGCTGATCCGCAGCAAGCGCAGCACGATTTGCTCGCCGAAAAACAACCTTCTTTGGCGTTCGTCACCCCCCAGCATCTGGGTGAGCTGGTATTGTTCCTGTGCAGCGAGGCCGCAAGCCAGGTCCGCGGCGCCGCCTGGAACGTCGATGGTGGCTGGCTGGCCCAGTGAGGGTTGGCGGTGGGCCTGGCGCGGTCTTGCATTCGTTCAATTGCAAGGAGGCCGTATGCGCCCATTCCCACTGACCGCGATCTTCTCCCTGACCCTGGCCGCCGCCGTTCCGGCAATGGCGGCCACGCTCAAGGACGTCGCGCCCTATCCTGAGGCGGAACAAGGCTTCACCCGCCAGGTCATCCGCCTGCCCGCGCAGGCAGATGAATCGGCCCACAAGCTGGAGATTCTGGCTGGCAAAACCCTTGAGGTGGACTGCAATCGTCAGCGTCTGGCAGGAACCCTGGAAGAAAAAACCCTGGAAGGCTGGGGCTACAGCTACTACCGGCTGGAAACAGTCGGCGGCCCGGCCAGCACCCTGATGGCCTGCCCGGATGGCAAGAAAACCAAGGCCTTCGTGCCGGTAATCGGCGAAGGCTTCATGCTGCGCTACAACAGCAAGCTGCCGGTGGTGGTCTACGTGCCCAAAGGTGTCGAGGTGCGTTATCGCGTATGGTCGGCGTCCGAAAAGGTAGAAACAGCTAAAGTGGAGTAATAGAGCCCTTGTAGGCGCGGGCTTACTCGCGCCTACACGCCTTTGCGGAGATTTCGGCATGAACGATGTGCTCTGGCGCCCCTCCACGGCGCGGATCGAGGCCAGCCGGATGGATGCCTTCCGCCGCCGGGTCAACCTGCGTTTCAATCTGCAGCTCAACGATTACCCCGCCCTGCACCGCTGGAGCATCGAGCACCGCGCAGCCTTCTGGCAGACCCTGGCGGAGTACTTCCACGTACAGTGGCAATCCCCCGCCAGCCAGGTACTCGAAGAAGGCCCCCGCATGCCCGATGCGCGCTGGTTCCCTGGCGCCACCCTCAACTACGCCGAACACCTGCTGCAGCGCCGCGACGACCGCCCGGCGGTTATCGCCGTACGTGAAGACGGTAAACGCCAGGGGTTCACCCATAGCCAACTGGCCGCCCAGGTGGCCGGTTTCCAGCGTGCCTTGAGCGCGTGGGGCATCCAGGCCGGTGACCGGGTTGCTGCGGTCATGCCCAATACCTGGGAAACGTTGGTGGCCATGCTCGCCTGCGCCAGTATCGGCGCGGTCTGGTCCAGCTCCTCACCCGAATTCGGCCTGCACGGCATCATCGATCGCTTCGGCCAGATCGAGCCGAAACTCCTGATTGCCTGCGCCGGCTACGAGTACGCCGGCAAGTGCATCGACCAGGTGGACAAGATCAACCAAGTGGTCAGCCAGCTGCCAGGCCTTGAGCGCTTGCTGATCGTGCCCTATACCCGCAGCCATACCCAAGCCGAGGAGTTCGTCGCGCCCAACGTCAGCCTGTGGAATGCGTTCTACCAGCCCGGGGGCGAGCCGCAGTTCACTGCGCTGCCCTTCGACCATCCGCTGTACATCCTCTACTCCAGCGGCACCACCGGCGTGCCAAAGTGCATCGTCCATCGCGCTGGCGGTGTGTTGTTGCAGCACCTCAAGGAACATGGCCTGCATAACGATTTGAAGGCCGACGACGTCCTGTTCTACTACACCACCTGCGGCTGGATGATGTGGAACTGGCTGGCCAGCGCCTTAGCCGTTGGCGCAACGATCGTGCTCTACGACGGCTCGCCATTTCATCCAGCCGCCGAACGCCTGCTCGACCTGATCGATAGCGAGCAGGTCACCGCCTTCGGCACCAGTGCCAAGTACCTGGCCGCGCTGGAGCAAGAAGGCCTGCAGCCGGCCACCAGCCATCGCCTGGACAGCCTGCGCCTGATCCTCTCGACCGGCTCGCCGCTGTCGCCGCACAGCTACGACTACGTCTATCGCAAGATCAAGGCCGACGTGTGCCTGGCTTCGATGTCTGGCGGTACCGATATCGTTTCCTGCTTTGTCCTGGGGAATCCGTTACTGCCAGTGCGCCGTGGCGAGATTCAGTGCAAAGGCCTCGGTATGGCGGTGGAGGTGTGGGACGAGCACGGCCAGCCGCTGATCGGCGAGAAAGGCGAGCTGGTCTGCACGCGCAACTTCCCCTCGATGCCGCTGGGGTTCTGGGGCGATAGCGATAGCAGCCGCTACCACGAGGCGTATTTCAGCCAGTTTGCCGGGGTCTGGGCCCAGGGCGACTATGCCGAGCAAAGTGCCACAGGTGGCCTGATAATCCATGGCCGCTCCGATGCAGTGCTCAACCCGGGCGGGGTGCGCATTGGCACGGCAGAGATCTACCGGCAGGTTGAGAAGGTCGAAGAAGTGGTCGAGAGCGTCGCCATTGGCCAGCAGTGGCACAACGATGTGCGCGTGGTGCTGTTCGTGCGCCTGCGCGAGGGGCTGCAACTGGATGACGCCCTGCGCCAACGTATCCGCCAGGTGATTCGCCAGTACACCACGCCGCGCCACGTGCCGGCGGTGATCGCCCAGGTCAACGATATCCCGCGGACCATCAGCGGCAAGCTGGTGGAATTGGCGATTCGCAATGTGGTCCACGGCCAGCCTGTGAAAAATACCGATGCCCTGGCCAACCCTGAAGCGCTGGAGCAATTCCGCGACCGCGCAGAGCTGCGCGATCAGGCATAATGGCGCCCTTTTTTGCCCGATACACAGGTGTCCCATGAAAGCTCAAGCCCGTCACATCCTGGTCAAGACCGCTGCCGAGGCCGAACAGCTCAAGCAGCGCATCGCCAAGGGCGAGGCCTTCGACGTCCTGGCGAAGAAGTTTTCCACCTGCCCGTCGGGCAAGCGCGGCGGCGATCTGGGTGAAGTGCGCCCAGGGCAGATGGTCGGCGCGATCGACCAGGTGATCTTCAAGAAAGCCCTGCGAGAGATCCACGGGCCGATCAAGTCCAAGTTTGGCTATCACCTGGTGCAGGTGTTCTACCGCGATTGATGAAGCCTAGCGCCGCGCTGCCAGCAACCCTAACCCGGCACAGCCAAGCAGCGAAGCACTGACCCGGTTGAACACCCGTCGTGGTCCAGGCCGATTGAACCAGCGCTGCAGGTAAGCGCCCAGCCCCGCATAGATCGCGATTGCCGCCCACTCCAACAGCAGGAACAGCCCGCCCAGCCAGAGGAACTGTTCACTGACCGGCGTGGCGCTGTTCATCGATACGAACTGCGGCAAAAAGGCGGTGAACAGCAAAATCGCTTTCGGATTACCCGCCGCCACCCAGAACTCTTGCCGCGCCAGGCGCCAAGTGCCGCGCGGGTGTTCACCCGTCAGTTGTGCCTCAGCAACCGGTGCCCGCCACAGTTGCCAGGCGATGTAGAACAGGTAGGCCGCGCCAATCACCTTGATGCTTAGAAACAGGTATTCGCTGGTGTGCAGCACCACCGCCAGGCCCATTGCCGCCAGGGTGATCATGCCGCTGAAGGCGAGAATCCGCCCAGCGCCGGCCACACAGGCAGTGCGCAGGCCATAACGGCTGGCGTTGTGCAGGGACAAGAGGTTGTTGGGGCCAGGTGCCATGTTCAGGGCAAAGCAGGCGGGGATGAAAAGCAGCAGGCTCGACAGGTCCATTATTGTTCTCCGTTGCGACCGGGCCAGCCTCGCCGCCCTGGCCTGCCGGCGTCAAGCACAGTCACGGGGTAAATGGCCGCAACAGTGGGCCACAGGTTAGACTGCGCGCTCCGCTGACACCCGAGACAGGCCCATGCATTGCGCAAGCAGCGAAATCTGGCATGACCCCGCCCTGCCCTTCGTCGAAAGTCGCCGCGCTTGTCATAGCCGCGCCTGTTACAAGGCCCATAGCCACCCAACGTTTTCCATAGGTGCGGTCGATGTGGGTTTTAGCCGTTTCAGCGGTGCCGGCAAACGGCAAGTGCGCCTGACGCCAGGCACCCTGGTGCTGGTGCCGGCGCAGCGGGTGCACGCTTGCAACCCGGAACCGGGTACGGCCTGGAGTTACCAGATGCTGCACCTGGATGCCCAATGGTTGCAGCAATTGCGCCTGGAGATGGGCACGCCAGCGGCTGATGCGGGTGAACCGGCGCGCATCGTCCGCTCAGTGGAGCTTTACCAGCACTTTTGTCAGCTCAATGCGCTGTTGTTCTCAGACGCCGGGGTTGCCGAGAAGCACGCAGCGTTGGTGACGTTCATGGGGGACCATGATTTCAGTGCATACCCTGCGCTGGAGGCAGCTCCCATTGCACCGCTGGGGCGGTCTGTTCTGGGTCAACTGATTGAGCATATCGAACAGGCGGAATTGGCCGAGTTGAGCCTCGACTCGCTGGCACGCCAAGCCGACCTTGGGCGCTATCAGCTGATTCGCGCCTTCCGTGCAGCCACTGGTTTTACGCCCCACGCTTATCTGCTCAACGCCCGGATCAACCGGGCGCGGCAGCTGCTTCGCCAAGGTGAGGAACTTGCCGAGGTGGCCTACCGCCTGGGTTTCGCTGATCAGAGCCATTTTCAGCGGGTATTCAAGGCCCATACGGCGGCTACCCCAGGGTATTACCGAACTGCTGGGTCGCCTGTATTGGGGCTGCTGTGCAGCCCTTCGCGGCGGTTCGGCGCCCCGACAAGCCCGCTCCCACAGGTACAGCGCAAAACTTAAGAGCAGCGCTACCCCTGTGGGAGCGGGCTTGTCGGGGCGCCGAACCGCCGCGAAGGGCCGCACAGCGGCCCCAAGGCCGCATTTCAGTTTCGCTCCTCCAGCCCCCGCTGACGGCGACCCAGCCAACCCCCGGTAACCGCCCAGCCCAGGGCAATCGCCGCACCGATCAGCATGGCCAGCTGCGGGTGGTCGCCCATCACATCCAGCGCACGCTTGACCCAGCCGCTCAAGGCATCGCCGCCGCGATAGACCACGGTGTCGATGAAGTTCTTGGCCTTGTACTTGTCTTCGGCAGGTAACACCGTAAACAGCATTTCTCGCCCAGGGCGAACCAAGGCGTATTCACCGGCGCGGCGTACCACCATCACCACCACGAACACAGCAAACACCGGCGCCATGGCCAGCCAGATGAAACCGGCCGCCATCACCAGCGGTACTGCCACCAAAAGCACGCCGACCCCAAGGCGCCGGGCCAGCCGCCCGGTGATAAACACCTGGGTCAGTATGGCCAGCGCCTGCACCACGCTGTCGATCAGGCCAAACACCTGGGTTTGGCGGGTCCGGTCAGAGAACGTTTCACTGACGATGCGTGCCTGTTCGAAGTACAAAAACGTACTGACACTGGCCAGCAGCACCACGAACAGTGCGATACCCAGTAGATACGGCGAGCGCAGCACCGCGGTAGCGCCGGCGAACGGATTGCCACCCAAGGGCTTGGAGGCCGGATGCTCACTCATCGCCGGCAACGGATGGCGGTCACGCCAGCGCTGCAGGTAGAGGGTGGCGCCGATGCTGCCAAGCAGCAACAGACACGCCAGGACCAGCAGCCCAGCATGCCCCAGCGGCGCCACCAGCAAAGTGCCGAGCACCGGACCGGTCAAGCCGCCCAAGCTGGCGCCGGCCGCCAGCAGGCCGAACAGCCGCTTGCCCTGTTCGCTGGAAAACAGGTCAGCCAACACGCTCCAGGCCAGAGATATGGCCAGCAGGTTGAACACCGACAGCCAGATGTAAAAAGCCCGCGCCTGCCAGATATCGTCAGGGTCGCGGGCAAACAGCACGGCAAATAGCAGCAGGTTGCTGGCAAAGAAGGCATAGGTCCAAGGCAGGATGCGCCGTCGTTTGACCCGCGAAGCCAGCCAGCCGAACAGCGGCAGGCAGATCAGCGTCACCACGAAGGTGCCAGTGAACAGCCATTGCAGGTTGTCCACCCCGCCAGCTACGCCCATGGTCTCGCGTACCGGCCGCAGCATGAAGTAACCGGTGAACAGCAGGTAGAACAAGGCCAGACCGGCGATTACCGCCGGGCCCTCGTCGGGCTTGAGGTTGAGCCCTTGATCCAGGCGCCGCCGCCAGTTGCTCATCGGCTCAGGCGAACTGCTCGATCAGCGCTTGCTGCTGCGTCTGGCTGAGTAACGCACCACTGCCGGCCTTGAGTTGATCGAGCTGGCGGTCCGGGCGACTGGTCGCGGGGATCACCGCCGTCACGGCCGGATGGCTGATGGCGAACTTCAGAAACAACTGCGCCCAGCTGCTAACCCCGGCCTCTGCCGCCCAGCCCGGCAACGGCTGATCCTTGACCTTGGCGAACAGCCGGCCGTCATCGAAGGCACGGTTGATCAGCACCGCCACGCCCTTGTCCTGGCACAGCGGTAGCAGGCTTTTCGCCGCCTCAGGCGAGTTGACCGAATAGTTGATCTGGATGAAATCGAGCTTTTCGCTGCGCACAATCCGCTCGACATCATCCTGGCCGCTGGCCAGGTAGTGGGTAATGCCGATATAGCGGGTCTTGCCCTGGGCCTTGAGCTCGCGGGCGTAGGGCAGTTGGCGTTGCCAGTCTCGCAGGTTGTGGATCTGCAGCAAATCGACCTTGTCGGTGCGCAGGCTCTTGAGCGTACCCGCCCACTGCTCCTGGGCGGCAGCGGCGCTGTCGGCGGCGATCTTGGTGGCGATGAAGCACTGGCGGTGCCAGCCGCCCTCCTCCAGCAACTGGCCGAGAATGGCATCGGCGCCGCCGTAGTTGGGCGAGGTGTCGATGACCTTGCCGCCACCGTCGAAAAACGCCTTGAGTACTTGCTTGAGCTGCTGGTACTGCGCAGAGCCCGCCTCGACCTCGAAACTGCCAGAGGTGCCAGCGCCGATGACCGGCAAGGCTTCACCGGTTGCGGGGACCTTGCGGGTGAGCATGCCGCTGGCGGCTTCAGCGCGTAGCCAAGGGCTGGCAGCCAGTAGGCCTAAAGCCGCACCAGTGCGTAGGACATCACGACGACCGTACATAGAAAAGCTCCCGTCATGAATCGGAAACTTTCAAGGCTAGCCGCTCTACCCCGCACCGGTGGGTGTTTCTGTATCTGGATGTTTAGCTTTAGGCCTGCAGCAGCAAGCTCAAGTCCAGACCGCCAGCATTGAGCGGTGGGCACCAGTAGTAACCGCCGGTCAGTGGCCGGCTGAAGCGGTACAGGCCGTCGATCACGCCGTCTTCCAGGCCGCTCATGCGGCGCAGCTGCACCTCGAAAGCGTCGAAGCTATGCCCGAGGGCAACGAATGCCAGGCCCGCGCCACGCTCATCGGTCCAGGCGACCGAACGCCTGACCATGAAGGCTTCAGGGTCGAAGCTCTCCTGAGCGGTACGTTTGACGTGTGCCGACTCTGGCGCATCGTCCAGCTCTTCGTTGTCGCTGAGACGGCGGCCAATGATGTTGTCTTGCTCAGCCTGCGGCAGCGACTTGAAGTAGTTCAGGTCATGCTTCCACAGCTGGAAGGCAGCAAAGCTCGAACCGCTCAGGCCTGGCTGCTCGCCGGCAACGATTGCCGCGTCTACTGCCGCTTGCTCGACCGGGTTCTCAGTACCGTCCTCATAGCCGGTCAGGTCGTGACCGCCGCGGTGCAGGAAGCCATCGACACTGTCTACCAGGCGCAAGGCCGGTGCCAGCAGTTGTTCCAAGGCCTGCGCGCGCAGGAACAGCTCACCGCGCTCAGCACCGCGCAGCCATAGCCACAGGGCGTGCTGGGTGCTAGGGTTCTCGACCGCCGCGTCCAGTTGCGGGAAGCTGCGTAGCCCCGGGACTTCGCGGCCCAGGGCCTTGGCCAGCGGCGCGCCGATGCCGACGATCAGTTGCTGGCCATCGACGTGCGTCAGCAAAGCGTCGAGCACCGCAGGCAGCGCCTGGCTTGCGTGCAAGGTGAAGAACAGGTGACGGGCGTGCGCCGGCACCGGGGTGGCAAGCAGACCTTGCTGGAACGGCATGACAGGCTAATCCTCGGCAAAAGCGCGAATCCTACTGCGCCCGCCGCCAGTAAGCAACGCGGCGCAGGGCCGCTGTGACGGTGCTTTGGCCACAGGCGCAGTAACAAAACTTTACCAAGACCTGGCCTAGTGCGATTAGCGATCGTTCGGGCGCCACCTACACTGCTGGCACTACTTTGCTCGAGACAGTGCCCATGACCGCCTCACCCTTGCTTACCGCCGTCCTGCCTATCGCCTTGGGCATCATCATGCTCGGGCTTGGCTTGTCGCTGACCCTGGCTGACTTCGCCCGGGTGGTGAAGTACCCCAAGCCGGTAGTGATTGGCCTGGCTTGCCAGATCCTGCTGCTGCCGTTGGTGTGCTTCCTGATCGCCAATGGCTTTGGCCTGGAGTCGGCACTGGCGGTCGGCCTGATGCTGTTGGCAGCCTCGCCCGGCGGCACTACGGCCAACCTGTTCAGCCACCTGGCCCATGGCGATGTGGCGCTGAACATCACCTTGACCGCGGTCAACTCGCTGATCGCGATCCTGACCATGCCGCTGCTGGTCAATCTGTCGCTGATCTGGTTCATGGAATCGGACCAGGCCATTCCGCTGCAATTTGCCAAGGTCATGCAAGTGTTCGCCATCGTCTTGCTGCCAGTGGCGCTGGGCATGATGATCCGCCGCTGGGCGCCGGGCTTTGCCGCGCGCATGGAGAAACCGATGAAGCTGGTGGCGGCGCTGTTCCTGGCGTTCACCATCGTCCTGGCGCTGGCCAAGGATTGGCAGACCGTGGTCGAGTACGCACCGATCGTCGGCGGCGCAGCGCTATTGTTCAACCTGCTCAGCCTGGGCGTGGGCTACTGGGTGCCGCGCTTGTTGAACATCCCCAAGCGCCAGGCGATTGCCATTGGCATGGAGATCGGTATTCACAACGGCACCTTGGCCATTGCCCTGGCCTTGAGCCCGTCGCTGCTCAATAACGCCACCATGGCAGTGCCAGCGGCGATCTATAGCTTGCTGATGTTCTTCACCGCGGCGGGGTTTGGCTGGTGGGTGAGTCGTGGCCACACGCTAGAGCCGGGCGCGGCGGGTTCTGGGCGTACCGCTGAAGATTGACCTTTGCAGGGGCGGGCTTGATCCGGGATGAGGCCCGCTGCTTCAGCGCTCGATGTGCGTACGCCGTGCACGCAATTGGCGCTTGAGCACGGCCAAGGGCGGTGCATAGAAAAACCCGAACGACACGCAGCCCTGGCGCCCCTTAACCGCATGGTGTAGCCGGTGCGCCCGATGCAGTCGCTTCAGGTATCGATTGGCTGGGCGCAGCTTGCGCGGCCAATGCCGGTGAAACCAGCCGTCATGGGCCAGCACATACAGCAGGCCATAACCCGCTACCCCGCCGCCGACCCACTGCAATGGCGTATGCCCGGCCTTGCCCAGCGCCACCAGGCCGGTCGCAATCAAGGCCAGCGCCACCAGGTAGACGTCGTTGGTTTCCAGCATGCCCAGCTGCGGCTGATGGTGCGAGCGGTGCAACCACCAGCCCCAGCCATGCATGATGTACTTGTGCGCCAAGGTGCCGACGCCTTCCATGGCCAGCACGGTGGCGAAGAGGATGGCGAGATTGAACAGCATGGGAAAATCCGCAGTAGGTAACCAAAGGCGCAAGATTACCACCGCAGCCGGTACGGATCAGCCCAGCCTGATCGAGCAAACGCCTCTATGACGCAATTGTCATCTTTGTGTCGTTGACCTTGCCCCGTGCCAGGGGTAAGGTCCGCCGCGCAATTACGCATCCCCGCACAGGAGTCCTGCATTGGACAGTAGCCCCAGTCGATTGCGACAGGTCCACACGGCGAGCTAGTCCGGCAGTATTTCTGCCACTGTCTCGCCAAACTCGGTAGACGGTGGTTCAGCACGGCCCAAACGGGTCAATGCTCCCTCCCCCCTCTTCTCTACACCGCCGCCCGATGGGCGATGGCTGCTGTGGTCCTGCGCATTCTCATTTTTCAACGTGCCATCTGCCGATGGTGCTCGTACGGGCGATTGCCCGTGCAACGAGGTTTGCTATGGATTGGAAAGTCTTTCTGCTGCGCGTCAGCGTAGCCCTGCTGCTCGGTGCCTTGATCGGCGCTGAGCGACAACTGCGTCAACGCCTGACCGGCCTGCGCACCAATGCGCTGGTCAGCACCGGCGCTTGCCTGTTCGTGCTGATGACCCAGGCAGTGCCGGGCATGGCCCCGACCGATGCGTCGCGGATCGCCGCTTATGTGGTGTCGGGTATCGGTTTTCTCGGCGGCGGCGTAATCATGCGCGACGGCTTGAACGTACGCGGGCTCAATACTGCCGCGACCCTCTGGTGCACCGCCGCTGTCGGCGTGCTGTGCAGCGTTGGGCTGCTATTGGAGGCAGCGGTGGGCAGCCTGGTGGTGCTCTGCGCCAACATTTTGCTGCGCGATATCGCCCAACGCCTGGATCACCAGGAAGTGTTGCCGGCCAGCGAGGTCGAGCAGCGTTTCGAGGTGCGTATCGTTTGCCGCGCCGAGGATGAGATCCAGGTGCGCAGCCTGATGCTGCACAGTCTCAGCGACCCTGGCCTGCGCTTGCAGTCGCTGCACAGCGAGGATCTGCCTGACGCCAGCCGCCTGGAAGTGCGCGCCGAACTGCTGGGCAATGCGCAAGCCACGGCTCAACTGGAGCGGCTGGTCGGCCGAGTCAGCCTGGAAAAAGGCGTCAGCGCGGTGCGCTGGCAGGTGCGTGAGCTGGGGGCAGACTGAACGCCAGCGTGGGGCGGCTCAGGCGCCGTCCCGCTGGTGCTTTTCCTTCAGCTCCTGGCGCTCCTTGGCTTCGATGCACAAGGTGGCGGTCGGCCGCAGCAGCAAACGGCGCAGGCCGATCGGCTCGCCGGTTTCCTCGCACCAGCCATACTCACCACGGGCTAGGCGCTCAAGGGCCTGGTCGATCTTGTCCAGCAGCTTCTTCTCGCGCTCCAGCGAGCGCAATTGCCAGTGTCGCTCCTCCTCGGCGCTGCCAATGTCGGCGGGGTCGCTGAGCACTTCCTGTTCGCGCAAGGCGCGAAACTCTTGCTCGATGCGCTGCTGCAGTTCGCTACGCTGGCTTATCAGCAATGTGCGAAAAAACTGGCGCTGCGGCTCGTTCATGTAGGCCGCTGGGCTTTGCTTGAGTAACTCTTGTTCGGTCATGGCGGTGCTTCCTTCATCGTTCAAACATCAAGGGCAGCCCCTGGCAGCTGTCTATCACCTGGCCCTGGTGCCAAGCCAACTGCCCCGACACCACGGTGCTGCGCACGGCATGGCGAAAGCTGCGCTGGGCAAAGGGGGTCCAGCCGCAGTGGGCAAGTATCGGTTGCGCGCTGGCTGGCAGGGGCTGAGCCAGGCGCTCGACCACCGCAAAATCCGCCCAGTAGCCTTCACGCAGGTAGCCGCGCTCGCGAATGGCGAACAAGTCCGCTACTGCATGGCTGGTCTTGCTGACCATCTGGCTCAGGCTCATTACCCCTTCGCTGACCAGCTCCAAGGCGGCCGGCAAGGCATGCTGGACCAATGGCAGCCCGGACGGTGCCTGGAGGTAATCGCGCTGTTTTTCTTCAAGGCTGTGCGGTGCATGGTCGGTGCCGATTACATCGATGAGATCGCTGGCCAGCGCCTGACGCAAAGCGTCGCGGTCGGCGCGCGACTTGATCGCCGGATTGCACTTGATCAGATGGCCAAGCGCTGCGTAGTCGCTGTCGTCGAACAGCAAATGGTGCAGGCAGACCTCGGCGGAGATGCGCTTGCCGGTCACCGGGCCTGGCTCGAACAATGCCAGTTCGCCGGCTGTAGTCAGGTGCAGCACGTGCAGCCGAGTGCCGAAACGCCGGGCCAGCTCGACGGCCAGCATCGAGGAGCGATAGCACGCCTGGGCGTCGCGAATCTGTGGGTGCGCGGCGGGCGGGATGAACGTGCCATGGCGCTGCTGCCAGCGCGCCTGGTTGGCAAGGATGCTGGGGGTGTGCTCGCAGTGGGCGAGCAGGATGGTGGGGGCACAGCTGAACAGCTTTTCCAGTACCTGAGGGTCATCTACCAGCATGTCGCCGGTGGATGCGCCCATGAACACCTTGATCCCGGCGACCGCGCGAGGGTCGAGCGCGGCGATGGTTTCCAGGTTGTCGCGGCTGACGCCAAAGTGAAAACCATAGTTGGCCCGCGCAGTCTCCGCCGCGCGGCGCTGCTTGTCGGCCAGCGCTGCCAGGGTCAGGGTGGGCGGATGGGTGTTGGGCATGTCCATGAAACTGGTAATGCCGCCGGCCACTGCGGCACGCGACTCGCTGGCAATGGAGCCTTTGTGCGCAGCGCCTGGCTCACGAAAGTGCACCTGGTCATCGATCATGCCCGGCACCAGCCAGCGGCCATCGGCGTCGAGTTCGATGCGCGCCTGGGCGTTGTCGATGCTCGCGGCGATTTTTTCGATGCGCCCGTGGGCGACCAGCAGGTCGGCGTCGAACTCACGCCCTTCATTGACCACCCGGGCATTGCGTATGAGCAAGTCGGCCATGCTCAAAACTCGTTCTGCAAGGCCTTGTAGCCCTGGACCAGATCGATATTGGTGCGCGCGACGTCTTCGGAGAACTCCGAGGCCGAAACGCTGACCGGCGGGTAACTCTGCAAATCTGTGTGGGGGCCGATGTGCTCGGTGGGCGGCACGTAGAAGCGTTCGGGTAAATCCCTGCCGTCGACCACCGAGTTGTGCCGCACCACGCTGCCATTGCCCACGCGGCAGTTGAACAACACGCTGTTGAAGCCGATGAATACCCGATCACCCACGGTGCAGGGGCCATGGACGATCGAGCGGTGGGCAATCGAGGTGTATTCACCAATGCTTACCGCGGCGCCAGACTTGGAGTGGATCACCACGCCATCCTGGATATTGGAGTTGGCGCCGATGACGATCGGCTGCATATCACCGCTGGCGTCGACTTCATCGGCGCGGATCACGGCGTAGGGGCCAACGAACACGTTGTCCTTGATCACCACCTTGCCGCAGATGATCGCGGTTTGGTCGATGTAGGCCGACTCAGCGATTTCTGGGAGGTGGCCGGAGGGGTTTCTGCGAATCACAGTGGTCGATCCTGAGAGGGTGGGCAGCCTTAAATGTTACGTTATAACAACTAACTTGCAAGCCCCCGCTTGCTCACCGCTCCGTCAGCTCCCAGACTTGCCGCTTTGCTTGCCCGAGACCGTCCTATGCGTATCCGCCCTACCCTGGCCAAGGATATCCCGCTGCTGCCGAGCATCGAGCGTTCGGCAGCCCAGGCATTTCTCAGTGTGCCCAGCTTGGCCTGGCTGGCTGCGAGTGAGGTGCTGAGCGAAACCGCGCATCGGACATTCATTCAGGCCCAGGCGAGCTGGGTGGCAGTCGATGCGCACGAACGGGTATTGGGGTTTCTCTGCGCCCGTCTGGAGGGCGATGCGCTGCATATTCACGAAGTGTCCGTTGCTCAGCAGGCGCAGGGCCAGGGACTTGGCCGCGGGTTGATTGCCCAGGCAGTCAGTGCGGCTCGAAGGATGGGTTGTGCAGAGGTAACGTTGACAACCTTTGCCCAGGTGCCTTGGAATGCGCCGTTTTATCAGCGGCTTGGTTTTGTCGTGATTAGCCAGGAGCAGTTGGGCGAGCGGTTGCTAGGGATCTTGGAGGAAGAACAGCGCCATGGACTGGTTGGGCGCTGCGCCATGCGCAGGGTTCTGGTCTGATAGTGTCAGTACCGGCCTCATCGCGGGGCAAGCCCGCTCCCACGCAGCCTGCTCTCACACAGCCTGCTCTCACTCAGCCCTCTATGAAGCTGGTTAACGTGGGAGCGGGCTTGCCCCGCGATGAGGCCGGTATTGCCAGCCCCAAAACCTCTGGCTAGGCACTCGTGGCCGGCGCACCAGCCAGGCAATAACGGTCCCTACCCTGGCGTTTGGCTTCATACAGCGCGCTATCGGCCACCGCCATCAAGCCCTCTGCGGTAATCGTCTCAAGGGCCGGATAAGCCACCGCAATCCCAGCACTGGCCGACACCTGTCCCAACGGGCTGCCGGCGTGCTCAATACCCAAGCGGCGCAGCATATGCAGCGTTTCTTGGACGATCAACACGGCACCTTGCGCGTCGGTATCGGGCAACAACAGGGTGAACTCTTCACCGCCATAGCGCACCGCCAGGTCCGCAGGGCGCTTCAACATGTGCCGTAGTAATTCGCCAAGCCGGCGCAGGCATTGGTCGCCTGCCGGGTGGCCGTAGCGGTCGTTGTAGGCCTTGAAGTAATCCAGATCCATCATCACCAAGGCCAGCGGATAGCCTTGCCGACGTGCCCGGCCGACTTCAGCTTCGAACACCGCATCGAGTCGCCGGCGGTTGCCCAGGCCGGTCAGGCTGTCGGTCAGGGCCAGGTCCTTGAGGGTCTGGTGCGCCTGGTGCAGAGCGCGTTCGATGGCAATCCGCTCGCGTAGCTGGCGCAGCACCACCCAGCCGAATACCGCCAAGCCCAGGAGCAAGACCAGCAGTACGCCAATCGACTTGATCATGTCATGCCGCCACGGCGCGATGATCGACTCGCGCGACAGCCCCGCTTCTACCACCAGCGGATACCGGCTCAGCGCCCGGTAGGCATACAGCCGCGGCGTGCCGTCGACCACTGCCACCGCTTGCGCGATGCCTTCGTTGGCATACGGCAGGTGGTTGCGAAACACCTCGCTGTTGGCCAGGCTGCGGCCGACCACCTGCTCGACAAAGGGCCGGCGTACCAGAATGGTCCCATCGCGCTTGGCCAAGACCAGGGCGCCGCGCTCGTCGATCTTGAAATCGCCGTAATAGCGCACGAACCAGTCGACTTTGATGGTGCCCAGCAGCACCCCGGCAAAACTGCCGTCGGGATAGTTCAAGCGCCTGGAAATCGGAATGATCAAATCGCCGGTCGAGCGGCTTTTGACGACCGAGCCGATGCGGACGTGGCGATCGGTGTGGCTGCGGTGATAGCTGAAATAGTCGCGATCGGCGTTGTTGGCATTGGCCGGGATGGCGTCCTGGTCAGTGACGATCCAGCTGCCGTCGGGGCCATACACGAACAACCCGTGCAACTGCGGCATGATGGTGGCCTGCTGACGCAGCAAGGCGTGCAGGCGCGGTCGGTCGAGGTGCTCGAAGCCGTCTCCTTCCAAGCGCTCGGCCAATGCTGCGGTAATCGCATCGACCTGGCGGATAGCATCTTCGGCGTGTTGCGCAGAGGCACGGGCCAGGTTGGTGACCGAGTCTTCGGCATTGACGAACGCATGCCGATAATCCCGCCAGATGCGCCAGGTTTCGGTCGACACGAATGCCAGCATCACCACCGCCATGAACACCAATACCAGACGAAACAAGGCCACGGCGCGGCCCTCGCCGGTTACCGCGAACAGCCCGTCATCGTCGTGTTTCCTGGCAGCACGCATTGAAGTCCCTTGTTGTCGCAATTGCCGTCCTTGACTATAGATCAGCGCCGTTTGCGCGAGCCCAGCTCGATCCAGGTCGGCGCGTGGTCGCTGGCTTTGGGCTCGTTACGCACCCAGGCGTCGACCCCTGCCGCCTTCAGATAGGGGGCTAGCGCGCGATTGAGCAGCAAGTGGTCGATTCGCAGCCCGGCATTGCGCGCCCAGTGATTACGAAAGTAATCCCAGAAGGTATACACCCGCTCATCCGGGTGCAGGTGGCGCACTGCATCGATCCAGCCTTGCCCAAGCAGGCGCTGGTAGCAGGCGCGCGATTCGGGTTGGAGCAAGGCGTCCTTGAGCCAGGAGCGCGGGTTGTAGATGTCTTGATCGGTCGGCACCACGTTGAAGTCACCGGCCAGCACCGTCGGGTGTTCGCTGGCGCATAACCCCTGGGCATGCGTGATCAGGTGTTCGAACCAGGCGAGCTTGTAATCGAACTTCGGCCCCGGTTGCGGATTGCCGTTGGGCAAGTACAGACAGGCGACCAGTACGCCATGGACCGCGGCCTCCAGGTAGCGGCTCTGGCTGTCGTCTTGCATGCCTGGCAAACCACGGCGCACCTCCAAAGGCTCACTGTCGCGGGCCAATATCGCCACCCCGTTCCACGCTGGCTGGCCCTGGTACACACAGCCATAGCCGGCCGCTTCCAAGGCCTGACGGGGAAAGTCCTTGTCTGCGGCCTTAAGCTCTTGCAGGCAGGCGATATCCGGTTGTTCCCGTTCAAGCCAGGCCAGTAACCCAGGCAAGCGACTGCGGATGCCATTGATGTTGAAGGTGGCAATTTTCAGCGCTTTCATGCGTCTGGATCGTTGACGTGGGCCTGCACCGCCTCCTCAAGGGCGCGGACATGGGCCTGGTCGGCCAGCGCCTTGAGGGCCAGCCAATCATCCCAATCGAGTGCGCCGTCGTCGCGCAGCGCCTGGGCAGTACGAATCAGCTCGTGGTGATAAGCATCCGGCGATTCGCGCCTATAGCTCTCGTCGTCGTACTGGGCGTACCAGGCTTCAAGCTCGGGAATGCTGCGTTCAATGCTCATGCCCCCTGCTCCTTCATGCAACCTTTGAATCTCTGAGCCCTGCCCGCTGGCATCGTTCCCCAGTGGTGCACAGGAGGCGCTGTGCGCAGAAAAATTAAACCTTTGCTCGGCGCCATGGCTCAACCATAAGCGACATTGAGGTCGCGCCAACTGAGAAGGAGTGCGTCATGAACAACCTGTTCCTCAAGCGGGTCGGCTTGTCCGTCGCATTGGGCATGGCTTCGTTGCATGCCATGGCCGCAAGTTCAGATGACTTTGTCGATGCTGCCACCGAAGCCGGTATTGCCGAAGTGGTGACCGGCAACCTGGCCATGCAGAAGAGCCAGAATGCCGACATCAAGGCCTTCGCTCAACAAATGGTCACCGACCATACCAAGGCCAATCAGCAACTTGGCGATGTCGCCCGCAAACACGATATCAGCGTGCCGGATGAGGCCGCGCTGACCGACAAGGTGAAGAAGGTGATCCTGGAGTGGCGTGACGAGTCGTTCGACAAGTCGTACATCAACAACCAGGTCGATGCCCACGAAAAAGCCGTGGAGTTGTTCCAGAAAGAGGCCAGCTCTTCTGACAAGCCTGACCTGAAAGCCTTCGCCAGCGACACGCTGCCGACCCTGCAAAAACACCTGGAGCATGCCAAGCAGCTCCAAGCCAAACACGGCAAATGAATTGATTCTGCGAGGTTAGCCATCCATGAGTAACGATCCACTACGCTCAGAAGTTCTTACCCGCCTGCTGCATGCCCACCCGCAGGGGCTGGGCAAGGAAGTGCTGGACAATTATCGCGGCGAGAAAGCCGTGGCCGGCATGCTCAAGACCCTGCAGGACGAAGGGCTGATTCACGATGGCAGCGTTGGCGTCGACGCCGAGCACCAGATCAGCGTGCAGTATCCGATCAAACTCTCCAGCGCGGGGGTTGAGGCAGCCAAGCACGTCGAAGGCTGACCGTCCTGACTGGGTTAAGCCCATTCCGGCCTCTTTGCGGGCTCACCTGCAAAGAGGCCGGAGTCTTCATTGCTTCTTCTCAAAATCCCGCGGCGGCTTGGCCGGCCCCTGGGGATCAACTTGCGGATCATCGACATCTGGCGAGTCCGGATCAAACCCCAGATCATCCTTTTGAGTGGAATGCTCGGAAGAATGAGGCCCCTTCCCTGGCTGTTCAGTAGGCTGTTGCTCTGGCTTGGACATGGTTGAGCGACTCCGGTGAGTGTCTACAGAAGAAACCACCGGCAGCGCAAAGTTTGATTTATCCGCCTTCGCCAAGCCCATTGGCGTGCTCCTGGGCAGCCAAAACCGCGCGGCACTCGCTCAACGCGGCAGACCGACTGCCGAGCTCAGCCTGCAAATAATCCAACTGCTGCTTCTGTTCGCTGCACAACTCGCGCTTTTGCTCCAACTGCTGGGCTTGTGCCTCGAGCTGACGGCGCATCTCATCACTGCTGCCCTGCGCCTGGGCCAGGATCGAGCGCAGCCCCTGCACTTGTGCATCGCGTTGCTCAAGTTGCTCGTTCATCAGGGTGTGCTGCGCGGTCAACTGACGGGTCTCACCTAGCAAGCGCTCATTGTCGCGGTGCAGGCGGGTCAATTCTTCCTGGCGCACGATCAGGCCCTGCTGCAATTGCCGCTGTTCGACCTGCAGCTGTTGAACCTGCGCCTCATGCCGGCGCTGTTCTTGCTCGCGCTGCTCGCGGCTGGCGGCGCGGTAGTGCTCGAGCGCATCGCGAGCGTGGCGGTGTTTGTCTTCCAGCGATCGGACCTGTTCATCCTTGTCGGTCAGGCGCAGCTGCAACTCGCCCAGCGACTGGTTGAGGCTGGCACTGCGCAATTGCTCGGCTTGCAGAGTACTCAAGGTCGAGGCGAGTTTTTCTGATTCGGCCTGCAAGGCGGCGGCCTGGATCTGCTGTTGTTGGTGCGCCGCAGCCAGCGCCTGCTGCGCCAGCTGCAGCTGCGCGTGAAGCTGCTCACGCTGCTCGACGAATACCGCCTCGGCCTGGCGAACGTGCGCCTCTGCTTGCTCATGCAATTGCGCCGCCAGCTGATCCACCAGCCGTGCCAATTGCTCGTTCAGCCCTGCCATCGCCAACGGCGCCGCGGGTTGCTGGGCCTCCAGTTCTTTGAGGTAGCGGTGAATGGTGGTTTTCGATCCAGTGTTGCCCAGCTCGATACGTACCGCATCGATGCTGGGATGTTCGCCACGGGCTATCAAGGCCTGGCGCGCCTGCTGCACTACTGCTTTGTTGATACCGCCGCGCGCCATATTTGCTCCTACGATTTCGTAATGTGGTACGTACTATGTAATTACGTACCGATTCTGATCGTGGAGGCACGGATTTTCAAGGACTAGATAACATTCAATAATCACGGCTTATCGCATGTGAGAGGCAAATGCGTCGCTAAAAGTCGCCCTCAGATGTACAGAAGCTCGCGGCGGGAGTACTGGATAGGGAAAAGCGGCCGATACTCAGGCGCAAGGAAACGCGGCCCGCTACTGTTCGATGATCGAACACAAGCGCCACCCCTTGAATTGACGGTCTGTGATTCACTGCGCACCATTCACCGATCTCGCGCCCCGCTCTAGCTAAAGGCTGGTCGCGTTCGATAAGCCCTTGCAGCTCATAACAAGTTCAACAAACGACCCTTAAATGACCGATTCCAAGATCACCACCGCCCGCGTCCCGCAGGGAGGCATCGGCGACAAAGTTCGCGATGCCTTCGCCGTCGGCAAGACCCGCTGGGGCATGCTCGCCCTGGTGTTCTTCGCCACCACCTTGAACTACATCGATCGCGCTGCCCTCGGGATCATGCAACCGATGCTGGCCAAGGACATGAGCTGGACGGCGATGGACTACGCCAACATCAACTTCTGGTTCCAGGTCGGCTATGCGATCGGCTTTTTGTTGCAAGGCCGGCTGATCGACAAAGTAGGCGTCAAGCGTGCGTTCTTCGCCGCCGTGCTGCTCTGGAGCCTTGCCACAGGCGCCCACGGCTTGGCGACCTCGGCGGCGGGGTTCATGGTTTGCCGGTTCATCCTTGGCCTGACTGAAGCGGCCAATTACCCCGCTTGCGTCAAGACCACGCGGCTGTGGTTCCCCGCTGGCGAACGGGCGATTGCCACCGGCCTGTTCAACGCCGGCACCAATGTCGGCGCCATGGTCACCCCGGCGCTGCTGCCGCTGATCCTCGCCGCCTGGGGCTGGCAAGCCGCGTTCATCGCCATGGCTTGCCTGGGCCTGGTCTGGCTGGTGTTCTGGGGGCTGAAATACTTCGACCCTGAGCAGCACCCGCGGGTGCGCCAGAGCGAACTGGACTACATCCAACAGGACGTCGAGCCTGAGGCGCGCCGGGTACCCTTCAAGCGCATCCTGCGCATGCGCGGGACCTGGGCCTTCGCCGTGGCGTACTCGATCACCGCCCCGGTGTTCTGGTTCTACCTGTACTGGCTGCCGCCGTTTCTCAATCAGCAGTACGACTTGGGCATCAGCGTTACCCAGATGGGCATCCCGCTGATTCTGATCTGGCTGACCGCTGATTTCGGCAGCATCGGCGGCGGCATCCTGTCTTCCTGGTTGATCGGTCGCGGCGTACGGGCCATCCGCGCGCGGCTGATCTCGCTGCTGATTTTCGCCTGCAGCATGCTCAGCGTGACTTTTGCCGCGCACGCCAGTGGCCTGTGGATTGCGGTACTGGCCATCGCGGTGGCGGTTGGCGCGCACCAGGCCTGGACGGCGAATATCTGGAGTCTGCTTATGGACTACACGCCCAAGCACCTGATCAGCTCGGTGTTCGGCTTCGCCAGCATGTGCGCGGCCATTGGTGGGATGTTCATGACCCAGATCGTGGGCAGCGTGCTGACTGCTACCCATAACAACTATGCGGTGTTGTTCACCCTGATTCCGGCCATGTACTTCCTGGCGCTGATCTGGCTGTACTTCATGGCGCCGCGCAGTATCGAAACGCTGTAAGCAGGCATGGTGCTTTCCTCACAGGCCCGTCATGGGCCTGTTTTTTTGTGCCGTATGCCCAGTTACCACTACTGATGCCGCACCTTCGGAAAATTCTCAGACCTTGAAGCTGACTTTAGTCCTACGCTGGATAGGCGACCGAGGGTTCAACCGGCTCAGGCTGTGCGGTGGATGTCGGTCACCACGCCACCCTTTGATACAGGAGACGCGAGCATGGGATACGTCACAACTAAAGATGGGGTCGAGATTTTCTACAAAGACTGGGGGCCACGCGACGCCCAGGTGATCCACTTTCACCATGGCTGGCCGCTGAGCGCCGATGACTGGGATGCGCAATTGCTGTTCTTCCTTGGCCAAGGCTTTCGCGTGGTCGCCCATGACCGGCGCGGACACGGGCGCTCCAGCCAGGTCTGGGATGGACACGACATGGACCACTACGCCGATGACGTCGCCGCTGTGGTCGAGCACCTGGGGACGCAGGGCGCGGTGCATGTCGGCCACTCCACCGGCGGCGGCGAGGTGGTGCGCTATATCACCCGTCATCCCAGGGATCCGGTTGCCAAAGCCGTGCTGATTGCAGCGGTGCCCCCGCTGATGGTCAAGACCGAGGCTAATCCGGGTGGGCTGCCCAAGTCGGTATTCGACGACTTCCAGGTGCAAACCGCGACCAACCGCGCGCAGTTTTTCCACGATGTGCCCGCCGGCCCGTTCTACGGCTACAACCGACCTGGGGCCGAGCCTGCCGAAGGGGTCATCCTCAATTGGTGGCGCCAGGGCATGATGGGCTCGGCCAAGGCTCACCATGACGGCATCGTTGCCTTCTCGCAGACCGACTTCACCGAGGATCTCAAGCGCATCACCATCCCGGTGCTGGTCATGCATGGCGATGACGACCAGATCGTGCCCTACGAAAACTCCGGCCCGCGCTCGGCAGAACTGCTCAGCAACGGCATCTTGAAGACCTACCAGGGCTACCCGCATGGCATGCCGACCACCCATGCCGATGTGATCAACGCCGATCTGTTGGCGTTCGTGCGCGGTTGATCAATGCGCAGCCATAGGCGTTGTGAGCCTATGGCTGCGCGCTCGGTAGAAAAAATGAAAGCAAAGTGCCATTAGTCATCCAGCTGTCATCTGCCTGTCGTATTTTCCGAGCATTACCCAGGGTCGGGAACCACCAGCAGTGATCCGCCGAACATCATCCTCCGCAGGCCTTCTGCCGATTCTGATCCTGGTGCTGTGCGCCGCGACCCTGGCATTTCTCTGGGGCCTGCACTTCACCCAGAAACACGCCGCCCGCCAGGGCGCTTTGTCAGCCAAAGCGGCCGAGCACCTGAACCTTGCCAGTATCGTCGCCGAGAGCCTGCGCCAATTGGTCGATCGCGCCCAGGCAGTTGGCCGCGGTACCCAGGACGATATGAAAGCGCTGCGCCAAGGCAGCTTCAGCCTGGCGCGGATTCTGGCTGAAGACCCCGTATTCAAGCGCATGAGCCTATATGACCGGCACGGACAGCTGGTCTCGGCCAGCCATGGCGACGAAGTCCAGCGCCTGCCTGATGAGTGGCTGGAGCAGCTGAAAAACCACGTCTCGCGCTACGGCTTCAAGCCGTTCCTGCCGCGCATCGCGGCGAGTGACAATCCCTCCGCCCTGCCCGACTGGCGCCTGCCATTCCTGCTGCCCCTGACTGATCTGCCGGGGCGCGAGATCGACACTATCCTGGTGGTGCAACTGGACATCGGCTACCTGGCGGTGTTGTTTCAACACATCGACCTGGGCCGCAGCGGGCTGATGCGGCTGCTGCAGGATGATGGCCAGGAGCGCTTGCGGATCGACACCAGCGGCGTAGTGGTGGCCGGCGACACATTGATGCCCGACCTGCCAGACACCGGTGATGACGCCGGGGTGCTGACCCAATATGCCGCCGAAGGGCCCTACCAGAGCCTGTATCGGCGCGTGGCTGATCGCGGTTTCAGCATCGTGGTCAGCCAGCGCTATGAAGAAATCCTCACCCCGTCGGCACTGACCTACGAAGGCCAATTCTGGCTGAACCTGTGCATGACCCTGATGATCCTCGCCAGCCTCGCCTGGAGCCTGCGCCTGCTGGGCAAGCGCCAGGAAGCCTTCAGTGCGCTGGAGCAGGCCCAGCAGGTCAACCATGAGCTGATCGAGCGCCTGGAAGACGAGCACCGGCGCAGCAGCCATGCGGCAGCTACCGATCACCTCAGCGGCCTGCACAATCGCCGCCAGTTCGTCGAAGTAGCTACCCAGACCCTCAGCCGGCAACGTGGCAAACGCCGCCTGATGGCAATCCTGTTCATCGACATGGATCGCTTCAAATCGATCAACGACTCGCTTGGCCACCGCATTGGCGACCTGCTGTTGCAAGCGGTCGCCGGGCGCATCCAGCGCCTGCTTGAACCCGGCGACGAAGCCTCGCGCTTTGGCGGTGACGAGTTCGTGGTGCTGCTGGCCGGGGAACGCAGTGAAGAACAGATCAACACCTGGGTGCGCACATTGGTGCAAAAGCTCTCTGCCACCTATGCCCTGGATGGCCAGGAGGTCAACACCAGCCCCAGCGTCGGCGTCAGTATCTGCCCGCGCGATGGCCAGGACATCGACGCACTGATCCGCTGCGCGGACGCGGCCATGTATTCGGCCAAGCAAGCCGGACGTGCCCAATACCGCTTCTTCGATCCCTCGTTGAACCTGAGCGACATCCAGGCCTTCACCCTCGAACAGGCCTTTGGCAGCGCATTGGCCGAGCGCCAGTTCGTCTTGCATTATCAGCCGCAGATTCGCCTGGATACCCTGCAAGTGCTGGGTTACGAGGCTCTGGTGCGCTGGGACCACCCCGAGTTCGGCCTGCTTTACCCCGACCGGTTCATTGGGGTTGCCGAGCGCAGCGGCTTTATCGTCGAGCTGGGCTGGGAAGTGCTGCGCCTGGCCTGCGAGGAACTGGTGCGCTGGCGCCAACGCGACCTCGATTCGCGCCTGGCGGTGAATGTCTCAGCGCTACAACTGCGCCAGGGCGATTTCAGCGAGCGCCTGCTCGCCGAGCTCAAGCGCCTGCAAATTGCCCCGCACCGGCTGGAGCTGGAGATCACCGAAACCACCGTGCTCGACCCCGAAGGCGCCGCCGTCGACCACCTGCACCGCTTGCGCGCGGCAGGTATCGGCATCAGCCTGGACGATTTCGGCCGCGGCTACGCAGGTTTTGCCCATCTGCACTCTCTGCCGCTGAGCAAGCTGAAAATCGACCGTGCGTTGATCGCGCCACTGTGCAACAGCCACGACGACAGCCCGATCGTTTCTTCGACCATCATCCTGGCCAAGCGCCTGGGCCTGGAAGTGGTTGCTGAAGGCGTCGAAACCCGCGAGCAGGTGGTGTGCCTGAAGCTTGCCGGTTGCGACATTGCCCAGGGTTATCACTTCAGCCGGCCGTTGTCGGTCGCTCAACTGCAAGACTATCCACCGTTCAGAAGCCTCGAGGTCAAAGCATGCGTGTAGCCAAGGCGCTGGCCGCGCTGAGCCTGGCCCTGAGCCTTATCGGTCACGCCCAGGCCGACTGCAGCCCTCGTGCGTTGCGCCTGGCGGTGATCCCGATCAAGAGCGCGCAAGACATGCAGCGTGAACACCAGCCACTGATCGACCGTTTGAGCCAGGCAACCGGTGTGCCGGTGGAGCTGGTGATCGCCTCTTCCTATGAAAGCGTGGTCGATGCGATCGTCTCCGGCGGTGCCGATATTGCCCGGCTCGGCCCGGCCTCCTACGTCCTGGCCCAGCGTCGCGACCCGCGCATCGAGCCCTTCGCCAGCTTCACCCTCAGCGCCGGCACCTATACCCCGGCGGGCAACTACTACCAGGCACTGCTGCTGACCCGCGCCGATGGGCCTGAACAAATCGACAGCCTGCGCGGTAAGCGGGTCGCGCTGAGCGACCCGGCCAGCACGTCAGGCAGCCTGGTGCCCAGCGTCGAGTTCGCCGCCACAGTGGCCCTGGCGCTACCACGTTACTTTGGCGCGCTGGTGTATGCCGGCAACCATGACAACGCTCTGGAGGCGCTATTGGACGGTCGCGTCGATGCCGCATTCGTCGCCAGCGAACGTGCCGATGCGTATCTGGCCGGTCATGCAATCAAGCCTGAACGGCTGCAGGTACTGTGGCGTTCGCAGCCGATTCACTACGACCCGTATGTATTCAGTGCCAGCCTGTGCCCAGCGACCAAGGCACGGATTCGCAATGCCATGTTGGACGACCCACAGGCACTGGCGGGGTTCGTTGCCTCCCAGGAAGCCAGCGGTTTGGTGCCGGTGAGCCATGCCGATTACGCCGCGTTGCAGCGGATGATGGACGCCGCCGGACAGTGATGTCCGCGCAAGCATCGGCGCGCGATAGCAGTGGGTGCAGTGGGAGCTGGCTCACCGTCAGCCGGGAGAATTGTGCGGTACCTGTGCGGGCGTGCCCGTGAAGAGGTCGGAGCATCCAGCACAAATGCCACTATCGCCAGATAACGCCAGCCCAGGCACCGCCACTAACTTTGCGACGGCAGGAGGCCGAGCGGAGGGCTTGCGAAGGGAGGTGACGGCCATGGATGGCCGTCAAGCGCTGCGGCCCAGGAGAGGCCGTACAGCGAGGTCCTCCCGGGAGCAAGCCCGCAGCGAGGGAACCCGAAGCGCAGCGTAGGGCCGGATGCAGGAGCGAGCGGTTTTGCTTACTTTTCCCAAGAGAAAAGTAAGCCGCCGTAAAGGCGGAAGGGGCCGCTAGCGTCGCTACAAAGAATGGATAAGCTCCCGACTCAAGACCTCAAGACCATCTTCCACAACAAGACAGTTGCTCCTACTTGCTACTTGCCACTTGCCACTTCCCACTTGCCGCTTGTATGCGCATCGAGCATATCCAGAACGAAGCCGGTGTCGGCCTGACCTTGGTCCTGCCACGCAGCCAGGACAAGCGCCTCATTCCTTGAACAGGTGACGCGCCACCCCCGGCACCTCGGGGCGAATCATGTACAGATCGCCGGCATCCGGATAGTCGACCAGCTGCGCCGGCGCCATGCCAAAGCGCGCGGTGGTGATGTACAGGGTATCGAGCCCCTCGCCGCCAAAGCAGCAGCTGGTCGGGCGCGGTACCGGCATCAGCACCTGATCGCTCAGGTGGCCCTCGCGATCGTAGCGCAACAGGCAACTGCCATTGAACTGGCACACCCACAGACCACCCTCGCGGTCCAGGGCGATGCCGTCCGGGCGCCCCAGCTCGGCCGGGGTTTCAGCAAACAGGGTGGCCTCGCCCATCGTGCCGTCGGGCAGGTATTGAGCGCGGTAGATCCTGCGGGCAACCGAACAGACGAAGAACAGGGTCTGGCCGTCCTCGCTCCAGGCCAGGCCGTTGGGCAGAGACAGGTCGCGCTGAATCACCTCGGCATGCAACTCACGGTCAAAACGATACAGCGCGCCGGTCTTGCCGCTGGGGCCTTCATCCATCAGGCCGGTGACGAAATACCCCTGCGGATCACAGGCGCCGTCGTTGAAACGGTAGCTTGAGCGATGATGCACCGGCGCCGAATACTGGCGCACCTTGCCTTGCGCCACATCGAGCAGTGCTGCACTGGCATCTTCGGTAAAGATCAGGTTGCCCTTGTCTGTCAGGGCCAGGGCGCCGATACGTGCAGCCGACGCATACACTTCCTCTACCTCGCCACCCGGGCGCAGCCGATTGATCCGGCCACCAGAGATATCGACGAAGTACAGCTGCCCGTTTCGTTCATCCCAAACCGGACTCTCACCCAGATCGGCACGGGTTCGGGCGACCTTGGTCGGCACGTAGTGACACTCCTTGATGCGGCTCCAGCGCTCGGCCACCTCGTTCAGGCTGCCCGCTTCGACCCGGGCCAGGTCGCGGGGATAATTGACGCCGCTGTTCTCGCAAAAGCGCGTGGCGGTGAACTGGCCATTGCTGGCGCGCAGGATATACCCGGTGTCGCGGCACAAGTCGCTGGCCAGGTACAGCACGCCAGGGGTGACCCACTCGGGCTTGAGGTCTTCTGGCGGCTGGGTTACGCCCCACATGCGGGTCTTGGCCACCGGCGAGATCGCATTGACCAGAATGCCGTGCTCCAGGCCCTCCATGCTCAGCGCGTTCATGATGCCGACCTGGGCCATCTTGCCGGCGGCATAGGCCACCAACCCTGGCTGGGCATAGCGCTGGTACATTGCCCGGTCCGAGGTGGTCAGCACCACCCGCGGCGCGGCGGAACGCTTGAGGTGCTTCCAGGCATGCTTGGCCAGCCACACCGGTGCGTGCACGCTGATGCCCAGGGCGCGCTCAAGGAATGCCTCTTGCTGGTCTTCGATATCCTGGTAGCCGACCCAACCGGCGTTGTGGATCAGAATGTCCAAGGCGCCGAACTGTTCGATGGCCAGCTCCACCAGCTGCTGGCAGCCCGCTTCATCATCCAGGTGGCCAATATGCGCCACCACCTGCCCGCCGGCGGCCTGCAAGGCGCTGACCGCCTCAGTCACCAGCGCTTGATTCTCACCTTCGCCTACGCGATCAGTGCCCAGGTCACTGACAACCACGCGGGCGCCCTGGGCCAGCAACGCCTTGGCATACTCAAGCCCCAGCCCCTGGCCGCCACCGGTGACAATGGCGACCTTGTTCGTGAATGACATCGTCGAATCCCCTCCGATTCTTATCCACGAACCATAACAATAAAAAAATCAATGACTTAATACTAAAAGCATGCAACCTTGATATCTCCTGGATATCACCGAAGATTATCAATTGGATGAAGCAGGCTTTAAGACCTGTGCGTTTAGATAGGAAAAGCCCTCGTCTAGAGGCTTCTGCATGGCCAAGTCACACTCTATGATGGCGCGCTTGCAGGAATGGCCGGCGCCCGTCGCCGACCTGGCACCAGTTCGACTCGATGAAGGAACGTAGAATGATCGAGACACGTTTGCTCAGGCAGTTCATCGCCGTGGCCGAGGAGCTGCACTTTCACAAGGCAGCCATTCGCCTGCACATGGCGCAACCGCCCCTGAGCCAAGCGATCAACCGACTCGAGGAGAAGCTTGGCTTCAGCCTGTTCCTGCGCAACAAGCGCGGGGTCAAGCTCACAGCGGCCGGGATGGCTTTCCTGGAAACCGCGTATCGCACCCTCAAGGAGCTCGAACAAGGCATCGAGTATGCGCGCAATGTCTCCGAGGGTATCTGCGGCAAGCTGACCATCACGGCCATTTCCATCGCTTACTACGAATCACTGCTCAATTCGCTGCGGCGCTTTCGCGAAACCTACCCCAACGTGCGCCTGACCATCCGCGAAATGCCCTCGGCCTCCCAGGCCACGGCGCTGATGGCCGGCGAAGCGGACATCGCCTTCATGCGCAAGCTGCCGATGCCGCCTGACCTGATCGAATCGCGCTTGATCCTTAACGAGCAGATCGTGATGGCCTTGCCGGCCCATCATGAAAAAGCCCGCCAGTCGACGGTCGATCTGCGTGATTTTGCCGAGGAAGATTTCGTTTTCACCCCGCAGGTATTGGGCAATGGTTACTTCAGCCAGCTGATGGCCCTGTGCGAAGCGGCCGGTTTCTATCCCAAGGTGGTGCAGGAAGCTGGCCAGATCCATACCCTGATCGGCCTGGTCGCGTGTGGCTTCGGGGTGGCGCTGGTGCCGGAGTCGATCGCCCACTCGACCCTGCGCGACCGGGTGCTGTTCCGCCCGATCAAACCGGTCAATGAACAACCCAACCCGAGCATGGGCCTGTACATGAACTGGAACAGCCAGAACGCCTCCCCTGCCCTGGGCAGCTTCATCTCGATGCTCGACCTGGGCGCGCCGAAGCGCTTCAGCGATACCCTGCTGGACCTCGCTACCCAGGAAGAGATCGTGCGCCGCGAACTACACCGCTAGCCCATGCAGGCGCATCCAGGCATCCAGCGCCAAGGCCGTTTCCAGGTTGTTACGGCGTAACTGCGAATTGAAATAACCCTGCGCCTGGTTGAGCTGCGCCGCCAGCTGGGCGCGGTCGATGACCTGGAACACCGGGCTGTGTGAATCGCTCAGCAGCAGCCGGATGCGATCACGCAAGAACCGCTCATACGCCAGGTTGGCCGAGGTCGGGTAAGGGCTTTTCTTGCGTTCCAGCACCGCAGCGGGCAGCAAGTCGGCACAGGCCTGCTTGAGCAACCACTTCTCCTGGCCATCCTTGCCCTTGATCGACCAGGGCACGTTATAGACGTACTCCACCAGTTCGTGGTCGGTATACGGCACCCGCACCTCAAGGCTTGCGGCCATGCTCAAACGGTCCTTGCGATCGAGCAGGATCGGCAGCCAGTGATGCAGGTGCAGGTGGCAGATCTCCCGCATCCTTCGCTCGTGCGGGCTGTCGCCGGGCAGATGCTCGACCCGGTCCAACGCCTGGTGGTAGGCGCTGTCCTGATACCCGGCAAAGTCGCACAAGCGATTGAACTCAGGGTTGATCAGGTCGGCTTGCAGCAGTTGCATGCGCGACAGCCAAGGCAAGCGCGGCGCGGCAATCGCCTGCGGATCGCGGAACCAGGCATAGCCGCCAAACACCTCATCGGCCGCTTCACCGGAGATCGCCACCGTGGAATGCCCGCGAATCGCCTTGAACAGCAGGTACAGCGAGGTATCGACGTCTCCGAAGGTATTGGCCGAATCGTTGGCCCGGTACACCGCCTCGCGCGCGGGCCCTGCGACCAGCTCGCGGTTGTCGATCAAGATAGTCTGGTGCTGGCTGCCAATGAACTGGGCAGCGGCCAGCGCATAGGGCTCATCACGCTCGGGGCGAAAGCTATCGGCCTGGAACTGCTCGGCCTGGCCGACAAAATCCACCGAGAACGAATTGACCGTAGCGCCATGCTCGGCCTGCAGCTTACCCTGGGCCATGGCAGTGAGAATGCTTGAATCCAGCCCGCCGGACAGCAGCGAGCATACCGGCACGTCAGCATAGAGCTGCTCGCCGAGCGCCTTGCCGAGCAGCTCGCGCGTGCGCTGCACTGTGCTGTCGAGGTCATCTTCATGCTCGCGCCGGCTCAGTTGCCAATAGCGACTGACCTTGACCTGGCCTTGCGGGCGCCAGGACAAACGATGCCCGGGCGGCAGCTCGCTGATGCCGCGAAACGCCGTGCGCGCTGTAGCGCGTGACAGGCTCAGGCCATCCACCAGGCCGACCATATCCAGCGCTTTGGCGAACTCCGGGTGGGCCAGGATGGCCTTGATTTCCGAGCCAAACAGCAGCCCTCGCCCCTGCTGCGCGTAATACAGCGGCTTGACCCCCAGGCGGTCGCGCACCAGCAGCAAATGCCCGTCACGCGTGTCGAACACGGCGAAGGCGAACATCCCCGTGAGGTACTCGCAGCAGGCCTCGCCCCACTGCAGATAAGCGTGTAGCACCACTTCGGTATCGCTGCGGGTCTGGAACTGGTGCCCCAGCGCCTGCAGGCGTTCGCGCAGCGGGTTGTGGTTGTAGACTTCGCCGGTGTACACCAGCGCCACTTGCTGGCCGTCGGCGAACCGGTAGGTCATCGGCTGCACGCCACCGGCCAGGTCGATGATCGCCAGCCGCCGGTGCCCCAACAACGCGTGGCGGTGGCGCCAGCTGCCATGGGCATCCGGGCCGCGCAGGGCCAGGGTGTCGGTCATGGCGGCGATGATGGGCTGTTGTTGTTCAAGGTCGCGGGTGAAGTCCACCCACCCTGTAATTCCACACATGTGCGCCTCTCCTACTGTGCCTGGGTGTCTGCCGGCACCAGGCCGACCAGCGCTTGCAAGCGCTTGGCGATATCCAGCAACTGCCGTTCACTGTCGCGCCGGCCCATGATCTGCACCGCCAGCGCCGCCTTGCCATCCGTGCTCTGGCTGATCGGCACGGTGATCGCCGGCAGGCCGCTGAAGCTGGCCAGCGGGGTAAAACTGATTTTCTGCGCGTAATCGGCGTCTGCTGGCGACGGGATGGTCGAGTCGCCGGGCTGCGGATGACGCAGGTCGAATGGCCGGTTGGGGTCCATCGGGAACACCACGAAGTCGACCTCGGCAGCGTCGAACCAGGCGTCAATCCCGCCACGAATCTGATCCATACGCTGGTGAATGCGCTGGTATTCGCTGTCGCTCACCCCGGCGCCTACGGCCAGGGCGCTTTGCGTCGACCAGTGCAGCTCACAGTCGAAGGCCTGTTGCCAGGCTGCCGAAGCCAGCCAGGCATCGCGTGCGCACAGCTGCCAGGCGTCGCCACGGCAGGCCCACAGTTCAGGCATCTGCACCTCGCTTTGGCGCATGCCCAGCTCAGTCATGGCATGGCGGGTCTTGTCGAGCATGGCCAGCATCTGCGCGCTGGTCAGGCCCGGCTCGTGCACATGGCTGAGAAAGCCGACCCGGTAGTGCTGTTTGAGGGGTTGCTGCTCGCCGAGCAGGCCTTCGATGCCCAGCAAGGGAAACAGGAAGTCGAGGTCGTCAGCGGTGCGCGTCACCCAGCCCAAGGCATCCATGCGGGGCGACAGCGGGAACACCCCGGCCAGGCTCTGGGCCTTTTGCGTCATGCGCAGGCCGACCATGCCGTTGTGCGATGCAGGCCAACGTACCGAGCCGAGCACGTCGGTGCCCAACGAGATATCACACAGCCCCGCTGCCACCGACACCGCCGAGCCCGTGCTGGAGCCTGAAGGGTCGATCGTGGGGAAACGCGGGTTGCGACAACCGCCGCCAAAGGCAATGTTCAGCTCGGTGGTGGTGACCTTGCAGGTCAGCGCCACGCGTGGGTCCAGCCAGGTTAGCGCCTCGGCGCTGCGCGCCGGGTAATGGCGGTAGCTGCGCAGGCCCAGGCGGGTCGGCAGGCCAGCCACGTCGACCGTGTCCTTGACGCCTAGGCGATACCAGGGCGCTGCGACCGCTCGGCTACTGACCAGGCAGCGATAATGGTGATCGGCATGCACGGACCACTGCTCGTACTGCTCAGCCCATTCAGCGGCCAGAGCCGGGTTGGCCTCCAGGCGTGCGTGGCGTTCGCGCAGGCTCAGCGCCAGGTACTGCGGCGGCTGCCGGCCATGCGCTGGATCGGCGCCACAGTCGGCCAAGTAAGCGGCAATGGCATCTTCGGTTTTAACGTGTGACATCGGTGTATTCCTTGACAGTAGAGGCAGCCGCCCAGGGTTGCGGCTTGCCGGTTGCAGACAGCGGCAGGTGCGCGACCCGCCGCACCGCGAGCGGGCGCGGGGTGGCAGGCGGCAGTTCGGTGAAAGCACCCAGTACTTCGCGTTCGGTCAGCGAACTGGAGCAAAACAGCAGTTCATAAGCCTCGGCGCGCAGCGCATCGCGCACCGGCACGCAGGCCAACGCCGGACAGCCGAGATGACCACTCAGCTCACTGCCCAGTCTTGCCAGATCGACGCGCAGGCCGTTGACCTTGATCAGGCTGCTGACCCGGCCGAGCCACTGGAAGCGCCTGGCATCCAGTGGCTGAATCAGGTCGTCGCAGCGGTGGCTGGCAGCGGTGGCCTGGCCTTGCTCACAGGCGATGCGCGGGCTGGCCACTTCGAGCGGCGCCGGTTGCCCTGCCGGGGTCAGCAGTTCGACATCGTCGAGCAAGGTCCAGGGCTGATCGGCCGTGCTCTGCACATCGAGCTGCCGAAACGCCATGGCACCGGTTTCGGTCGAACCTAACAGCTCGATGAAGCGCACCTTCGGCCCGGCAAAGCGCTGCACGATGGCCAAGGCATCCGGTGGCAACAATGAGGCGCTGTGCAGGACCAGCACCTGGCGCTTGCCCACTAACCTTTCCAGCAGCCCCGGCAGCAGGCGCCAAGTGCTGGCGATCGCCAGGATCACGCAATGTCCTGTGCCATCGAGCGTTGGCAGTTGTTGCTGTTCCAGCGAGCAAAACTGCACCGGCGCACCGCTCACGCTTGCGCCGAACTCGCCGAGGATCTTGCCGTAGCTGTGGCTCGCGGGAGCGAACGCGATAATCTCGCCGACATCCGCCGCCCAGCGCTGGTAGATCAAGCGCGCCTCGCAGGCCATCTGCGCATGGCTGCGCAACCATTGCCGCGGCGCCCCAGTGGAGCCTGAGGTTTGAAACAGCTGGTGCTGGCTCACACGCTGGCCTGCAAAGTCAGTTGGTCCTCGAGCTTTTGCGCGACGAAGCGCTGCATCTTGTCCAGGGTCTCGAACCAGAAGCGCACGTCGTCGCTGAGGTAGTCCACTTCGATCTCAAAGCACTGCTCGATCGCGGTGATCACTTCGACCGCCATCAGGCTATCGAAGCGCTCGCCGATGAAATCGCGAAAACTGGCGTGGCGATCGAGGCAGGCGACCTCGGCGCCGAGCAGTTGCTCAAGCGTGTGACGAATGCGCTGTTCAATAGAGAGGGTATTCACGAGCGTGTGCTTCCTTGTGGTGAGCCTGCGTTGATCAGCGCGGAACCTGCGCTGTAGAACACCTGTGCAGGCGCGATGGGGTCGAATTGCAAATAAATGAATGCGCCGCTGTAAGTGGCGCGTAGCCCGGCATACAAGCCGTCGGCCAGCACCTGCTGGGCGAGCGCGTCGCGCTCTTCAGAGCAGGTGATGCGCAGGTGAAATTGCGCAGGCTTGCCCTGGCGATCGACGCTGGGCAGCGGCATGCCGGCGCTGAACACGCAGTCCAGCGGCAAGGGGGCGAAGAACACCATGCAGTGCGCAGGGTCGGCGCCGAGCTCCTTGAACACCCGGGTGAAGCCCAGGGCGATGCGCTTACGCTCGATCAGCGCCAACGGCGCGCAGGCGACAGTAATGGTGGGCATGGGCCAGTCCTTAGGAGAGGTGGAGGATGGGTAGCTGCGTACGTGCGCCGTTGACCAACGCCAGCAATAGCTGGCCCAGACAGGCAGACAGTGCGTCCTGGCCCTCCAGGTACAACGGCGACCAGGCAAAGCCCTGCCCAGCGCCGACCTTGTCGAGGAAAAAGCCCAGGTGCGGGATATCGATCGGCAACTCAAGGGCGAGCGCCAACGCCAGCGCCTGATAGGTGCTGAGCAAATCAGGGATGCGCTGGCCCTGATTGGCAAAGCCACCTTGGCGCACTTTGTGCGCGGCGAGCAGCGTCGCAGCCTCGGCCTTCACGTCCAGGCCCAGATAGGCCAGGCAGCCCAATGCCTGCAACCCCGCGCGCAAGGACGACTGGCCTCGGGGATAGGCCGAATAGGCAATTACACCGCCCTCCTCGCGGCGGCAGCTGCGCACGAAGCGTTCCAGGCTGGGCAGATCCACCCCGGCACTGTCGTTCAGCGCTTGCAGGATCGACACCGCCGAGGCGCTGGAGACCAGATCCGAGCCGCGCCCTTCCCAGAAACCGAAACCACCATCGGGGTTCTGTAACGAGGCCAGCCACTGGCCGATGGCCTGGCGCGCCCTTGGCTGCTCGGCAAACGCCCCAGCGGCCAGGCCCCAAGCAGTACAGCGCAGCTCGGCGCCACGCCCGGGCATGTACATGATCCCGGCTTCATTGGGCATCTGGCAGCCTTCGATCCAGCGCAACGCAGCATCACGATCATCATCGCCAAAGCCATTGCCGAGCAGGCCCGCTGCGGTGCTCAAGACATCGGCGGCGCTGCTCACTTCACGGTAGCTGTAGCCACCCTGGGGCATGGCCAGGGTAGCGATGAACGACGCCAGCGCATCGGCCATATGCTCAACCGGTTGGCCCATCGCCTTGAGCGAGCCCACGGCGCAGAACACCGCCCAGACATCCTCGCCGTCGTAACCATCCCAACGCACGAATCCGCCACCTGGCCCACGCAGGGCCTCGATCCAGGCCACGCAGCGCTGTTGATCCAGCGGCTGCGCGTTGAGTTCGGCCAGGCTTGCGGTGGCGCGATAGGTCGCCCACAAGCACGGCGATTGCGCCGTCTCGCTGAAGCGAAAGCCGCCTGCCTCAACTTGCTGCGCCTGCAGCCAGCCGATCAGCCGCGGCCGGTCCCAGGCCGGTGCGCGCAGGCCCGCTCGTGCAAGGGCGCGGGCGGCCATCACGCCGTAGAAGCAGGCGCGGGTATCGGCCACATCACGCTTGGCGAAATCAGCTGACCAGCTCAGGCCGCCGTTGGCGCACTGCAAGCCGTCGAGCCAGCGGTACAGGGCGTCGGCGTCGCGTACCTGGCCATTGCACACGTCCAACAAGGTGCGCAGTGCATAGTGAGTTGCCCAGGCATCTGCGGTTTGCCCTGGGCACATGGCATAGGCGTCGCCATCGAACAGGGTATCGATCCACTGCGCGGTAGCCTCGCGCTGATCGACCGGCGCGGCGAGATCCTTGAGCGTTTCGGTGCAATAGAATGTCGCCCAGGCATCGGAGGGCATGCCTTTGCTCCAGGCATAGCCGCCATCACGGTTGCGCCGAGACTGGATATAGGCCTGCAGCTGCGCCACGTTCGCGCTGGGCAGCCGCTCGATCCAGGCCAGGCTGCGGATTGCCGCGTAGGTGCACCACAAATCCGGTTGATGGTTAGCCAGGCCTCGCCCTTGCGGGAAGCGCGGCTGTTGCAGCAAACGCTCGTTCATTGCTGGCCACCGACAAAACGCAGGTTGGTTTTCTTCCAGCTTTTCTGCGAAGCGCCGCTCTTGCTCAGGGCCGAGAGATTGTTGACGAACAGGATGCGGCTCCAGCGCAGGCGCATGCGCGCCTCGGACTGGGCTTGCAGGTGCTGCTGCAGGGCGCCCTCCTGGTCATTGTCCCAAAGCACATCACGCTCCAGGATCAGTGCCGCGGTGTCGCTGTCACGGTCGACTTCGATCATGTAGCCGGTCGCGTCGCAGCTGCCGTACACCACCTCTTCCACGGCCCGGATTTCAAGGCCGACACCGCTGACCGTGACACTGTCATTGTCGCGGCCATTGATCAGCAGGGTCGGGCTGATCTGCCCTGGCTCACAGCCACCGGTGATGGTGACACTGTCGCCGGTGTCCAGGCGCAGGAGCGGCCGGGCGTAGAGATTCAGCGGCGTGACCAACAAACGCCCAGTCAGGCCCTGGGCTGGCGCGACCACGCGGCCATCGGCCAGCAGCAGTTCGAAGTAGTTGGTCGCAGTGGCCAGGCGCATCACCTGATCGTCGCCCACCGCCGCCAAGGTGCCGGTCTCGGTGCTGCCGTAGCTTGCGTCGAACACCTCGCACTGCCACCAACGCGCCAGGCGCTGGCGAAACGGCTGGGTGTTGACCTCGCCCAACAGCATGATAGAACGCACCGACTGGGCGAAGTCGGCAAGCATGTCGCGCTGCTTCAGGTAACGGGTCAGTTGCACCAGTACGCCTGGGGCGATGAACAATACCGTGGGTTGGTAGGTGGCGAAGGTCTTGCACACCCGTTCCCAGTCGGTGATGCCGGTGGTGAACGGGTACAGCCGCACATGGGAGACATCCAGGTATTCGCAGACATTGGCGATCAAGTCACCGACCGGGACGATGTCCGAGGGCATCAGGTTGGCCACCCGCGCCCCGGCCGGTAACAGCGAGCGCCAGTGACTGGCAACGCTGATGGCGTTCCAGATGATGTCCTGTTTCAGGCGCGGGGTGGGTGTCGGCTCACCTGTGGTGCCGGTGGTGGCGTAATACTTGGCAGCATCGCCAAGTACTACGGTGCAAAAGTCCAGCGGCCGTGCCTTGAGGCAGGCCTTGGCGGTCGGTTGCAGCTGGTCAAAGGCTGCCAGGCTGAAGGCTGGCAAATCCCTGTAGAAGGTGCTGGCCCGAGCACGCTCCCAGGCCGCGTGCAACTTGCCGGTATAAAAAGCCTGTTCGGGCATGCGCCCGAGTTGCTGTCGAAGTTCGCGTTCGGCGTCCTTAACGACAGCGTAATCATGATCCGTGTGAACTAACATCGACCCGCCCCTCTCGAATAAGTCGCGACGAGAATTGGCGAGTGCCTGCGCTGAGTAAAATACTATTTTCGACCCTGCGGTGAGAGTCGCGAAGTATTAGTTGCCCTTGAAATACAATGATTTAGCGTAGGAAGCGAGGCCACAAAATAACCATCCGCCGACGCCACGGGGGTGTTGGCCGAGTATCAGATAAAGACGTTTATTGTATTTCCCAAGCTGTGTCGTCACTGCGCACTATCGCCGCCACCTGCAGCACTTGCAGATTGAGCGACGATCATTCAGGGAGACACAGATCATGTTGAGCACATGCGCCCAGGTGCTGGACGGCCAGACGGCCTGGACACCCGATTCATGGCGCGAACATATCGCCGCCCAGCAACCCCACTATGCCGATGCCCAGGGCTTGCGCCAGGCCGCTACCCACCTGCGCCAAGCCGCCCCGCTGGTCAGTGCGCAATCAATCGATTTGCTCAAAACCCGCTTGGCTCAGGCGCAACAGGGCCGTGCCTTCGTCCTGCAAGGCGGCGACTGCGCCGAGGCCTTTGCCGACACCGACCCCGCTGCGCTCAAGCGCCTGCTGGTGCTGATGGAACACATGAGCCAGGCGCTGATGCCCGGCCTGCAACGGCCGGTGATCAAGATCGGCCGCTTGGCTGGGCAATATGCCAAACCGCGCTCCAGTGATATCGAGACCCATGGTGGCCTGAGCTTGCCGGTCTATCGCGGCGATATCGTCAACCAAGCCGAGTTCTGCCCGCAGGCACGCCGGGCTGATCCTGCCCGCTTGCTACAGGCCTACGCCCACTCCGCCAGTACCCTGGAGCATGCCCGGGCGATCCAGGCCATCATGCACAGCGACAACCTGGCCGAGCGAAGCCTGTTCATCTCCCATGAGGCCCTGCTGCTCGAATATGAGCAAAGCCTGACCCGCCAACAAGCCGATGGCCGCTGGCTCAACCAGTCCACCCACCTGCCCTGGATCGGCCTGCGCACCGCCCAGCCCGACGGCGCCCATGTGGAGTACCTGCGTGGGGTGGACAACCCGCTGGCGGTCAAGGTCGGTGCCGACACCACGGCCAGTGACCTGCTGCAGTTGGTCGAGCGCCTCAACCCGGGCAATCAGCCAGGCCGATTGACCCTGATCCACCGCATGGGCGCGCTGTTACTGGGGGAGCGTCTAGGTGCGCTGATCGATGCGCTAAAGCGCGCCGATGCCAAGGTGTTGTGGCTGTGCGACCCCATGCACGGCAACACCCGCACCCTGCCCTGCGCCACCAAGACCCGCGCCTTCGACGACATCCTCGCGGAAATCGCCATGGCCTTCCGGGTGCATGCCCGGCACGGTTCGATCCTCGGCGGCCTGCACCTGGAAATGACCGGCGAGGCGGTCACCGAATGCCTCGGCGGCCCCGCCGATCTGCAAGCGAGCGACCTCGGCCAGTGCTACCTGAGCAAGGTCGACCCACGCCTGAACGGTGAGCAAGCCCTGGAGCTGGCGCGGCGGGTCAGCCTTGATCGCCTCGCCTGCAACGCCGACATCCGTTAACCTTCTCCTTCACTCAAGGATGAGTCTGATACACCAATGCCTATCGTCATTTACGTTTTTTCGCTGTGCACTTTCGCATTTGGCCTGTCTGAATTCGTCGTCGCCGGTCTGGTCTCGGTCATGGCTGACGACCTTGGCAGCCCAATCACCGCAGTAGGTTCGGCGATTGCCGCGTATGCCTTGGGCGCTGCCATTGGCGCACCGATTCTCACTGCGCTGCTGGTGACCTGGCGCGATCGCGCGGTATTGCTGATGACCCTGGCGGTGCTCGGCCTGGGCAGTTTGCTGCTGGCTAAAGTCGATCAACTACTGGCGCTGTACCTGCTGCGCTTCCTGATTGGCCTGGCCCATGGGGTGTTCATGGCCGTTGCCTCCAACGTTGCAGTCAAACTGGTCGAGCCGGCGCGCGCCGGCCGCGCGCTGTCAGTGGTGTGGATCGGCCTGACCTTGTCGTTGGCGCTGGGTGTGCCGCTTGGCACCGTGCTGGGCAGCTTCTGGTCATGGCGGGTGATTTTTGTCGTGCTGGGTGGGCTGGGCTTGTTCAGCGTGATTGGGCTGCTGCGGCTGATGCCCAGCGAGGGCGCGCCCCAGACTGCCCCGCAGGGTGGGCCGATTGCCAGTCTGGCGGCAATCATGCACACCGCGCTGCTGTCGGCTGCGGGGATTGCCATGTTGGTCAGCGTGGCGGTGTTCTCATTCTTCACCTATGTGTCACCGTTTGTGCTGGAGGTGACCGAGGGAGGCGTGCAGCTGCTAGGGCTGGCGATGCTGATGTTCGGTGGCTGCACGATCCTTGGCAACCTGCTGGGCGGCTATGTCGCCGATCGCTACGACAGCACACGCTGCCTGATGGCTGCCCTGAGCTTGCTCGCCGCGAGCTTGGCGCTGCTGTACGTCGCCAAGCATTGCGCGTGGGCGGTGCTGGTATTGGTCGGCGTGCTCGGCGCGCTGTTCTTTGCCATTGTCACCCTGTCGACCTTGCGTCTGCTCAACCTGGCTAAAACCCTCGCACCCCATGCCACCGGCGTGGCCTCCGGCCTGAGCATCGCCGCGTTCAACCTCGGCACAGCAGTTGGGGGCGCCATTGGTGGCGGGTTGATCACTCACCTGGGCTTGGCCTACTTGCCCCTGGCCGGGGTTGGCGCGGCGCTGATCGCGCTGCTGGCACTGAGCGCGCAGGCGGCGCCTGATCCGGCACCCGCTGCGCACGCCGAACCGCAACGCCAGCGCTGATCTTCAGCCTTGGCGGGCGCAGCGCCACAGCCTGGCGATGTCACTGGCGCGTGCCCGCAGCAGCTCAGGTGCATTGGCACAGGCTTGCTCCAGGGTCATCGGGCCACTGGCCAAGGCAAAGGCTGCATCGATACCGTGGGCATACAGCTGCTGATAGCCCTCGCCCAAGGTGCCGGCGAGCACTACCACCGGCACGCCGTGGCGCTTGGCGACCCGGGCTACGCCCATTGGGGTTTTGCCGCGCAGGGTCTGCGCATCGAACCGGCCTTCACCGGTAATCAGCAGATCAGCCCCCTGGACCAGCGCATCCAGGCCGGCCAGCTCGGCCACCACTTCGACCCCAGGGCGGAAACGCGCGCCCATGAACGCCTTGGCCGCAAAGCCCATGCCGCCGGCTGCGCCACACCCTGGAAAGTCACGTACATCTTCACCCAAAAGTGGCGCACAGTGATCGGCAAAATGGCCCAAGGCCTGGTCCAGCGCCTGCACCTGCGCAGGGCTTGCGCCCTTCTGCGGGCCAAAGATGGCCGAGGCGCCGTTAGGCCCGCACAGCGGATTGTCGACGTCTGCCGCGACCTCGACCTGTACTTCGGCCAGACGCGGGTCGAGGCCGCTGGCGTCGATCCGCGCCAACTGCGCCAGGGCCAGGCCGCCCTCGGCGAGCGGTTGGCCGTTGCCATCCAATAGGCGCAGGCCAAGCGCACGCAGCATGCCGCTGCCGCCGTCGTTGGTGGCACTACCGCCGATGGCCAGGACGATCCGCCGCGCACCGGCCGCCAGGGCCGCCGCGATCAGCTCGCCAGTGCCCCAGGTGCTGCTGCTACAAGCATCGCGCTGACCGGTCGGGACCAGTTGCAGGCCGCTGGCCTGGGCCATTTCGATGATCGCGGTGCGGCTTTGCGCAAGCCAACCCCAGCCGGCTTCGACGCTCTCGCCCAGTGGGCCACGGACCTGTTGCCGGCGCAGTTCGCCCTGGCTTGCGGCCAGGATCGCCTCCATGGTGCCTTCGCCGCCGTCGGCCATGGGGCATTCAACGTAGTCGGCGTGCGGCCAGACCTCGGCCAGGCCGCTGGCAATGGCCCGGGCGACACCGGCAGCATCGAGGCTGTCCTTGAACGAATCGGGGGCGATAACGACTTTCATGGGGATTCTCCTGATCCAGATAGCCCGCATGCTGACAGTTGCGCCGCGCAGGGGCCTCGGTCGGATGCACAAAAGCCTGGCTGGGTTGTTTGGGCATATGCCTTTGCACGGGTGTTTGGGGTTGCTTGGGCTGGCCTCATCGCGGGGCAAGCCCGCTCCCACGATAATCAGCCGAGCTATTACTGCGCAGGTAACAATTGCAGTCCCAAGTACAAGCTCAGCATCCCTTCCAGACGCTGCGGGTCGACCTCGCTCAGCTCGGCGATGCGCTCCAGGCGGTAGCGCAGGCTATTGCGATGAATCCCCAGCGCCTCGGCACAGGCCTGGCTCTGCCCATCATGCGCGCACCAGGCGCGCAGGGTCGCCAGTAACTGGCCACTGGCATCCTTGGCGCGAATCCGCTGCAACGGCTCAAGCAGCTCATCCAAGGCATCATCGTTGCGGTGGCGCCAGAGCAGGGTCGGCAAGCGATAACGCGCCAGGCTCAGCAGCCGCTCGCCAGGCAAAACCTCGCGGCCATAGGCCAACAGGTCGCGTACTCGCCGATAGCCTTTGCGCAACTGCTCCAGGCTCTGCGCCGGTTGCCCCAGGGCCAGGCGCTGCACCTGCCAGCCGTGGCGTTGCAAACGCTCGAGCAAACGCTGCTCGTCCAATACCAGCCCGGCCGGCCGACACCACAGCAACGACTCGCGTGCGGGGCTGACGCACCAGCTGTCTGGGTAACGGCTCATCAGCCAGGCCGACAGTGCCTCGGCCGGTGGCCCAGAATGCAACTCGAACAGGCACGGCACCCGCGCCAGTTGTGGTTTCAGGCCTAACTGCTGGGCCTCGTCCAGCAACCGCGTGGAGTCGCCGCTACTGCCCAGCAGCAAGGCCAGCAGATCATCACAGCGCTGGCGCCGCCATTGCTGCTCGACTTGCAGGTGGCGCTGGGCAAGCAGCATCTCGGCGGTCATGCGCACCAATTCGCCGAAGGTGCGCAGTTGCTGCGGATCGCCAGTCAGGCCGAGCACGCCGATCAAGCGGCCATCGAGCATCAATGGCAGGTTCACCCCAGGTTGCACGCCCTTGAGGCACTTGGCGGCTTCACCGTCCAGCTCGACGATACGCCCGTTGGCCAGTACCAGCTGGGCGCCCTCGTGACGGGTATTGATCCGCTCCGGCTCGCCACTGCCCAGGATCAGGCCCTGGCTGTCCATGACGTTGACGTTGCACGGCAAGATGGCCATCGCCCGATCGACGATGTCCTGCGCCAGGTCATGGTCCAGTTCGAACATTCAACGATCCTTGCAGTGATAGGATTTGGGCCGCAGCACAGCAGCCAGCGCACCGACCTGTGCAAAAGCACAAAGACAGCCGCGCCGCGGTCCCCGAGACTCGTCAGGGCGAGCGCCGGCACAGGCGACGCGGCGACAACCATAACAACAGAGAACCCGATCATGGCACACAGCCCTGCCCCTGACCAAGGCCAAGACATCAGCCGCAACGCGCTCTACCGGCGCATCACCTTGCGGTTGATTCCGTTCATTTTCATCTGCTACCTGTTCAACTACCTGGACCGCGTCAACGTCGGCTTTGCCAAGCTGCAGATGCTCGACGCACTGAAATTCAGCGAAACCGTCTACGGCCTCGGCGCCGGGATCTTCTTCATCGGCTACGTGCTGTGCGGCCTGCCCAGCAACCTGGCGCTCAACCGCTTCGGCCCGCGGCGCTGGATCGCGGTGATGATGATCGCCTGGGGCAGCCTCTCGACCTGCCTGCTGTTCGTCACCACCCCCACCGAGTTCTACGCCCTGCGCCTGCTCACCGGCGCCGCCGAAGCTGGCTTCTTCCCAGGCGTGGTGCTGTACCTCTCGCGCTGGTTCCCGGCCGATCGGCGTGGGCGGATCATGGCCCTGTTCATGTCGGCGATTCCGGTTTCCGGCCTACTTGGCGGGCCGTTCTCCGGCTGGATCCTGGAACACTTCGCTGCCGGCCAACATGGCTTGGCAGGCTGGCAATGGATGTTCCTGATCCAGGGGCTGCCGACTGTGGTGCTGGGGATCCTGGCGATCAAGCTACTCAGCGATGGCTACCACAAAGCCGCCTGGCTGAGCCCGGCCGAACGTCAACTGATCGAAGCCGACCTCAAGGCCGATGCTGCCAGCAAGCCGGCCACCAGTGGCGACAGCGTGCTGTCAGTGTTGACCAATCCGCTGATCTGGACCTTCGGTTTCGTCTATTTCTGCATCCAGAGCGGGGTCTACGCGATCAACTTCTGGCTGCCATCGATCATCAAGAACATGGGCTTCGACAACCCGCTGCTGATCGGCTGGCTGAGTGCCATCCCGTACCTGCTGGCGGGCGTGTTCATGATCATCGTGGGCCGCTCGGCTGACCTGCGCAACGAGCGTCGCTGGCACTTGGTGGTGCCGATGCTGATGGGCGCTATCGGCCTGCTGATCGCGGTGAACTTCGCCGCCAACACGACCATCGCCATCCTTGGCCTGTCGATTGCCACCATGGGCGCGCTGACTGGCCTGCCGATGTTCTGGCCAATGCCTACCGCGCTGCTTAGCGCCGGTGCAGCCGTCGCGGGGCTGGCGATCATTAACTCGGTGGGGCAGATGGCCGGTTTTCTCAGCCCGTACCTGGTGGGCTTCATCAAGGACCAAACCGGTTCCACCGATGCCGCGCTGTACTCGCTGGCCGGCTTGATCGTGGTCGGCAGCCTGGTGGCCTTGCGCGTAACCCGTAGCGGTGCGCTGAAGGCCGCTCGCGCCAACTGAAGCGGTTTGCGGGCAAGTCGCTAACGACTTGCCCGCACACTTGCCGGTTTAGCCCCTGCCCCCGTCCAATCGTCAGTTCGCTGCACCCTCCTCCCGGCAAAGGCGTCCAATGACCCACAAGGTCCTTGGAGAACGCTCATGACCCAGCACGCCGTGGCCCGCCTAGAACAGCTCGAACTACAGCGCCCCCTGCGCGTACAGGTCGGCAGTGAAGAGGTGATCCTGCTCCGCCAGGGTGACCAGGTACACGCCTACCAGGCCAACTGCCCCCATGCCGGCGCACCGCTGGAAGAAGGCACGGTGTACGGCGGGCTGCTGATCTGCCCCTGGCACAAGGCCGCCTTCGCGGTGGATGAAGGCGCCGTCTGCGAGCCCCCCGCCCTGTGCGACCTGCGCCGTTACCCCACCCAGGTCAAAGGCGGTGAGGTCTGGGTCGACGACCAGCCGCTACCTGAAACCCAACCCCCGCGACACAGTGATGCGCGTTGCTTTGTGGTCATCGGTGCAGGCGCTGCGGGCTGCGCGGCCGTTGCCACCCTGCTCGGCCACGGTTTTGGCGGCCGCCTGGTGTGGATCGATCAAGAGCGCCACCCCGCCTACGATCGAACCTCGCTGAGCAAATTCGTCATTGCCGGCGAAATGTCGCCTGATGAAGTTCCAGCCTTGCTGGAGGCGGATGACCTGCGCCAAGGCCATCTGCAACGTGTGCACGGCAAGGTGCGTCTGCTCGATACCGGCAAACGCCAGGTGCTCCTCGCCGACGGCCAGCGCATCAACTATGACCACGCGCTGCTGGCCACCGGCGGCAAACCGCTGCGGCCCGATATCGCTGGGGTGCAATTGAGCGGTGTGTGCGTGTTGCGCTCGCGCGACGATGCCGCGCACCTGCTCGACAGCGCCGAGCCAGGCCAACCAGTGGTGATCGTCGGTGACGGTTTCATTGGCCTGGAAGCGGCCTCGGCCCTGCGCAAGTATGGGATGCAAGTGCATGTGGTGAGCCGTCACCACGTGCCATTGGCCAAGCAACTGGGCGAGCGGATTGGGCGCAGCATCCGCGAGCTGCACCAAAGAAAGGGCGTGATCTTCCATGGCCCGACCGAGGTTGAACGCATCGAGGGCAGCGACAAGGTCGAAGCCGTGCTGCTGGCCAATGGCGAACGCTTGCCGACCGCATTAGTCCTGCTGGGCACCGGGGTGAAACCGGCCACCACGTTCATCCAAGGTGTGCAGTTGGCTGACGACCATTCTTTGCGGGTAGACGCGCGCATGCTGGCTGCAGAGGGCCTGTGGGCCGCCGGCGACATCGCCACCTTCCCCCTCGCTGGCCAGCCAGTGCGCATCGAACACTGGCGCCTGGCCCAGCAGCACGGAGTGATCGCTGCGGCCAATATGCTTGGCGAGCGTAGCCGCTATGACGACGTGCCGTTCTTCTGGACCTATCAGCATGGGCGAACCTATGAAGTGCTCGGGCATGGCCGCAACTGGAATCGGATCGAGTATGTCGGCGAGCCGGAGCAAGGCGATTTCATTGCCTTGCAGTGTATCGATGACCAGGTCGAGGCCGTGATCGCCAAGGGTTACGGGCGGGCGATGGCGGTCTTGTCGCAGCGCATGAAGCGGCCTCTATCAAGCAAAGATGCGCGGGCGTTGATCGACGCTTGGCCGGAGGGTTGAGGTTGCCTGTACTGGCGCCATCGCGAGGCAAGCCCTCTCCCACACGATTGTTGTCGCGGGGTAACTACCAACACGCCCACTGCGCCCGTGCACCCTTGGCCACAACCAGCTATGGTTTCCCTCTAATCCGCCATTCGAAGCGGCCCCAGACAACGACAATACGGGAAGCGCCCATGCCCGCGCACACCGCTGACACCCGCGCCAGTGAACTGGCCGCCTTTATCGACTGCCATTTCGCCGAACGCGGCCTGGCGCCCGAGGCGCTGATTGCCGAGTCCTGGTACCGCAGTATCAACCAGCACCGCCTCGACCCTAGCCTGCGCCATGTCGACAATATCCTCAGCGCCGCCGAGATCCGCCAGCACCAAGCCCAGCACCAGGCTTACCTGAGCATCGCCGGCCAAGGTGTCAACGGCCTGGCCCGGCGCGTGGTCGACGCCGGTTTCGCGGTGCTGCTCAGCGATGCCGATGGCATCACCCTCGACGCCCGCCTGCCCCAGGACCCGCAACGCTATACCCGCGCCGGGTTGATCGTCGGGGCACGCTGGGACGAGTCGATCGCTGGCACCAACGGCATTGGCACTGCGTTGGCCTCGGAGCAGGCACTGACCATCCACCGCCAAGAGCACTTTCTGGCGGCCAATGCCCGGCTCAGTTGCTCGGTCTCACCGATTTTCGATGCGCAGAACCAGTTGCTCGGCTGCCTGAACGCCACTTGCCTGCACAACGAAGGCCCCAAGCAAGCCCAGCACCTGACCCTGCACCTGGTGATGCTGTATGCGCGGCTGATCGAAAACACCCATTTTCGCCAGTGCTACCGCGATCGCCTGACCCTGGCGCTCAAAGCGCATGACGACATTACTGATCTTGCCAACGAGCAGTTGCTCGCGCTGGACGAAGGCGGCCGGGTGATCGGCGCCAATCGCGCAGCGTTTCTCGCCCAGCCCGGCCAGTTGCTCGGCCAGCGCATCGAGCAGCTGTTGCCGGCCACCATCGATGAGCTGCTGGATCTCACTCGCGGTGGCGCACGCGGCACCCAGCTGCGCGCGCCGAACAGTGAGCACATCATCGAAGTGGGCCTGCGGGTGCCGGCAGGCTACGGCCAGCAGGCAAAACCCAGTCGGCCCGCTGCAGTGCCAAGCCATCCGGACCTTGAGCAACTGGCCGGTGGCGATGCCCAGCTGCAACAAGGCGTGCGCCGCCTGCGCAAGGTGCTGGACAAAGACATCTGCATCCTCATCACGGGCGAAACAGGCACCGGCAAAGAAGCCTTCGCCCGCGCTATCCACCAGGCCAGTCAGCGTCATGCCGGGCCTTTCGTCGCCCTCAACTGCGCGGCGATCCCCGAATCGTTGATCGAGAGCGAGCTGTTTGGCTATCGCAGCGGCAGCTTCACCGGCGCCAATCGCAAAGGCATGAAGGGCAAGCTGGAACTGGCCAATGGCGGCACGTTGTTCCTCGATGAGATTGGCGACATGCCCGCCCACTTGCAGACCCGCCTGCTGCGGGTGCTGGCCGAGCGCGAATTGCAGCCGTTGGGCGCCGAGACGGCTGTTGCCTTGGATATCCAGGTGGTGTCTGCAACGCACCAGGACCTCAGCGCAATGATTGGCGAGAAGCGTTTTCGCGAGGATCTGTACTATCGCTTGTGCGGGATGCGCGTGTGCTTGCCGGCGCTGCGCGAGCGCAGCGATCGTGGGCAGTTGATCGAACGGGTGTTGGCGCGCTTGGCGGGAGGCGCCAGGGTTCGTCTCAGTGACGAAGCTCGGCAGTGTCTTGAGGGATATGCTTGGCCGGGTAACGTACGCCAGTTGCTCAATACCCTGCGCTATGCGCTGGCTTTGGCCGAGGATGGGCTAATCGAGTGCGATTGCTTGCCAGAAGAGCTGTTCACCCCGCCAGCTGCGCGGGTAACGCCTGCCCTGGGGCTGCGCCTCGGCGACCAGGTCGGGGATGCCGAAGCCAGGCATCTGCTGGGTGTTCTGCGCAACGAGCGGTGGAATATCAGTTCGGCGGCCGAGGCGGCGGGTATTTCCCGATCGACCCTTTATCGCAAGATGAAACGCTACGGGATCGTACCGCCGAACCTGGTCGATTGACCGGGCCGGCCTCTTCGCGGGCAAGCCCGCTTCCACAGGGGCAGCGCGAATATTACCAATGGTGCTCGACGCTTTATCGCCAGTGAAACGCTACGGGATCGTACCGCCGAATCTGGTCGATTGACCGGGCCGGCCTCTTCGCGGGCAAGCCCGCTCCCACAGGGTCAGTACAAACCTTACGGCTGGCGCTGTGCCTGTGGGAGCGGGCTTGCCCGCGAAGAGGCCAGTAGGATCAGCCTTGGATATAGACCACCTGGGTACGGGTGTATTCATACAAGCCATGCTTGCCATCCGCCCCACCGATCCCCGATTTGCGCGTACCGGCGTGGAAGCCCTGCATGGCCTCGAAGTTCTCCCGATTGATATAGGTCTCGCCAAAATCAAGCTCGCGGCTGGCCTTGAGCGCTGCATTGAGGTCGCGGGTATAGATCGACGAGGTCAATCCGTACTCGCTGTCGTTGGCCAGTGCGATGGCCTGGTCAAGGTCGTCGATTACCTGGATCGGCAACACCGGGCCAAAAATCTCTTTGCGCATGATCTCCATGTCCGCCGCGCACCCGGCCAGCACCGTCGGCTGATAGTGGAAGCCCGCCCCCAGGTCCGCCACCTGCCCGCCCGTTACCAATTGAGCGCCCTGGCCAACGGCGGTACGCACCATCTGCGCGACCTTGTCCAGGCCGGCCTGGTTGACCAGTGGGCCCATGTCCAGATCACTGTCCTTGGATGGGTCGCCATAGCGGGTGGCAGCCATGGCATGGGCGACTTTGTCGATGAACGCATCGGCCACCCCGCGCTGCACATACACGCGCTCGGCGCAGTTGCATACCTGGCCGGTATTGATCACCCGTGAGGCAACGATGGCGCGCACTGCCAGGTCAAGGTCGGCGTCAGCCAGGACGATGGCCGGTGCCTTGCCGCCGAGCTCAAGGTTAAGCTTGGTGATGTTCGGCGCTGCCGCCGCCATGATCCGCGCACCCGTAGCCACGCTACCGGTGAAGCTGACCAGGTCGATACCGGCATGGCTGCTCAAACCCTGGCCGACACTGGCACCGCTGCCGCCGACCACGTTGAACACCCCAGCCGGCAAGTCGGTTTCAGCGACCAGCTTGGCGAATTCATAGCAGTTGATCGGCGTCTCCTCGCTCGGCTTGATGACGATGGTGTTGCCGGTCAGCAAGGCCGGCGCCATCTTGCGCGCGATAAGGAAGAAGGGAAAATTCCAGGGCAGGATCCCGGCCACCACGCCCAAGGGCTTGCGCAGCAGGAAGATGTGTTCGTTGACGCGGTCGCTGGTCAGTACCTCACCTTCCAGGCGGCGCGCCCATTCGGCCATGTAATCCAGGTAATCGGCGGTGAAGTTCACCTCTATCATGGCCAAGCCGGCAACCTTGCCCTGCTCCTGGGTGATTGTGCGGGCCAAGCGCTCGGCATTGGCGCGCACCTTGCTGGCGATCTGGCGCAGGTAGCCTGCGCGCTCGATTGCAGGCTTGGCTGCCCAACCCTTTTGCGCATGGCGAGCGGCGGCAATTGCCCGCTCGACCTGCTCGTTGGAAGATTCGGGCACCCTGGCCAGTAACTGGCCATTGGCCGGGTTGAACACCTCGATCAGTTGCTCACTGGCGACAAAGGCGTTGTCGATGTAGTTCTGATAAATCGCGTCGTGCATGGTCGTCTCACTCCTTGGGATTGTTGTCAGCCAGCGGCGTAGCGGCGCTTGGCTTGGCGCTGAAGCGCTGCCAGGCAGTGCCTTCGCCTTTGAGGTCATGGGCGCGCTTGATCAGGTATTGATGCACCTGCTCCACCTGCTCAGGTTTGAGCGCATCGGCGAACGACGGCATGCCATCGGGCACCCGGCCGCCATAGAGAATGCCGAGGAACATCTGGTGTTTTTCCGGCGTCAGCTTGCGCAAGTCCGGCAATACCCCGCCGCTCACTGCGTGAATGCCGTGGCACTGCGAGCAGTTACCGTCATACAGCGCAGCGCCGGCCGCCACGGTCTGCTCATCGGCGCTAAGCGCGGGCGGCTCAGGCGCGTCGGCCGGGGGTGGTGGTTCGCGCAGCACCGCGTTGCCACCAATCTTGTAGGTCAACACCTGGGAGAACGGCTGCACCCCGGCACGCAGCGACAGCGCGCCGGCGAAGGTCGAGAACGCTCCGCCCCAGCCGGCCATGAAGGTCACGTACTGTTCGCCGTCCACCGAATAGGTGATGGGTGCGGCCATCACCCCGCTGGCAGCGGGCGATTCCCAGAGTTTCTTGCCACTGTCGGCGGCATAGGCAATCACCCGGCCATCGGCGCTGCCCTCGAACACCAGGTTGCCGGCAGTGCTCAGGGTGCCGCCGTTGAAGATGGTGATGTAGGGCACTTCCCAGGCCGGCGCTTGCTTGACCGGGTCCCAGGCGATCAGCTTGCCCGACCAGGTCTTGGCCATGTCCAGCAGGCCATCCGGGCCTTCAGGCATCATCCCGGTACGCAGGCCGAGCTGATACACGCTCTTGAACGGGTTGCGCTTGGGCGCCTCGGGGATGTGCTCGTAGTAGGCCGACATGATGTGCGCCGGGATGTACACCAGCCCAGTGTTGGGGTTGTAGGACATCGGGTGCCAGTCATGCGCCCCCCAGAACGCTGGCGTCACCAGCTTGCGTTTGCCGTCTTTCCAGTAGGCGGCGGCCTGGTCATCGAAGATTGGCCGGCCGGTTTTCATGTCGATGCCCTTGGCCCAGTTCACCGGCACGATGTTCTTGGCCGATAACAGCTCACCGGTGGCCCGGTCGAGCACGTAGAAGAAGCCGTTTTTCGGGGCCTGCATCAGCACCTTGCGCTGCTGGCCGTTGATCGGCAGCTCGGCGAGGATCATGTGCTGGGTGGCGGTGAAGTCCCAGGCGTCGCCGGGGGTGGTCTGGTAGTGCCAGGCGTACTCGCCGGTATCGGCGTTGATCGCCACGATCGAAGACAAGAACAGGTTGTCGCCCTTGGCCTGGCTGCGCCATTTCGGGTCCCAGGTCGAGCCATTGCCAACGCCGATGTACAACAGGTTCAGCTCCGGGTCATAGGCAAACGAATCCCAGGCGGTACCGCCGCCGCCCTGTTCGACGAAGGCATCGCCGTGCCAGGTTTTGCTGGCAATCTCCATGGCCTTGTCTTCCGGCGGCAACTTGGGGTCGCCCGGCACGGTGAAGAAGCGCCAGGCCTGCTTGCCGGTCTCGGCGTCATAGGCGGTGACATAGCCACGCACGCCGAACTCGGCGCCACCGTTGCCGATCACCACCTTGCCGTTGACCACCCGCGGGGCGCCGGTGATGGTGTAGCTGCGCTTGTCGTCGTTGCGCGTGTCGACCGACCAGACGCGCTTGCCGGTCTTGGCATCGATCGCTTCCAGGCGCCCGTCCAGCACGCCGACATAGACCTTGCCCTGCCACACCGCCACGCCGCGGTTGACCGCATCGCAGCAGGCTTCGCCGGCGCGGTGGCGGTCCGATTGCGGGTCGTACTTCCACAACAGCTTGCCGTTGCGTGCATCCAAGGCGTAGACCACCGAGAACGGGCCAGTGGTGTACATCACCCCATCGACCACAATGGGCGTGGCTTCCACCCCACGATCGAGGTCGAGCTTGTAGCTCCAGGCCAGGCCCAGTTGGTTGACGTTGGCATCGGTGATGTTCTTCAGCGGGCTGTAGCGCTGCTCATCGTAGGTGCGGCCGTGGCTCATCCAGTTGCCGGGCTCCTTGTCGGCATCGATGATGCGCTGGCCGTCGACCTGGGCGGCATAGGCCGGGCTCAGGCAGGCCAGGGCGAACAAGGCGCAGCCTGCGGTGGTCATCAAGGCAGTGGGCAGGGGCCGGCGGTGCGGGCCTGATCGGGTCATCGGCGGATCTCCGTTTCTTGTTATTGGCGAAAGCTCAGGGCTGTCGACAACAGCAGGAGCAACGCCTGTGCCAGCGTTGCGCGATTGCCCTGAAACGCCGCGCCAGAGCGGTCGGTGTGTGAACCTTGAGCAGATCGCCCGCGACCACACTGAGCCATCGCTGACGCACCTGGCGCAGACCTGACACAGGTGTGTCATGCCCTTGGCCACAGTTGAAGCGTCAAGCCCAGCACCCTTTCAAAGCCTGCGGGATGTGTGTAAAACAATCCGATCACCCTGATGACCGGAAAAGGATCCAGCGCATGATCTACCGCCCTCTCGGCCGCAGCGGCCTGCAGGTTTCCGCCCTTACCCTGGGCAGCATGATGTTCGGCGAGCAGACCAGCACCGAAGATTCGCTGCGCATCATCGACAAGGCCTGGGACCAAGGCATCAACTTCATCGACACCGCCGACGTCTACAACGGTGGGCGCTCGGAGGAGATCGTCGGTGAGGCGGTGGCACGTCACCGCCAGGACTGGATCGTTGCCTCCAAGGCGGGCTTCGGCCCGGCAGAAGGTCTGCCCAACCGCAGCGGGCTGTCGCGCAAGCACCTGTTCAATGCCATCGAAGCGACCCTGACGCGGATGGGCACTGACTATCTGGACATCTACTACTTGCACCGCGAAGACCACAGGACGCCTCTTGAGGAGACTGTCCGGGCGATTGGCGAACTGCTGGCGCAGGGCAAGATCCGCTATTGGGGCGTTTCCAACTTCCGCGGTTGGCGCATCGCGCAAATCTGCAACGTGGCCGAGCGCCTAGGCGTGGCCAAGCCGGTGGTGAGCCAGCCGCTGTACAACATCGTCAATCGCCAGGCCGAGCCTGAGCAGTTGGCGGCTGCGGCTTTCCATGGCCTGGGCGTGGTGCCGTTCAGCCCGCTGGCGCGCGGCGTGCTCAGTGGCAAGTACGCTCCCGGTGCGCAGCCCGATGCCGGCAGCCGCGCCGGGCGCCAGGACAAGCGCATCATGGAAACCGAATGGCGCCAGGAATCGTTGAGCATTGCCCGCAAGATCCAGGCCTACACCGAGGCCAAGGGCGTGGGGATGGTCGAGTTCGCCATTGCCTGGGTACTGAACAACCAGCTGGTCAGCTCGGCTATCGTCGGCCCACGCACAGAGGCCCAGTGGGATACCTATGCCGGGGCGCTGCAGGTCAAGGTTACGGCAGAGGACGAAGCCTTCATCGATACGTTGGTGACGCCGGGGCATGCCTCAACGCCGGGGTTCAATGATGTGGCGCATTACGTCAGTGGGCGGATTGCCCGGTAGCTGCTCGGGGACCGCTGCAATGGCACGCGCAGCGGTCCCGGCTTTATACCTGCCCACCCAACAGATGACAGATAGCCGTTTTAAGCTTCATCGGCCTGACCGGCTTGTGCATCAAGGTATGGCCTAGCTCACGCACCTGCTGCTTGAGCTCATTGCTGTAGTTGGCGGTAATCATCAGCACCGCAATCGACCGATCGCGCCGCGCATTGATCGCAGCTACCGCCTCGATCCCGGTACGCTCATGATCCAGGTGATAATCGGCGATCAACAGCTCCACCCGCGCCCGCGCGACATTCACCTGCCGGGCCAAGTCCTCCTCGCTCAACGCCGTGGTCACCCTGCAGCCCCACTGCTGCAACAGGCTGCGCATCCCCTCGCAAATGGCCGCATCATTATCCAGCACCCAGATACGGACCCCCTGCAACGACTGCAACATGGGCATGTGCCCCACCAGCGTGTGCGCCTGGCGCGGCACGCGCCGGCAGCACGGCACCTCGATCGAGAACACCGAGCCCTTGCCGGGTTGCGAGCGTAACTGCACCGGGTGGCCAAGGATGCCGGCAATCTTGTCGACGATGGCCAAGCCACGGTCCTGATCGGGGCGCTGGGCCTCGCCACGCTTGAATTCCTGGAACACCTCGCCGCATTTGTCGGCGGCAATGCCGATTCCGGTATCCCACACCTCGATCGATACCTTGCGCCCACGCCGACGGCAGCCCAACAAGATCCGCCCTTTGGGCGTATAGCGGATGGCATTGCTGAGCAAGTTGCGCAAGATCCTCGCCAGCAACTGGACATCGCTGCGCACCCGCAAACGGCTGGGTACATAGGCCAGGCGCAAGCCTTCGCTGGCCGCCACCGTGGCGTATTCGGCGGCCAGGTTATCGAGCAAATCGCTCAGGGCGAAGCTGGCGACATCGGCGCGGATCACCCCGGCATCGAGCTTGGAGATATCCACCAACGTGCCCAACAGGTTCTCCACGCCATCGAGCGCATTGCTGACGTTGTGCACCAACGGCCCCACGCCCGGTTGCTCAAGCAAGGCGCTGGTGAACAGGCGCGCAGCGTTCAACGGCTGCAGCAGGTCGTGGCTGACCGCCGCGAGAAACTTGGTCTTGGACAGGTTGGCCTGCTCGGCCTCGGCCTTGGCTTCACGCAGGTTGGCTTCCATGCGCCGGCGCTGGTCGATTTCGCGCAGCAGTTGCTGGTTGAGGCAGGTCAGCTCGGCAGTGCGCTCATGCACCCGCAGCTCCAGGTGCTGATAGGCCTGGTGCAGCGCTTCGGCATGGGCATAGCGCTCGGTGATATCGGTGAAGGTATTGACGAAGCCGCCAGTAGGCAACGGATGGGTGCGGATTTCCAGCATGCGCCCATCGAACAGGCGCTGCTCCAGCTCATGGACCGGCTGGCCATGGTCATCGCGGCTGGCCGGCGTCAGCAGGGCCAGTTCACTGTCGGCAATCACATCGCAAAAGTGCCGGTGGCTGGCAATCGGCGCCAAGCCGCTGACCTCCAGAAACCTGCGGTTCCACAACTCCAGCACGCCTTCGGCATTGACCATGGCCAAGCCTTGCGACAGGTTGTCCACGGCGCGCTGGAGCAGGTACGACTTGTGCGCCAGGGCCTGCTCGCGGCGGTGATTCTCGCGCAGCTTGACCCGCGTGACATCGGTGAACAGCATCACCCGCCCGCCATCGCGGGTGGGCCGCTCGCTGACCTGCAGCCAGCGCTCATTGCGCAGCCGATACAGCGGTTGCTCGTCGATGCTTGCCCGCGGCTCCTCGCGCAACAGGCTGTGCATCAGGCGTTTGACCTCCACCAGGTGCATACCGCTGGCCACCCGTAGCCGGCTATTGGCCCATAGGGCCTTGAAGCGGCGATTGAACAACACCACGCGCAAGTCTGGATCGAACAGCACAAAGGCATCTGAGATGCTCTCGATAGCGTCCACCAGGCGCTGATGCGCGGTTTCAGCGCGCTGGTGAGCCTCGCTGAGCAACAGGTGGCTGGCCTTGAGTTCATGCAGCGCATGATTGAGCGCATCGGTGCGCTCGCGCACCTGTTCGGCCAACACCACTGAGTGCTGAAAGGCGGCAAAGGCATCATCGGGCCGCGCCGCGCCGGATTCGAGGCGCTCGATCAGCGCGGCGTTGATCCGCCTGAGCTTGGCGTTGTCCTTGTGTAGCTGGGCGATCTGCTCAGCTGGCAAGAGGCTCGCGGGGCCGTCCGATGGCAACGCCGGTGAAGGTCTGGTTGATGTGCATGCCATTGAACTGTTCCCCATAGGTGTTGAAACCCAGCACCTGCTGCTCCCGCAAGAACGCCCCAACCTCGGCCACACCGCCCTCGCCTTCCAGCTCCAGGCGGCGCAGCACGCAGTCGCAACCAATGGTCAGCAGCAACGGGCCAAGACGTTGCCGCAGCCCGGCAAACAACCCCTGCAAGTTGGCCAGCAACGGGCCCGGGCGCATGGCGGTGAGGACGATGCCATTCTCCACCGCACAGTAGAAACTCAGGCTACCGTCGTCATGCACCTGCTGGATGGCGCGCACGTAGTGCTTGTGGTTGATCCGCATCGCCAGCGGGTGGGCAGCGAACACGCGATGATCGAGCGCCGCTTGCGCCACACCGATCAGCTGCGCGTACTCCTGGGCGGCGGGCTCGGCGTTGAGTTCGTACACCCGGCGTAACTGGCGATCGGCACGGGTGACCACCAGCTTCTCCTGGCGAGGTTGGATGTGATCGGTACTGAACACCTCGAACTCAAGCCAGGTATTGACCAGCAGCAACACCGCCGCGCCGCTGTGAAAGGCGCCGTCGAAATACACATGGGTACGGCTCAGATGATTGTCATCGCCCGCCGAACCGCCAAATTGCGGGATATCACCCAACGCTGCGGCCAGGGCGGCGAGCACCACCTCTTCGCGGCTGGAAAGGCCATCGAACAGGGTCAGGGCAAAACTATGCCCCTTGATCGGCGCCAGGCTGTTGCCTCGGCACTCATCGACCAAGCGCGCCACCATTGCCTGGGCGTCCAGCAGGCTGAAACCGGGCATGGCTTCCACCAGGCCGGCGGCGATGGAGAAATAGCGCCGATCAAAACCCAGCGCGGTAATGCAGCCACGCCCGTAGCCCTCTGGGGTGAGCTCGCCAGCGCTGGTGCAGCCGACCAGGCGCACCTCGGCGAACTGCTTTTGCAATGCCGTAGCCAAGGCCGGCAGATCGTATTCGGCCGAACAGAAGAACAGCACCAAGCCCAGCTCGGCATGCAGCAACTGCTCGGCAAGCTCGCGCGCGGCCTGGGCGGCACTGCTGGCGCGCGAAAGTGCGCTGAGGACGCCTTCGCTCATGGTTCGGTTCCGTAGAGAGGGGAATGCCTTGGCGGCAGGATAGGCAAGCCAGGGGTTGGCTCGAATGCTACTTGGGTACTGGGTAGGGGTGGCATTGGTTGTACATATTCAAGACCCGGTCGCCGCGATCAGGCCCGTCAGCGTAACGGTCACAGCACCCCCTGCAACAGTTTGATCGCCAGCAGGTGCAGCGGATAGAACAGATAACCCCAGCGGCCGACACGCGGCACACGCCTGTAATCCTGGCCCAGCAACCAATACCCTGACGGGATCGACAAGGCGGCCACGCTCATGATCAGCACGGAAACCGGCAACAGCGGGTGCTCGCGCAACCAGCTGTTGGTCAGATTGCCAGCAACGGCCAGGGCGCACGGCAGCAGCCAGGTTGCGCCCCTACGGCTTCTGGCAACGACGACCGCAGCCGGCAGTAATACGCCCGGCAGGCCATACATCAGCTGATCGCTGTATACAGCGGCGAACAGTGCCGCGCCTGCCGCAAGCCAACGCGCTGCCGATGGGCGGTGATGTACGCCCCAGGCGACCAGCAGGCCTAGGGTCAGCGTAGGGATCACGTTGAACGTCGTCGAGCCGTTGTCCAGCCACCGGTACGGCGCCTCGGAAACTACCAAGAACACCAGCAACCAACCCAGATACCGGGCACTTGTGGCGCTCGGCCAGGCAAGCGGATGGCTGCGCCCAACGTTGATGGCCAAGGCCAGTGCAAACAACGGAAACGCCAGCCGGCCAACGATGAACAGGCCGTCAGCCTGCGGCCACAGGTAACGCAGGTGGTCGGCGACCATGGTCAAGATCGCCAGCCACTTGACCAGGTCCAACCCGGCCGAGCGCATGCTCAGCGGCCAGGCTCGGGCGCTGCGGCATGGCCCAGGTACTTGGCGGTCCAGGCCGCCAGCGGCAGCGGTGGCTGCTGATCGAAGATGCGTCGCCAGATCAGCGCCAGGTCATGCCCATTGAACATCGAATTGGGCGCCGTGCCCGACCACGCCGACGGCGTGCCGACGATCCACTGCCCGTGCCCATCGCGGCGGGCCATCTGGAAGCGGAAGGTGTAGTTGCCCGGGATACCCATGCGCAAATCGGTCACCACCAGCGCATCGCCAACCACGTCATAGCGCAACCAGTCGCCGGTGAACCAGCGCAGGCGCTCGTGCAAGGGGGCGCCTTGCAGGGGCTTGGCCGCTTCCAGGTTGAGCGACTGGCGGAGCATTTCCGGGGGCTGGCGATCGAACGCGCTGCTGACGCCTTCGTAGTAATGGCCGTCCGCGGTCTTGGCCATTACCCGCCAGACCAGGCTGTTGAACGCGATAGGCACTGCACGCACCTCGCTTACGGCGATGCCCTGCTGGTCCAGTGCGGCCTGAAAGCGCGCCTCTGCGGCCATGCGACTGGCCAGGCCCAAGCCCAGGTAGGCGGTAGTCAACAGCAGCGTAGCCGTGAGCAGTGTAGTTGCCCTGCCCTGCAAGCCCTTGAACCCGGCGATCAGCACCACTGCCAACAATGGCAAGGTGTAGACCGGGTCGATGATGAACACCGCCGCCCAGCTTTCGGGGGTGAAATGCAGCGGCCAGAACAGCTGGGTGCCATACACGGTGAAGGCGTCGAGCACGGGGTGGGTGATCAGTACCAGCCAGAACGCCAGGAACAACCGTGGCCAGCGATAGCCTTTTTGCGGCCAGTAGCGCTGGCCAAGCCAACTCACCAGCCAGGCCAGCAGTAGTGCGAGGCCGGTGAGGACGAACACGGAATGGGAAAAGCCCCGGTGGTAGGTCATCTGCGACACCGGGTCGGCGTAGCGGATGATCACATCCAGGTCAGGCAAGGTGCCCAGGGCGGCGCCATAAAGCAGCGAGCGCCGGCCCTGGATGCGGCCGAGCACGCTGCCCTGCAGCGCGGCGCCGAGCACGGCTTGGGTGATTGAGTCCAAGGAAACGATCTCAAGTAGGTGGTTTGGGCAACCTACCTGCATCCTGTTCGACAGTGCAAATGCAATCGGCGTCCACGCCGAGCGTTGAACACTTCAGAACAACTGCCAGGTGTACACCAGGATCAGCCGATTCTCGTCGATATCGCTGCGATAGTTGGACCGCGCCATGGCGTTGCGCACGCGGATCCCCAGGCCCTTGAGCACGCCGCTTTGTACCGCGTAACCAATGTCCAGGTCGCGTTCGCGGTCCTTGCCCTCATAGCCCAGGCCGGTATCGACATTGTTACCGGTGATGTAGCGCACGGTCGCGGTCAACCCCGGAATGCCCATGGCGGCGAAGTTGTAGTCGTAGCGCAGTTGGTAGGAGCGTTCATCGGTGTAGGCGAACTCGTAGGTGGGCACCTCGTTGCCCAGCGGGGTGATGTTGGCGAACACCCGTGGGAATGGGCTGTCGCCATAGATGCCCTGATAGCCGACGTGGAAACTATGCCCGCCATGCTTGGCCGTCAGCAGCGAGAAAAACGCCTGGTTATCGATCCGGCCGAGCAAGGCGTCGCCGTCCTCGCGGGCGGTGAAGTAACCCAGGTTGGCGCTGAGCAGCCAGTCGCCCACGGGCGTGTTGTGCTTGAGGCCGACGAAGCCCTGCTGGTAGATGTCCTGCAACTGGCCATACCAGAGGCTGGCGGAGGTCTGGTTGGCATTGAAGGCATAGTCGCCGCCCAGGTAGTTGAAGGCGTCGCTGGCGGCCTGACGCATCGGCACATGGCCGAGCATGGCATTGAGCTTGTCGTCACCGCCTTCGTTGCGCAGGTGAGTGGACGACAGATGCCCTGCCTGCAAGGTCAGGCCAGCGAGTTCGGCAGAGTTGAGGCTCACGCCCTGGTAGGTCGGCGGCAGCAAGCGGATATCGCTGAAGGTCAGCACTGGCAGGTTGGGTTGCAATTCACCGACACGCAGCTCGGTTTTCGAGACGCGGGCCTTGAAGGTCGGTGCCAGGCGGCTGTACTCCCCCGCCGCACGGCCATCGCCATGCACCGGCAACAGGCCGGTGTTGACCCGGTCGGGGCTGCTGTCCAGGCGGATGCCGAGCAAGCCCAAGGCGTCCACCCCAAAACCTACCGGGCCTGGGGTGTAGCCTGATTTGAAGTCGAGGATAAAGCCTTGGGCCCATTCCTCGGCCTTGGATTGCGGGTTGGCGCCGACGATATCGGAGAAATCCCGGCTGAAATAGTAATTGCGGGCGCTGAGGCTGGCCTTGGCGTCTTCGAAAAATCCGCCTTCAGCGGCCAGCAGTGGTTGGCTGAGCAAGCTGATGCCCAGGGCGACACAAGGGGTATGGTTCATTGCGAAGCTCTCTATGATCTTGTTGTTATGGGTAAAGCGCTGCAATTACGGGGTTGTGCGTGCACAGGCTCCTTTCAGGGGCTACGGCGCAGGGCCGCGCCAGGTTGTCGTGGCCGGCCAATCGCCAGCAGCGCATGGGCGCCAAGGCCGAACAGCAGCCCCCAGAACGCCGCCGACAAACCGAGGAACGACACCCCGGATGCCGTTACCAAGAAGGTAAACAGCCCAGCATCACGCTCCTGCGGCTCGGCCAGGCTGCGCGCCAGGGCTTCGCTGATCGCGCCGTACAGGGCAAGCCCGGCCAGAGCGGCGATCAAGGCGGCGGGGAATGCGGCGAACAACGACATCAGGGTCGCCCCGGCAATGCCCAGCAGCAGGTACAGGGCGCTGCCCGAAAGCGCCGCGATATAGCGCCGGCGCGGGTTTTCGTGCGCTTCGCGGCCGGTGCACAGGCTGGCGGGGACGGCCGCCAGGTTGAGCCCGTGGCACGCGAATGGGGCAAGCACAAGCCCGCCCACTGCGCTGGCCGTGATCAGGGGGCTGGCCGGCGTCGGGTAGCCGGCGTTACGCAGCACGGCCATGCCCGGCATGAACTGCCCGGTCAAGGCCACCAGCACCATCGGCACCGCCAGGCTGAACAGGGCAGACAAACTGAAGTGCGGCGTGATGAATTGCGGCGAGGCCAACTCGAGCACCAGCGCTTCACTGCGCAGTTGGCCGCTCAATAGCGTGACCGCGGCGCCGACGCACAGCACAGCGGCCACGGCGTAGCGTGGTTGCAGCCGGCGCATCAGCAGGTACGTGACGAACATCGCCAGGACCAATGCGGGCTGTACCGGCAAGGCGCGGAATACTTCGATGCCGAAACTGAACAGGATACCGGCCTGCATGCCGGCGGCAATCGAGCCGGGCAGACGCGCGATCAGCCGGTCGAAAGCGCCACTGACACCGATCAGCAGCAGGATCAGGTTGGCGAGCAGGTAGGCGCCGATGGCCTGCTCCAGGCCAAGCTGTGGCAAGGCGGTGACCAGCAGTGCCGAGCCTGGGATCGACCAGGCGATGACCACGGGCACGCGATAGCGCAGGCTGAGTAGCGCACCGAGCACGGCGCTGCCCATGGACACCGCCCAGACCCAGGAAGACAACTGGGCGTGGGTCAAGTCGGCGGCCTCGGCGGCATGGAAGATGATCACCAGCGGGCCGGCATAGGAGATCATCGTCGCGATCAGGCCAGCAACGATGGCAGACAGTGAGCAATCCTTGAACAGGTCTTTCATGTGACCTCTGGCAAGACATCGGGCCGGCCTGGTGGCTGGCTCTTGTTTTTGTATAGGGATGCAAGGGCTACGCCCTTGATCGCGGGGCAAGCCCGCTCCCACGCCAATCTGCTGCCACACATCGGCGTGGGAGCCATCGGCCGGCCTGGGTGACCGGCTCTGGTTTTTGTAGAGGGGGCAAGGGCTACGCCCTTGATCGCGGGGCAAGCCCGCTCCCACGCCAATCTGCTCCCACGCAAACGGGCTTGGCTGCAAGCAGGCCGGCGTGGGAGCGGGCTTGCCCCGCGATTGCCCCTTAGGCCTGCTGCAACGCCCGCGGCCGGCCACTGCGCTGTTCGGCGTCACTGTCCGGGGCCTTTTGCAGCTGGAAGTCGAACTTGAGCTCGGCATAGCGCCCGGCCACACCCCGTGCGCCGTCCTCGCGGAACTCGACCTCACCGACCAGCCCATCACGGGTGGCATAGGCGAAGTCGTCCCACAGGTACTTGTCCCCGGCCAGGTTGATCTGGGTGGTCAGGTGCCGGTGGCCAGGCGCCGAGATGAAGAAGTGCACATGCGCCGGACGCTGGCCGTGCCGCCCCAGCAGATCCAGGCACTCCTGGGTCGGCCCCTGCGGATCGCAACCATAGCCGGAGGGCACGATGGAACGCGCGCGGTAGCGCCCTTCAGCGTCCGTGACGATGCGTCGGCGCAGGTTGTACTCGGACTGGCTCTGATCGAAGAACGAATAGGTGCCACGGGTATTGGCATGCCACAGGTCAACCGTAGCCCCGGCCAGCGGCTGGCCGTTGGGGTCGAGCACCTGGCCTTCGAGGAACATCACCGTGGCCACGCCCTCCTCGCTGCCGTCATCCATGCGCACCTGGCCTTCGGCAAGCGGCGCACCGGCCACATACAACGGGCCTTCAATGGTCCGTGGAGTGCCGCCGGTGAGGCCAGCCTCGGCGTCCTTGGCGTCTTGCAGCAGGTCGAGGAAGTGCTCCAGGCCCAGCCCCGCCACCAGCAGCCCGGCTTCACCGCGCCCGCCCAGCCGATTGAGGTAGTCGACGGCCTGCCAGAACTCGTCTTCGCTGATCTGCAGGTCCTCGATCAGCTTGGCGCTGTCGTGCAGCACGCGCTGGATGATGCGCTTGAGGCGCGGGCTGCCTTGGTCATTGGTAAAACCGGCAGCCTGCTCGAAGAACTTCTGGATGTCAGCAGTGTGGGAAATCTTCACGGTCATGATTGCGTACCTCTGTTGTTCTTGTGCGAGTCGGTGGAAATCAGCGGTCGTCGGCATGCACCGACGAGGGGTGGCGACACAGGCCGTTGACCTCGATGTCCATGTAGGGGAACAGCGGCAGCTGCATCAGCGTGTCGTGCAACGCCTCGACACTGGGCACATCGAACACGCTGTAGTTGGCGTAATGCCCGGCGATGCGCCACAGGTGGCGCCAGGTGCCGTCGCGTTGCAGGCGCTGGGCCAGCTCCTTCTCGTCGGCCTTGAGCTGGGCGGCTTTGGCCGGGGCCATATCGGGCGGCAGTTTCACGGTCATCTTCACGTGGAACAGCATGGGCAGTTCTCCTTCGATCAAGTCAGGTTCAGCGGCGGGCGAAGCGCGTCAGGCGCGCTTCATCCAGGTTCAGGCCCAGGCCCGGGCTGCGTGGCACGTGCAGCTGGAAGTCGTGGTAGCGCGGCGGCTCGGTGACGATGTCCTCGGTCAGCAGCAGCGGGCCGAACAGCTCGGTGCCCCAGGTCAGCTGGCGCAGGGTGAGGAAGGCGTGGGCCGAGGCCAGGGTGCCGATGGCACCTTCGAGCATGGTTCCGCCGTACAGGGCGATGCCGGCCGCCTCGGCGATCTGCGCGGTGCGCAGCACGGCACGGGGGCCGCCGTTCTTGGCGATCTTCAGGGCGAAGATGCTGGCGGCGCCGTCGGCGGCGAGGCTGAAGGCATCCTCGACGCTTTCGATCGACTCATCGGCCATGATCGGCGCCGGGCTGCGTTGGTTCAGGCGGATCTGCCCGCCACGGTTGATGCGCGAGATCGGCTGTTCGATCAGGTCGATGCCGTTGTCGCCCAGCACCTGGCAGGCGCGGATGGCTTGCGACTCGTCCCAATACTGATTGACGTCGACGCGTACGCTGGCGCGCTCGCCCAGCTCGCGCTTGATCGCCACCACGTGCTTGAGGTCCTGCTCCAGCGGGTTGGCGCCGATCTTCAGCTTGAACAGGCGATGCCGGCGAATGTCCAGCATGTGCTCAGCCTCAGCGATGTCACGGCTGGTATCACCGCTGGCCAAGGTCCAGGCCACTTCCAGGCTGTCGCGCACGCGGCCGCCGAGCAGCTCACTGACGGCCAGGCCCAGGCGCTTGCCCTGGGCATCGAGCAGTGCGCTTTCGATCCCGCACTTGGCGAAGGTGTTGCCCTTGGCCAACTTGTCCAGCTTGAGCATCGCAGCATTGATGTTGTCCGCCGCCAGGCCGATCAACGCTGGCGCCAGGTGCGCATCGATGTTGGCCTTGATCCCTTCCGGGCTTTCGTAGCCGTAGGCCAGGCCGCCAATGGTGGTGGCCTCGCCGATGCCCTCGACGCCGTCGCTGCAACGCAGGCGCAGCACCACCAGGGTCTGCTGCTGCATGGTGTGCATGGCCAGCTTGTGCGGGCGGATGGTCGGCAGGTCGACGATAATCGCCTCCAGCCGTTCGATAGTCGGGCTTGTCATGCAAGGCCTCCAGTTGGCTAAAGTCACAGGGTCACGCCTGGGCCGCCGTGGCCAGGCCGTGGCGCCGGCTGCTGGCCAGGTGCACGGCCATGGCCAGCGCGGCAATCGCGCCGGGGATGGCAAAGGCGATGAAATTAAGTTGCAGCGGCAGGTTGATGCCCATCAGCGCACCGCCCAGCAGCGGGCCGACGATGGCGCCATTGCGGCCAATGCCCGAGGCCCAGCCAAGGCCGGTGGAACGCACCGACAGGCCGTACAATTGCGCAGCGCCGGCATACAGCAGAATTTGCGTGCCGATGGTGGTGGCGCCGGCGATGAAGATCAGCAGGTACAGCACCGGCATCGGGCTGTTGACCCCTAGCAGGCTGATCGACACGGCCGCCGCGATGAAGAACGCGACCTTGACCTTGACCAGGTTGTAACGATCGCCCAGCCAGCCGCCGAGAATCGCCCCAGCCATGCCGCCAAAGTTCAACGCCAGCAGGAACGACAGGCTCGAACCCAGGCTGTAGCCGGCGTTGGCCATCAATTTCGGCAACCAGGAGCTGAGCGCATAGACCATCAGCAAGCAGCAGAAGAACGCCAGCCACAGGGCCAGGGTGCGTACCGCCAGGCCGTCGCGAAACAGCTCCAGCACCGAGGCGCCCTTGCCTTTGCGATCGTTGGCCTGCAATTGATCATCTGCCTGCACCTCACACTCTGGGTCCAGGCGTTTGAGCAGCGTGCGCGCCTCTTCGGTGCGGCCCTGACGAACCAGAAAACCAATCGACTCGGGCAGGTAGTAGAGAATCAGCGGCAACAGCAGCAAGGGCAGCGCAGCGGCGAAGAACATCGACTCCCAGCCAAACCGCGGCAGCAAGAAGATCCCTACCCCGGCCGAGAGCATGCCGCCCAGCGAATAGCCGCTGAACATGATCGCCACCAGGGTGCTGCGCAGGCGTTTGGGCGCGTATTCATTCATCAGCGCCACGGCATTGGGCATCAAGCCGCCGCAGCCAAGCCCGGCGATAAAGCGGTAGATGCCGAACTCGCTTGGGCTGCTGGCAAAACCATTGACAATGGTCGCGCCGGAAAACAAGGCGAAACAGATGGCGATGCCCTTCTTGCGTCCGATGCGGTCGGCCAGGCTGCCGAAGACCAAGGCGCCGAACATCATGCCGAACAGCGCATAGCTGCCCAGCGCACCGGCTTGCAGGGGCGTCAGGCCCCACTCCTTCATGATCACCGGCAGTACCACGCCGTAGATGAACAGGTCATAGCCGTCGAAGATCAGCAGCAGGCCGCACCAGGCCATGACCATCCAGTGAAACGGCGTGAAGCGGGCATTATCGATGATCGGGTGGACGTCAATAGTTCGCATGGCATCTGTCTCTGTTGTTTTTGTTGTGTGAGGTGAACCTTGCCGGGCAGGCAATCAGCCGAGATCGCCGCCCCCCACCGGCAGGGTTACGCCGGTGATATAGGAGGCTTCATCGGAGGCGAGGAAGAGGATCGCGCTGACCTGCTCATCGATGCTGCCGTAGCGTTTCATCAGGCTGCTGTCGAGGGTCTGGGTGACGATCTGCTGGTACCAGGTCTTGTCTTGCTCGCTCTGCTCGGCGTCATTGCGCGGCACCCGGCGCGGCGGGGCCTCGGTGCCGCCGGGCGCGGTGGCGTTGACCCGGATGCCCCGGCCTGCGGTCTCGAAGGCCAGGCATGCGGTGAGGGCGTTGACGCCACCCTTGGCCGCGCCATACGGCACGCGATTGACTCCCCGGGTGGCAATCGATGACACGTTGACGATGGCGCCGCTGTTGCGTTCGAGCATGTACGGCAGCGCGGCGTGGCAGCACCACAGGGTGGGGAACAGCGAGCGGCGGACCTCGGCCTCGATCTGCTCGACCTCATAGTGTTCGAACGGCTTGGCCCAAATGGTGCCGCCGACGTTGTTGACCAGGATGTCGAGGCGGCCGAAGGTCTCGACCGCCTGGGCCATGACCCGGGCGCACTCGCTGTGTTGTTCAAGGTCGGCGGTGAGGGTCAGCATGCCCTCCCCGGCCAACTCATGGACCCATTCCGAACGGTCCACTGCAATGACCTGCGCGCCCTCGGCCTTGAGCCGCCAGCACACGCCACGGCCGATGCCTTGGGCGGCGCCGGTGACCAGGGCGACCTTGCCTTGGAATCTAGCGTTCATCGTTGCCTCCTTGTTGGTGCGGTCGCGGCAGCGGGCTTGCCCGGCGATTGGATCTGCCAGGCCATCGCCGGCGCATGTCCGTTCGCTATCGCCGGGCAAGCCCGCTGCCACGCCATCACCCACTGTGTGCTTCAGGTAATAAAAAAGAGGCCGCCAGCACCCGCACGATGCGGGCGGCCCCAACAAAGGTTCAGGCTGCTGCTGCGAACTTCTCGTAGTAGAAGTTGGCCGGGGTAATGCCCTGCTCGCGGATGTACTGGCTGACCGCCTCGACCATCGGCGGTGGGCCGCACAGGTACACGTCCACATCACCTCGGTTGAGGTGGCCCGGTTCGATGTGCTGGGTCACGTAGCCCTTGTGTGGATACTGGCTGTCCGGGTTGGCCACACAGGCGCTGAAGGTGAAGTTGGGGATGCGCGCAGCAAACGCCTGCAAGCGGTCCAACTCGACCAGGTCGAAGTCGTTGGTCACGCCGTAGATCAGGTGCAGCGGGTGCTCGCTGCCGGCCTCGGCGATCTTCTCCAGCATCGCCGTGAACGGCGCCAGGCCCGTGCCGCCGGCCAGCAGCAACAGTGGCCGGTGGATCGCGCGCAGGTAAAAGCTGCCCAACGGGCCGGCCAGGGTCATGCTGTCGCCGGTCTTGGCAAGGCTGGTGAGAAAACTGCTCATCAGCCCGCCCGGCACGTTGCGAATCAGGAAGCTGACCTCGCCATCCTTGGGCAATGAGCTGAATGAATAGGCGCGGCTCTGCTCGCTACCCGGCACCTTCAGATTGACGTATTGCCCCGGCAGAAACGCCAGGCTGCTCAGCGACTCGCCCTTGATCGACAAGGCGATGGTGCTTTCGGACAACTGCCGCACATCGCTGATGGCCGCCTCGAAACTGGCCTGCTCGGTCTTGCACAGCTGCGAGGAAGCCGGGATGCGCACGACGCAATCGGACTCGGCGCGCATCTGGCAGGTGAGCACGTAACCCTGGGCGATTTCTTCCTCGCTCAAGGCATCCTCGATGAAGTTGTCACCCAGGTCATAGCGGCCGGACTCAGCTTGACACTTACAGGTGCCGCAGGCGCCGTCGCGGCAGTCCAGCGGGATGTTGATGCCTTGGCGGTAGGCGGCATCGGCAACGGTTTCCTGGCCATCGGCCTGGATGAAACGGGTAACCCCGTCTTCGAAATTCAGTGCGATCTGGAAGCTCATGGTGCACCTCGCAGGCGAGCCTGGCCGCGGCGCGCCAGAGGGCGCCCCGAACGGCACTCGCCAAGACCTGAAGTCAGATGTGGTAGATGTCGATGACCTGGCGAACGTAGTCGTTCTTCAGCACCACTTTCTTGGCCAGAATCTGCGGCTGCTCGCCGCGCAGATCGAGGGTGTAGAAGCTGCTGCCAAAGTAGCTGTCGGTGGTCTTGTAGCGAAAACTCAAGGTGTGCCAGTTGAAGCGCACCAGGCACTGCTCTTCGCTGCGTTCGACGATCTCGATATTGCTGATGTTGTGGGAGGTGCGTGTGTCCGGCACGGTGGCGCTGGAGCGCTCGGTCTTGATACGGAACACGCGGTCTTCCAGGCCACCGCGATTGCCGTACCAGATCAGCGAGATCTCGCTCTGCGGATCCTCGGTGAGCTGGTCGTTGTCGTCCCAGGATGGCATCCAGAAGGTCGCGTCGGCGGCGTACAGCTCCAGCCACTGATCCCACTGGGCATCATCCAGGTAGCGCGCCTCGCGGTAGAGAAAATCGCGCACGCTGTCATAGAGATCGCTCATCGCACGGCCTCCACGGGAATCAGCTGTGGTTCCTGCTCAAGGGCCTTGAGCATGGTTTCTTGCCAGTACTTGTGCTGCAGCACGAACAGCCCTTCATCCTCGGTGCGCACCCCCGACAGCAGCGGTTGCAGCTGGATTTCCTGAGCCGCCTCGTCGGCGCCCTCGACCCAGTGCATGGCACCGCGGGACATGTCGTTCCAGCCGGTGCCGCCGCCGTAGCCGGTCTGGCACGAGCGGAACTCTTCCAGGTCATCCGGGGTGGCCATGCCACTGACGTTGAAGAAGTCTTCGTACTGGCGGATACGCTTGGCCCGGGCCTCGCGGCTCTCGCCCTTGGGGGCGATGCAGTAGATGGTGATCTCGGTCTTGTTCACCGAAATCGGCCGGGCGATGCGGATCTGCGAGCTGAACTGGTCCATCAGATAGACGTTGGGGTACAGGCACAGGTTGCGCGAATTCTCGATCATCCAGTCGGCGCGGGCCTGGCCGAAGTCCGCCGCCAGTTGCTCGCGGCGCTCATAGGCCGGGCGATCTTCAGGGTTGGCCCAGCGGGTCCAGAGCAGCAGATGGCCGTGGTCGAACGAGTAGAAGCCCCCGCCCTGCTTGGCCCAGGCGCCGGCGCTCATGGTCTTGATCTCGTCACCGCTTTCGCGTTGTTTGCGCTGGCTCTGGGTGGCGGCATAGTTCCAGTGCACGGAGCTGACGTGGTAGCCATCGGCGCCGTTCTCGGCGGTGAGCTTCCAGTTGCCCTCGTAGATGTAGGAGCTGGAGCCGCGCAGCACTTCCAGACCTTCTGGCGACTGGTCGACGATCATGTCGATGATCTTGGCCGACTCGCCCAGGTGCTCGACCAGCGGCTTGACCTCGGCATTGAGGCTGCCGAACAAGAAGCCACGATAGGACTCGAAGCGCGCGACCTTGGTCAGGTCGTGGGAGCCGTCGCAGTTGAAGCTGTCGGGGTAGCCGGCGTTGCTTGGGTCTTTGACCTTGAGCAGTTTGCCGCTGTTGTTGAAGGTCCAGCCATGGAATGGGCAGGTGTAGCTGGACCGGTTGCCGCGCTTGTGCCGGCAGAGCATGGCGCCACGGTGGCTGCAGGCGTTGAGGAAGGCATTGAGTTCGCCGTCCTTGTTGCGTGCAATGAAGATCGGCTGACGGCCCATGGTCAGGGACAGGAAGTCATTTTTTTCGGGGATCTGGCTTTCGTGGGCCAGGTAGATCCAGTTGCCTTCGAAGATGTGTTTCATCTCCAGGTCAAATAGGCGCGGGTCGGTGAACATCTCCCGCTTGCAGCGGTAGACGCCCGATTCCCGGTCGTCCTCGAGCATGGCATTGAGGTAGTCGAATCCCAGGGACATGGCCAGGGTCTCCAATTGTTATTGTTTCAGGCCAGGTCAGGTTATGTGGCGGGGGTGTTACGCAATATCCGCTTCGTGCAGAGTGTTATCCGTTTTGTGCAGGCAGATTGGGTTTATCCATGGGTGATGGCGGCGCCTGAGCTGGCGTTATCTGTCGATAGTGACAGGTGTGGTGGATAGTCGGACGCCATCGCGGGGCAAGCCCGCTCCCACGAGTCACGTGGGAGCGGGCTTGCCCCGCGATGAGGCCGGAACAAACAACACAAAAGAACAATTCAAGCTTTGGCTTTGGCGAGAGCGCAGCGATTCGCCTGCTCTTGATCTTCGTGCGCATAATTGCAGGCGCCGCAGATTCGCGACTTCAGGAGGCTGAGCAGAGGTGCCTGGAGGGCCAGGTGCGCCAGCATCCTTCGGCGCAGCCGAAGGCGCGAGATGTAGATTTGCGCAGCAAATCGTAGGCCGCGCGGGCCCGGAAGGCGCCGGCGCGAAGGGACCCGAAGCGCAGCGTAGGGCCGTATGTAGGAGCGAGCGGTTTTGCTTACTTTTCCCAAGAGAAAAGTAAGCCGCCGTAAAGGCGGAAGGGGCCAGTAAAGTCACCCCATTAAATGGATAAGCCCCAGCCCAAATGCCCAAGCTCCCAAGCTCCCATTTACCCAGACTTACCCCCAACCAACCCCTCGATACTAATCTCACGCATCCTGAACTTCTGCACCTTCCCCGTCACCGTCATCGGAAACTCATCCACAAAGCGGAAATACCGCGGCACCTTGAAATGCGCAATCCGCGCCCTAGCCCACTCCCGCAGCGCGTCCTCACCCACCGAATGCCCAGGATGCAAACGCACCCAGGCGACAATCTCCTCGCCATAGCGGCTACAAGGAATACCAATCACCTGCACATCAGCCACCGCCGGATGAGTGAAGAAAAACTCCTCCAGCTCCCGCGGATAGATGTTCTCGCCGCCGCGAATGATCATGTCCTTGCTTCGCCCGACGATCCGCACGTAGCCAGCCTCATCCATCACCGCCAGATCGCCAGTGTGCATCCAGCCATCGCCATCGATGCTCTCGGCAGTGGCCTTGGGGTTGTTCCAGTACCCCAGCATCACGCTATAGCCACGGGTACACAGCTCGCCAATTTCCCCACACGCAACGGTATTGCCCTGGGCATCGATGATCTTGCTCTCCAGCTGCGGCTGAGTGCGCCCCACGCTGGTCACGCGGCGCTCCAGGTCATCATCGGCGCCCGTTTGCAACGACACCGGGCTGGTCTCGGTCATGCCATAGGCAATCTGCACCTGGGCCATGTGCATTTCGTCGATCACCCGGCGCATCAACTCGATCGGGCAGGTAGCGCCAGCCATGATCCCGGTCCGCAAGCTGGACAAGTCGAACTCGCTACGCTGTGGGTGATCCAGCTCGGCGATGAACATGGTCGGCACGCCATACAGCGCTGTGGCTTTCTCCTCGGCCACAGCACGCAAAGTGGCCAGGGGGTCGAAGGCATCACTGGGGTAGATCAGGGTGCTGGCGTGGGTCATGCAACCGAGGTTGGCCATGACCATGCCAAAGCAGTGGTACAGCGGCACCGGCACGACCATGCGGTCGTGCTCGGTCAAGCCCAGGCTCTCACCCACCATGTACCCGTTGTTGAGGATGTTGTGATGGCTGAGCGTGGCGCCTTTAGGGAAGCCGGTAGTACCTGAGGTGTACTGGATGTTGATCGGGTCGCTGGGGCGCAGTTGCGCTTGGCGCGCGGCCAGGGTCTCAGGGCTGGTGTCGACAGCCTTGGCCTGCAGATCAGGCCAGGCGAGAAACCCGCCCGGCGGATGGGCGGCCAGGCTGACCACACCCCGCAGTTCGGGCAGGCGTTCGCAGCTCAGTTCACCGGGCAGGCCTTTGCCCAGGCCCGGGACCAGGCTGAGCAGCATGGCGTGATAATCAGAGGTCTTGAACGCATCGGCGCAGATCACCCAGCGACAGCCCGATTGGCTCAGGGCGTAGTCCAGCTCGCTGCTGCGATAGGCCGGGTTGATGTTGACCAGGATCGCGCCAACCTTGGCACTGGCGAACTGGGTGATACACCATTCGGCGCAATTAGGCGCCCAGATGCCCAACCGATCGCCCACTTGCACGCCCAAGGCAATCAGCGCGCGGGCGTGTTGATCGACCGCTGCGGCCAATTGGCGCCAGGTGTAGCGCAGGCCTTGATGACGCACCACCAGCGCCTCGCGCTCAGGGAAGCGGGCCACGGTGCTGTCGAAGGCGTCGCCGATGCACTGGCTGAGCAGCGGTTTGTCTTGTTGGCCTTGGGTATAGCTGGGCTGGGTCATGGTGATCTCTTGTTATTTTTAGGGTGTCGGTGCGGGCCTTATCGCGGGGCAAGCCCGCTCCCACGTAGCCAAGATACCAGCCGCGTGGGAGCGGGCTTGCCCCGCGCTGGGGAAGGCGCAAACAACCCACAACTACCTGACGAACACCTGCGGCGTGGTGGTCGACATGTCGCCACCCGGCAGCTTGATGTTGCCGACTTTCTCCAGCGTATCGGGATCGAACACTGCCAGATCGTTGAATGTCCCGCCCAGGTACAGCTTGCTGCCGCTGCGGTTGAACGCCACACAGTAATAAGTGTGGTCCAGATTCGCCGCCTTGATCAGCTTGCGCTCCTTGATGTCGTAGCGCGCCAGCCGATTGAGCACGCCATACATCTGGTTGGGATCTTTCGGCGAACGCAGTCCAGTGAAGTACAGCTCGGTCAGGTCGGCAAATTCCTGGGTGTGGGTCTTGCCGGTCTTGAGGTCCACGCTCAGGTAGCCATACAACAAATCGGCGGTGGCGGGGTCTTGCTTGTCGTCCTTGAACTTGGCGATGGTGTAGAGCATCGAGAACTCGTGCCGTGCGCTCTGGTGCGGCCAGAAGTACAGCACGTCCGGGGCGCTGTAGCCGGGGCGGTTCCAGTTACGTAGCGGCAACGCCACCTCGTACTTGCCATTGCTGACATCCAGCTTGTAGATGTCGGGGCCGGCGACGAACAGGCTGCCATCGTCGGCGGCGCGCATCAGGTACACCTGGCGCGGCATGGGGAAGCTGCGGACCGGCTTGGCGTTGAGGCCGTCGGCGGTATTGAACACTTCCAGGCGCGGCGGTTTGACCACGTAATGATCGTTCAGTCGCTGGCTTGGGTTGACCGTGGCATAGACCTCCTTGCCGTCCGGGCTGATGGCGAACGAGTACATGGCCTTGCCGATTTCGCCAGGGACGCTGGACAAGTTGGCGTGGAAAACGGTGTTGCAGCTGTCCAGGTCAATGCCGTAGATATCGGCAAAGTGGTTGTTCAGCACATAGGCGGTGCGGTTGTCCGGCGCCATCATCGCGGTGCCCGGGCCGAACGCGTCCGGCATGCGGCACGACTTGAATACGCTGTCGTTGGCCACATCCACCACGTGCAGGTTGTTCGGATAGTTGGTGACGATCATGTACTCGTGGCCAGGCGTCAGCGCAGCGCCGGCTTCAGCGGCCTGCGCCGAAGTCCAAGCGCCGGCACAGGCGGCGACGGTGAGCGCGAGCTGCGCGCAGAATCCAGGTTTCATGCGGTTTCCCCTTGTCGTTCTTGTCGGGCCGGTCACTTGTCTTTCGGGAATACGGTGCCAAGGTTGCGCCAGTCGTCCTGCGAGTTGCTCGCCTGGGCGTTCCAGTCCTGGTAGGTGCTCATCATGTCCGGCACCTGGGCCGGCCACCAGCAAGGGTCGGAGCAGCCATACAAGTCGGCTTCCATCGGCTGGCATAGCGAGCTGACGCCGCCAAAGGCGTCGACCTCCCACCCCGGGTCGGTGGTCGCGGTGCAACCGGCTACCGCGCTCATGGCCATGACTTCTTCGACCCGGTCCTCGGCGGCGGCTTGTTCAAGGATGCGCGCCTTGTTGTTCATTGCCTTCAAGTGCTTCATATCAATGTGCCTTGCGCGGAGTGATGTAGCGATCGATGAAAGCCGGGTTGACGGCCATGATGCGGCTGTAGACTTCGATGCCAAAGTCGACCCAGTCGCGCATCAGTTCGCAGTAGTGATAGGTCGGATGGGTCGGGTCGCCGTAGCGTGCGTAGCTCTCGTGGTAGCAGCCGCCCGAGCACAGGTTACGGATCCGGCAGTCGTCGCAGCCGGTGTTGCTGCGGTCCAGGCGCTGGGACAGGAAATCGTTAAGCTGCGCCTGTTTGACGCCCTGATGGACATTGCCGAAGGTCGGCAGGCTGGAGCCGGTGAAGCGGTGGCAGAGGTTCAACTCTCCCTGGTGATCGACCGCCAGCATCTTCAGCCCGGCGCCACACGGCAGCGCCTTCTTGTGGCCTTCATGGATGTCGGTGATCAGCTGGTGCAGGTTGGAAAAGCCAATACTGCGGTGTTCCAGGGCAGCCTCAAGATAGCGCCGACCGAGCGCTTTCATGTTGGCGAACACCTGCACCAGTTCCTCGCCAGTCAGGTTGAAGTCGGCCATGTCGCCAGAGGTGACCGGGGCAAAGCCCACCTCGGCAAAGCCCATCTCGTTGAACAGGTGATTCCAGATGGTCTCGACGTCGGTGATGCCCCGGGTCAGCGTCACCCGCGCGCCGACCGGGCGGCTGGTGTAGCGCGAGAGCAGCATGTCGGCTTTGCGCCGCACCACGTCATAGGTGCCCTGCCCGCCAACGGTGATGCGATTGCGGTCGTGCACGGTCTTCGGCCCGTCGATGCTGATCGACAAGCCGAAGCGGTGGGCGTTGAGCCAGTCGACGATCTCTTCGGTGAGCAGCGTGGCATTGGTGGTCATGATGAACTCCACCTCTTTGCCAGCCTCGGCGAAACGCTGCTCGCAGTAGGCGACCATGTGCTCGATCAGAGGCCGATTGGACAGCGGCTCGCCGCCGAAGAACACCACGCTGTAGCGGGTTTCATCGGGTGACTCCTTGAGCAGCATTTCCACCGAGGCCTCGGCGGTGGCAGTGCTCATTTTCTTGCCCGCCGAAGGCTTGTCCAAGTCTTCCTTGTAGCAATAGGTGCAGCTCAGGTTACAGCCGGTGTTGACGTTCAGTACCACAGTGTTCAGCGCGGTGCGCTCGACCCGCTTGAGGGCGATTTCCGGGGTGAGCGGCGAGCCATCGCTGACCACTTCCAGGGCGATCAGCTCGCGCAGGGTGTCTTCGATGTCCTGGCCGCTGAATTGCAGGCTCAGGCGCTGCACCAGTTCTTCAGCCGAGCAGCCTTGTTGACGCAAGCTGTCGATGATCCCGCCGGTGACTGCATCGGTGCTGAACAGCGAACTGCTGGGGATGTGAAAGAGCATGCGGTCGGCATCGACCTGCACTTCGTGCAAGTTGCGTTCGACCAGATTCAATTGTGCGCCCATGGCGACCTCCAGTAATCGATCCGTTAGTGACGCGCGTTGCTCGCCCTTATGGCAAAGGCGGGTTGTTCCAACGCTGCACGGTGACGATCAGGTGGCCTTCGCCCTGCTGGCCGCCGTCTTCGAGCTGGGCGATGACCTTCAGGTTGCCGGCGTTGTTGGTCATCATCTTGCGCTCAGGGTTGGGCCCGGCACCGGCCGGCATGAACACACCGTCGGGCTGCATGGCACCGGCGAACTTGACGTCCTCGTCCTCGATTGCCCGCTCGTTGAACGGCTCGACCTTCCACTTCGCCGGCAGGTAGCCGATGCGCAGTGGCTGGCCACTGGCGTCCTTGCCCCAGGCTTCAGCTTCGAAGCGGCCCTGAACCTTGGGCGTGGAGCCGCCATTTTCGCCAATCCGGGCGATGGAGAATGCCGGCACCACCTTGACCTGCTCGACCTTGTCGTAGACCGCCAGGGTCACACCTTTGAGCGCGCCAACGGCGACCTCGCGGGTGCCTGCCGCGGCGTCCTTGGCGGCGCGCGCCTTGACCCGGACCAGGGTTGCGCTCGACTCGAGCACCTCGCTCACCTCGACCCCAGCGCCGAGGTCCGGCTTGCCACTCAGGCCGCTGCCGACCAGGGTGATCTCGCTTTCAGCGCCGGCCTTGATGAACGCCGGCTGCACCGCCAGCAGGCGTGCCTTGCCCTCCTTCACCGCAGTGAAGTCCAGGCCACGCTCATCATGCTCGGCTTCGTACATGCGGCCCTTCATCTCACCATCGAGCGCGGCGAACACCTGGCGCAAGTTGGCCTCGCCGATCTTGACGTTGCCGCGCCACTCGTAGCCGTTGTAGAGAATTGCCGTACCGCTGCCGTTGAACGGCGTGCCGTCGGCATAGCTGCCCTTGACCTCGACCTTGAAAGTGTCCCCCCCGCCTGCACTAACGCTCATTACCCCGCGCACATCGCCCTTGGCCAGCATGTGCCCGCCAAACGCCCATTGCCCGGCCAACGCATCAGCCTTGGGCTTGGCCTGCTGCCACTGGCTCCAGGCTGGGTTGTCGAGGGGGAAGCGCTTGGCCAGGTCCGGCACCATTTGCTTGAGGGCGATGTCCAGCCAGTCGCGGTCACGCGCCTGGGCCTGGTACTCCAGGGACGGCCATTGGCCGAGGTGGAAGTTGACCAGATGTTCCCACTCCTGCGCCGGACGGCGCTGCAAGGCGACCCGGGCGCCGGAGTGGCATCGACCGCACATCTGGCTGAGCGGGTCATCGAACTGCTCGACCGTATTGAGCCGGCGCTCCATGGCGTAACGCACGCCTTCGGTTTCGCTAGGCGCCAGGCCCTGTTTGTCGGCCAGGTACTTGACCAGGGTGCGGCGGTCATCATCGCTGATCTGCAGGCCATGCATGACCTGCATGCGGCCGATGCTCATCAACCAGCCTTCCGGGGTCTTGCGCTGGTGGCTGATGCGGCTGTAGGCGTCATTGCCTTCGGGGATGTGACACCCCATGCACTTGGTTTGCAACAGGCTCGGGCCCTGCTCGGCCGCCATGGCCTGGGTGCCCAGCAGTGCGGCGGCGACCAGCGCCAGTTTGCCCGCATGCCGCCGGAGTCGAGTCGTCTTCAAGGTCAGACCTCCACGGTGTCGTTTCTTATCGTTTTTGTGCACGCCTGGGTACTGCAGGTGCATGTGACAGTTGCAATACAGGAAGTGTGCCAGCCTTGCCAAAGCTGTTTGATTTCAACTGCTTGGCTAGTTCGGCTGGACGATTGCCGCGGGTAGCCGGCGGGTCGGAACGTCCCATTTCGCGACTGAGTGTTTCACCTTGAGACAGCCCGCTGATGAATCCACAGTAAAACCCTGTAGGAGATCACACAGCCCTTGCGGGTGTCGCGCAGGGAACAGAGTTCCAGCGTGGGAGCGGGCTTGCCCCGCGATCACCGGCAAAGCCGGTGCCAAACGCCGCATCGCGGGGCAAGCCCGCTCCCACGCTGCCGCAGTCAACTCAAAGAATTCTTTTTGTTCCATGAGCGCTGGCGCAGCAGTTGAACCAGGCCACCGGCAAGAAGTCGACGTGCTGTTTCACCCCCGTCTCACGCCGTCTCAATGTGCAACAGCGCGCCCCTGCAATGGCAGCGGTGCGCCAGGACAAACATCAGGTGGTTCAATGGCTTAGGTCGATCTACAGCCCTTGGCACGGCCATTGCGCAAGCGCCTCTGACCATTCAATGACAAGAGGCACAGCCCCATGCTTTGTGATCTGCCCATCCTCCCCGCCACCCGCGCCTTTCTCGAACGCAAGCTGAAGATGCGCATTGGCGCCGACTGGCAAGACGCCGCCAGCGGCCGCACCATGACGTTCCGCAACCCGGCCACCGGCGAAGTCCTGGGCGAGGTGCCCTCGGCCGACCCGCAAGACGTCGACCGCGCCGTCGCCGCCGCGCGCCGTGCCTTCGATGATTCGCCGTGGAGCCGGGTACGCCCACGTGAGCGGCAGAACCTGCTGTGGCGCCTGGCCGATTTGATGGAGCGCGACGCGCAAATCCTCGCCGAGCTCGAATGCCTGAACAACGGCAAGAGCGCGGCAGTGGCCAAGGTCATGGATGTGCAATTGGCCATCGACTTCTTGCGCTACATGGCCGGTTGGGCGACCAAGCTTGAAGGCAGCACGGTCGAGCCATCGATGCCATTGATGCCGGACGAGCAGTTCCATGGCTTCGTGCGGCGCGAGGCGGTGGGTGTGGTCGGTGCGATCGTGGCCTGGAACTTCCCCCTGCTGCTGGCCTGCTGGAAGCTCGGCCCTGCCCTGGCGACAGGCTGCACCCTGGTGCTCAAGCCGGCTGACGAAACCCCGCTGACCGCGCTGAAACTCGCTGAACTGGTCGATGAAGCAGGCTATCCAGCGGGCGTGCTCAACGTCGTCACGGGCACCGGTTTGAATGCCGGCGCCGCGCTGAGCAGCCACCCTGGGGTGGACAAGCTGACGTTCACCGGCTCGACCGAGATCGGCAAGCTGATCGGCAAGGCGGCGATGGACAACATGACCCGGGTGACCCTGGAGTTGGGCGGCAAGTCGCCAACCATCGTCATGCCCGATGCCAACCTGCAGGAAGCTGCAGCGGGTGCGGCCATGGCGATCTTCTTCAACCAGGGCCAGGTGTGCTGCGCCGGCTCACGCCTGTATGTGCACCGCAAGCACTTCGACAATGTGGTGGCCGATATCGCCGGCATTGCCAACGGCATGAAGCTGGGCAGTGGCCTGGATCCGGCGGTGCAAATGGGCCCGTTGATCTCGGCCAAGCAGCAGGATCGGGTCACTGGCTACATCGACCTTGGCCGTGAACTGGGCGCCACCATCGCCTGCGGCGGCGAAGGTTTCGGCCCGGGCTACTTCGTCAAGCCGACCGTGATCGTCGATGTCGACCAGCGTCATCGCCTGGTGCAAGAGGAGATCTTCGGCCCAGTGCTGGTGGCCATGCCGTTCGATGACATCGATGACGTCGTGCGTATGGCCAACGACAACCCGTATGGCCTGGGCGCCAGTATCTGGTCCAACGACCTGGGCGCGGTGCACCGGATGATCCCGCGAATCAAGTCAGGCTCGGTCTGGGTCAACTGCCACAGTGCGCTGGATCCGGCGCTGCCGTTTGGTGGCTACAAGATGTCGGGCGTCGGCCGGGAGATGGGCGCGGCGGCGATCGAGCATTACACCGAGCTCAAGTCGGTGCTGATCAAGCTTTGAGTGTTCTTTGATCAGTTCCGGCCTCATCGCGGGGCAAGCCGCAGCGTGGTGATGCCCGTGGGAGCGGGCTTGCCCCGCGATGAGGCCGGAACAAGAAATACACCAACACAATAATAAGGAACATCCAAGATGCCCCGTATCCCCCGCCTGGCAATCACCGCCCTCACCGCCCTCGCCCTGCACACCGCCCACGCCCATGAACTGTACAACCAGGACGGCACAGTACTGAACGCCGACCTCGAAGCCCTGTTCGGCGTGTTCCACAGCGACGAAAGCTTCAACCAGGCCGGCAACCGCCAACCCGGCAGCAGCGCCTGGCGCGAGGGCTACATCAAGTACGGCCTCAGCGCCAGCCAGGCCCTGGCCGGCAGCGGTAGCCTGTACGGCGCCTTCAGCCTGGTCAGCTCGGCGACCTGGGGCGACGGCGATGCGGCCGGCCTGACCTTGGGCGATGAGCGCCGCACCGCCATCGAAGACGCCTACCTCGGCTGGCGCTCAGGCAGCCTCTTCCCAGCCCTGGGCGAAGACGGCGTGGATATTTCCGCTGGCCGCCAATTGGTGACCCTAGGCGACGGCTTCCTGATCCAGGGCGACCCGGTCAACCTCGGCAAGGTCGATTTGGGCGCCAATTTCAACCGCGGCGGCGCCTACTACCTGGCCGCGCGCAAGGCCTTCGACCGCACTGCGGTGCTGCGCATTGGCGGCAGCCAGGGCTGGCGTGGCGACCTGATGTGGCTCAAGTCCGACAACCATTACCAGGCCGACACCTCGCTGGCGGTGAGCAACCTTGAGCATGTCTCCGATGCAGGCACCGTCGGGCTGAGCTGGATTCGCGGGTTGGATGTCGACCAGCGCTACGCGCAGATTATGGGCCTGGAGCACCGCGATGGCATGGACACCGTGAGCCTGCGCGGGCGCGGCAGCCTCGGGGTCAAGGATCTGCAGCTAGCCGCCGAGTACGTCACCCAGGACCGCAGCGGCGGGCGCGAAGACGCCTGGTACCTGGAGGGCAACTGGACCTTCTCCGCGCTGCCCTGGTCGCCGACCGCCACCTACCGCTACAGCCGCTTCTCGCAAGACTTCGACCCGCTGTTCTATGGCCTGAGCCGTGGCTACGGCACCTGGTTCCAGGGCGAGGTGGCGGCCAACTATGCCGGGCCGTTCAACAGCAACAGCCAGGTGCACCACTTGGGCTTGAAGGCCAAGCCACGCGACAACCTGAGCGTCGGCGCGCTGTATTTCGACTTCGATACGCTCGATACCGACCAGGGCAACCTGGGCGGGCGCGAGCTGGATCTGTATGTCGAGTGGATGGTCACCGAGCACATCCTGATCAGCCCGTTGGTGGGCTACTACACGCCTGAGCGCAGCGCCGACAACGGCGGCGTGCAGATGGGCAGCCGTGATGGCGGCACCTATCTGCAACTGCTGGTCGGGACGTTCTTCTAGGACCATTGCAGACTGCGCATGGGTGGCCCAAGCGTTTAAACTCCAGCGCTTCTCAACCCCATCTGGAGCCTGCGGTGAACGTCAACGACGCCAGTTTCGAAGAACTGCTCAACGCTTTGCATGACGGCGTGTACATCACCGATGGCGACGGCAAGACGCTCAAGGTCAACCAGGCCTATGAGCGTCTGACCGGCCTGAGCAGCGCCGACCTGATCGGCCGGCTGATGCAGGAGCTGGTCAAGGAAGGCATCATTTCCCAATCGGCATCCCTGCGGGTGTTGCAGGAAGGCCGGCCGGTGTCGGTGATGCAAAGCCTGAGCAAAGGCAAGAAGCTCCTGGTCAGCGCCACACCGATTCTCGATGCCGAGCACCGAATCTCCTACGTCGTGAGCACCGTGCGCGACATGACCGAACTGCTGCGCATGAAGCATGAGCGCGATGAGCTGCAGCAGCTCAAGCAATTGCGCCACAGCACCGCGAAATTGCATGCAGGCCAGCGCGACAGCCTGTTGCACTCGCCGCTGATGGCCGACCAGGAGGTGTCCGGGCGAGTCTTCGCCTTGGCCCGACAAGTTGCCGATAGCACGGTCAAGGTCTTGCTCCAAGGCGAAACCGGGGTCGGCAAGACCCTGGTCGCGCAGTTCATTCACAACGCCAGCGGGCGTGCCGGCGAGCCGTTCCTGGCGCTTAACTGCGGCGCCCTGCCGGAGAACCTGATCGAGGCCGAGCTGTTCGGCTATGCGCCCGGCGCCTTCACCGGCGCTGGCCCCAAGGGCAAGCGCGGCCTGCTGGAGTTGGCCCACAACGGCACCTTGTTCCTCGATGAGATCGGCGATCTGCCGCTGCCGGTGCAGGTCAAGCTGCTCAAGGTCATCGAAGAAAACCGCTTCATCCCGGTCGGCGGCCTGGAGCTCAAGGAAGTCGATGTGCGCATCATCAGCGCCAGCCACCACGACCTCAAGCAATTGGTCGCCGAAGGCCGCTTTCGCGCCGACCTGTACTACCGGCTCAACGTGGTGCCGATCACTATCCCGGCGCTGCGCGAGCGCAGTGAAGAAATCCCGCCGCTGCTGCATTACTACCTCGACAGCTTCAACAGCCGCTACCAGCGCCAGGTGCAATGGAGCCTGGCGGCGCTGGATCTTTTGTGCGAGTACGCCTGGCCGGGCAACATCCGCGAGTTGATCAACATCGTCGAGCGCCTGGTGGTGACCAACCAAAGCGGCACCATCGAAGCGCTGGACCTGCCCGAGGAGATCCTCGACCTCAGTCGGCAGAACACCGACGACAGCCGCCTGCCGCTGCGCAAGGTGCTGGAAAACGCCGAGCGTGCTGCGATCCGTGCCGCGCTACAGACGCACAAGACCACCCGCCTGGCCGCCAAGGCGCTGGGCGTGAGCCAGGCGACCGTGGTGCAGAAGATGAAGCGCTGGGAGCGCTCTGATTAGGATTTCAATCATCCCCGGCGATAACGATCAAAAAGCTAATCGCCAGCGCCCCGTGCACAGCCGGTAAAACCCCATGCCTGCCTCGCCAAGCCGCACCGCACGGGGCTTGGCGCATCTTGGCACAGCTTTCGCTATCTGCTCTGGCACGTCTTCCACTACAACAATGCACACAGGACGCGCCTAATGAGCATTTCTGCCTTCAAGATCGCCAACAAATTGATCACAGGCCCCGCGGCCATCGAACAACTGGCCGCTGAGCTGACCCGCCTCAAGGTCGACAACCCGCTGATCGTCACCGATGCCATCCTGCTCAAATCCGGCACCGTCGACCTCGCCCTGGCGCAGCTCGGCGCCCGCCCCTACGGCATTTTCGATCAAGTCCAACCCGAGCCGGAGATCGCCATCGTCGAGGCCTGCACCCGCGCCTACCGTGAGGGCGGCCACGATGGCGTGATTGGCCTGGGCGGCGGCAGCGCAATCGATATCGCCAAAGGCGTCGCAGCGTTCGCCGGGCATGCAGGGCCGCTGGCTGAATTGTTCGGGGTTGACCTGGTCACGCGCAAAGGCCCGCCGTTGATCGCCATCCCGACCACGGCCGGCACCGGCTCGGAAGTGACCAATGTGGCGATCTTTTCCGACAAGCAAGCACAACTCAAGAAAGGCATCGTCAGCGACTACCTGCTGCCAGACGTGGCCCTGGTCAGCCCGAGCATGACCCTGACCTGCCCGAGGAGCGTGACCGCTGCCAGCGGTGTCGATGCGCTGGTGCATGCGATCGAGTCGTACCTGTCGGTCAACGCCTCGCCGATCACCGACGCCATCGCCCTGGGCGCTATCAAGCTGATCGCCAAGGCGCTGCCCAAGGCCTACGCCAATCCGACCAACCTCAAAGCGCGCGAAGACATGGCCACCGCCAGCCTGATGGCCGGCATGGCATTTGGTAACGCTGGGGTTGGCGCGGTGCATGCGCTGGCCTATCCGCTGGGCGGTCGCTTCAACATCGCCCACGGCGTCAGCAACGCCTTGCTCCTGCCCTACGTGATGGCCTGGAACAAGCTGGCCTGCGTCGAGCGCCTGCGCGACATCGCCGCCGCCATGGGCGTGCGCGTGGCCGAGCTGAGCGACAAGCAAGCCGCCGATCAGGCGGTTCAGGCCATGGCCGAGCTGTGCGCGGCGGTGGATATCCCCTCGGGCCTGCGCAGCTTCAACGTGCCTGCCGACGCTATCCCGGCGATGGCCGAAGAAGCCAGCAAGATCGACCGTTTGATGCGCAACAACCCGCGCCAGCTGAGCGCCGCCGATATCGAGCAGATCTACCGCGCAGCCTACTGATTAGCGAACTCGACGCCCAGCCAAGCGGCTGCGGCGTCTGCCATTACAAAACCAATAAAACAGGTGCACCCAATGACCACTCCTGCTGAGCCGCGAGGCGAAAGCCCGTACATCCCGCTGGGCCCGTTCAAGGTCCGCTTACCGTTCATTCACTACCGCATCGAGCTGCCGGACTACCTGCAAGGCTTGCTGATGTGCGCGGTGGACCTGGCCGCCATTCCGCTGATGACCGAGCTGCTGGGCATGCCCTTTGAAGTGGCGCTGGCAGTAGTGATGCTCAACGGCCTGCTCTACCTCACCCACCATTTGCTCGGCGACCCGACGGTGCCGGGCTGGATCACCCCGGCGGTGCCGCTGCTGATGGCCTACTGCGCGCAGTTTCCCGAAGGCCCGGAGCGGGTGCATGCGCTGATTGCCTTCCAGTTGATGCTCGGCGCGTTCTCGATAGCCCTGGGCGCGACCGGGATGGCCAAGAAGGTGGTCGAGTATGTGCCTTCGGCGATCAAGTCGGGGATCATCGTCGGCGCGGGCTTGAGTGCGGTGATCGCGGTGTTCCAGGTCGGTGGCAAGTTCAACGTCCTGCCGTGGACCATCTCGATTGCCGTGGGCATCGCCTTCTACCTGATCTTTTCCCAGCACTTCAACCAGCTCAAGCAACGCAACCGCTTCTGGTGGAACTTCGCCAAGCTCGGCATCTTGCCGATCATCCTGTTGGCGGTAGTGATTGCGCCGCTGTTCGGCGAGGCGCCCTGGCCGACCATCCAGTGGGGCATCAGCACGCCAGATTTCGCGGGTCTGTGGAACAACTACACCGTGTTCGGCCTGGGCATGCCACCGCTGTCGATGTTCATTTCGGCCCTGCCGACCATGCTCGCGGCGTACATCATCGTGTTTGGCGACGTGCTCAGTGCCAAATCGCTGCTCGATGAGGCTGAAACCGTGCGCACCGATGAGGTGGTCGACTACAACGCCGACCGCGCGCACCTGATCTTCGGCGCACGCAATGCGTTCATGAGCATCTTTGGCCCGGACGTGGCCATGTGCGGGCCGAAATGGGCGGCCATGCTGGTGGTGGTCATCGAGCGCTTCAAAGGCGGGCCGAAGGCGATGCAGTCGATCATCGGCGGGGTCGGCTCGTTCCGCTGGGGCACCAACACTGGCTTGTTGCTACTGCCGGTGGTGACCTTGGTGCAGCCGATCCTGGGTGTCGCGCTGTCGCTGACCCTGCTGATCCAGGGCTATGTCAGTGTGCGCCTGGGCATCCTCGAAGCGCGCAGCCAGCGCGACCTGGGGATCGCCGGGGTGATCGGCGCAGTGCTGGCGATCAAGGGCGCCAGCTGGGCGTTCGGCATTGGTGTAGTGCTGTGCCTGCTGATCTACGGCAAGAACTTCTTCAAGGGTGAGGTGGACGGCACCTTCGCCAAGGATGTGAAGGCTGTCGGGGGTAACGCCGAACCTGGCGTTCAACCGGCTCCAGCTGCCAAACGGGTAGAAGCAGTAACAGACTGACTGACCTGGCTCAGTGGGCTGCCATGCAGCCCACTTTCAGCGATAACCCTGCTCTGCCAACCAGCGCCGCAGCATGCCCTGCTGATCCGGCGCTCGGCCACTCAACACCTCATCGATAGCTGCGCCCGCCTGCAGCTTGGCCACCAACGGCGCCAGCTCGATGCCCTGCAAATGCCAGATGCCCAGCGGCTGATCGGCAGTCACCACCACTTCGGTTTGGTCCACCCAACCATCGCGCAGCACCGGCCGACGCTCGATACGCACTGCGCTCCACTGCGCCGCTACATGCATCGGCTGCTCATCCGGCCAGTCCTGGCGGTTGCGCCAGAATGGCTGGCCGGCCAGGCGCTGCTCCTGACGGTAGAAATCGCGCCCCATCCGGGCAAAACGCAGGAACAGTTGCTCGATCCGCTGCTGATGAAATTGCCGTGCCAGCGCCGCCCGTTCAGGCATGCGCAGCAGGGTGTTGATCACCACCGGCGCCTGCAATGCCGAGGACAACGACTGGAAGATCCCATTCCCCGACAATGGGTCAACCGCCATTGCCGCATCCCCCACCCGCAACCAGTCACTGCCCGCACAGTCCCCAGCGAGGATCGCTGTGCTGCTACGTGCGTGGACTGGGGCGGGTTGCAGGGCCTGCGGGTCGAACAGTTCGCAGACCTTGGCCGACTGCCTGCGCCGGTCGGCGCAGTACCCGGGCAACTGTGCCTTGCCGGGCAGGCCTGCAGCGCCGGCGTCCAGGGTGATCTGCCAGTAGCAGCGGCCGTCGGCCAAGCGCGCCATCCACGCCCAGCCATCGTCCAGGCTTTCCACCGCCGAGGCTGGCGGGCCTGGGGTCGATTGCCAGAGGTTGAGCAAGCTCACGGTCTCCGGGCCGCGCAGCCGATCACTCGCCAGCGGTGCCTGGCGGCCACGTGCCTCGACCAAAAACCCACCCTGCAACACTGGGCCGTGCTCCAGCTTGACCTGGTAGCCGTGCTCGCGCTGCACCTCGCGCACCCGGCCTTCGACCAGCACCACCCCGGCGCGGCGCAGTTCATCGCGCAAGGCCGCGTCGAAGCGCTGGCGATCGAGCAAGAACTCCTGGTTAAGCTGCAACTGCTCACCGTTCCAGCGCACATGACGGGTGGCCGGCATTGCCGCTTGGCCCAGCGCGCCACCGAGCCCGGCATGGCGCAGCGCATCCAGCACCCGCTGCGAGACGCCTTCAACGGCGGCGAAGCGGCGCCAGTCGGACACCAGCGTAACTGGGTAGCCCAGCCGGCGCAGGCCAATCGCGCAGGCGGCGCCAGCGGGGCCTGCGCCGAGGATCAGGATCGCTGTTTCAGGCATCCACGACACCTCGGCGCTCCGGGCCAATAAACGCTGCGTGGCGGCGCAACCGGTCCAGCACCTGCTGGGCGTCCATCCGCGGCTGATCGCGCAGCATCGCGGCAATCCGCCCGGTCAACGCTGCACAAGCCATGCTCGCACCAGCAGAACCCTGCCCGCCCATATGCCCGCCAAAATCGGCCTGGGCGCTGTTCAACCACGACCATTGCCCGGCAGCGCAGCGGGCATCCCCGGTGATACGGATAACCCCCGGATAATTGGCCGGATACACCGGCATGCCCTGGGCAGGGCTGGAGGCGCACAACAGCACTCCAGCCGCCTGAGCCTCGGCGCAGGCCTGGCGTAGCACCGGCCGGTCCTGGTGCAGGCCGAGGCTGAGGTTGACCACACTGACCCCCTGCTCGACCAGCCACAACAGCGCCGCAGCCACCTGTAGCGCACTGGTGCTGCCGTGCTGCTGAAACACCTGGGCCATCAGCACCGGCACCCGGCTCGCTTCACGGCGCAGCCGCGCCAGCACGGCAGTGCCGTGGCCCAATTGATCGGCCAACGCCTCTCCCTCGCGCAGCACGCCGTCGTCCAGCCAGAACCTGCGCGCACCCAGCAAGCCTGCCGCCTGGTCGGGCGAGCAGCCGCTGTCGATCACCCCGACCCGCAGCTCAGCGCCCATGGCCAGCCGTCTCCAGCGGCAACACCTGCAATTGCCCTTCATGCAAATGCAAACGCAACTGGGCATCGGCCAAGGTCGAGGCACGGTGGCTGATCAGAATCCGCGTACGCCCGGCGAACAGCTGGTCGATGGCGGCGATCACCTCACGCTCGGTGGCTTCGTCCACCGCCGAGGTGGCTTCATCGAGCACCAGAATGGCCGGTTCCTGGAGCAATGCCCGGGCAATCGCGATGCGTTGCTTTTGCCCACCAGAAAGCTGTTGGCCGCGCTCGCCCAGCAGGCCATCGAGGCCCAGCGGCAGGCTTTGCACCAGGCTGTCCAGTTGGGTCAACTGCACCACCTGTTCAAGTTGGGCGCGGCTGGCCTCGGGGGCGCTGTAGGCCAGGTTCTGCGCCAGGGTGCCGCGAAACAGCACGATGTCCTGGCTGACCACCGCGATACGGCGGCGCAGCGCGCCCAGGTCGAGTTCGCGCAGGTCGGCGCCATCGAGCAGAATGCGTCCGGCATCGGGGTCGTAGAAGCGTTGCAACAGGTCGATCAGCGTTGACTTGCCGACCCCGGAGGCACCACTGATGGCCACCTTGAGCCCGCCCGGGATGACCACGTCGACCTCCCGCATTACCGCACCCTGGCGCCCGGCATGGGAGAACTGCACGCGTTCCAGGCGCAGCTCGCCCGTCCCTTGCGGCATCGGTCGCGGCACTGGCACCTCGCGCACGGCCACCGGCTCCTGGCGCAGTTCCATCACCCGCCCCAGGCTCACCGCCATCCGCTGGATTGCCACGTACAGCCCCAGCAGGCTCTGCACCGGCCCCACCGCCATGCCCATGTAAGTCGAAAACGCGATCAACGCCCCCAGCTGCCAGGTGCCCTGGATCACCCACCAGCCGCCGATCAGAAACGCACAGGCGCGGCACCACGACGTCAGCGTGCCAGGCACTGCCTGGGTAAAGAACTCGGTGACCTGCACCTTGAGCAACTGGCCCATATACCCCTGGCCAAGCTGATCCAGCCGCCCGGCCTCGCGGGCCTGTTGGCCTGAGGCCTGGATGAATTTCATTGCCGGCAGGGTTTCGACCAGAAACGACGAGACATCCGCCGAACGCTCACGCAGGCTGCGCACTTCACGCTCGACCTTGCGCCGCATCCAGCGCAGCCACAGCACCTCGATCGGGATCAACAACGCCAGCAGCAACGACAGTTGCCACGACAGCATCAGCATCAGCGTGACCGCGCCGATCAGGCCGATCCCGCTGGACACCGCCGAGAACAGCGAATCCACGGCAAAGCGCTGGATCTCGGCGACATCGCCGTCCAGCCGCGACAAGATATCGCCGGTACGTCGGCGGCCATAGAAGGTCGGCGATAACTGCTGCAGGTGCCGATAGAGGTCGTCGCGCAAAGCGAACAGGATGCGCCCAGACAGACGCGTGTGCAGGTAGCGATTGACCCCGGCCAGCACGGTGCCGAGCAGGCCGGCGACGATCATGATCGCCGCCATGTGCCACAAGGTCTGGTAATCGCGCGCCAGCAGGCCTTCATCGATCAGGGTCTTGACCAGCCAGGGCTGGGCCAATGCCAACAGCGAGGCGCTCAGGGACAACCCTAGCAGCACGGCAATCGCCTTGCGCTGTGGGCGGACAAAGCCATACAGCCAGGCCAGTGCCTGGCGCATCAGCAGCGGATCGCTGGTTTCGATCAGCCTGGAAAATAACCCGCCCATGGCTTAACCGCGCAGCTGCTTGAGTTTGCGATAGAGCGTCGCGCGGCTGATGCCCAAGGCTTCGGCCGCAGCCGACACATTGCCCTGGTGACGCGCCAGGGCGCCGCGAATCAGCTCCAGCTCGTTCTCGCGCAGGCTGCCAGAAGGCGCCGCGCCGTTGGCCAACTCGTCCAGCAGGCAATCAGTCAAATGCTCCAGACCCAGCAACTGCTCGCCGTCCTCGCGCATGGCCAAGGCGGTGCGCAAGACCATCTCCAGCTGGCGGATGTTGCCCGGCCAGTCGAAGCCATCGAGCAGTTCGGCCAGGGCCGGGTCGAGCGATACGCCCTTGGCGCCGAACTTGTCCAACAGGCCTTCGATGATGCCGGACAGGTCATCACGCTCACGCAACGCCGGCAAGCGCAGGGATACCCCGTTGACTCGGTAGTACAGGTCTTCACGGAACTGCTGCTCGGCCAGCAAATGCTTGAGGTCGCGGTGAGTGGCGCAGATCAGCGCGACATCGATATCCTGCTCCTCCCCTGCGCCCAGCGGCGCTACCCGGCGCTCTTGCAGCACCCGCAGCAGGCGCGCTTGCAAGGCCAGCGGCATGTCGCCAATCTCATCGAGGAACAGCGTACCGCCATGGGCCTGCATCAGCCGGCCGATCATGCCGCCACGGCGTGAGCCGGTGAAGGCGCCTTCGCGGTAGCCGAACAATTCGGATTCGATCAAGCCCTCAGGGATCGCCGCGCAGTTGACCGCCACGAACGCCTTGTCGGCACGCGGGCTGGCTTGATGCAAGGCACGGGCGACCACTTCCTTACCGGTACCGGTCTCGCCCAGCAGCAGCACCGGTAGCCCATTGACCAGGCCCTGGCGGGCCATGCGCAGGTTGCGCGCCAGGCGCGGATCGCCACCGGCCAGGCTGTCCAACGCGGGGGATTTACTTGAAGGGGCAGGCTTGCTCGCCGGCACGCTGCCATTGAGGTTGCTGTGTCGCGGCAGTTGCAAGGCGCGGAAGAAGAACTCGCCCTTGGCGGTCTGCACACTGCTCACGCCGTTTTGCCACAGCCGGGCAATAAACGCGGGCGAACGTTCGCCGAGCAGATCGCTGCAGCGTCGGCCGATCAGGGCCTGGCGCGCCACCTGCAGCAGCTGGCAGGCATTGTCGTTGGCCGCCAGCACTTCGCCCTCCAGGCTCAAGGCCAACAGCCCCTGCCAGGCACTGGTCAGGTACTGCGCGCGGCTATGAAACGCCAGCACCAGTTGCTCGGGATGGCACAGGCCGAACAGCCGGCTTTCGATGTTGCCCGCGGCGAGCATCAAGGTGCAGAGGCTGTCCTGGGGCTGGCTCATCACCCCTTCGCGGGTGACATCGAGCACGCCGATCACCTCGCCACGCGGGTCGCGCAGTGGCACCGAGGTACAAGAGAAAGGGCTGAGCCGGTCGAGGTAATGTTCGCCGCAATTGATCAGGGTTGGCCGTCCTTCTACTACGGCCGTGCCGATGGCATTGGTGCCGCGCAGGGCTTCGCTCCAGCAACTGCCAGGGTGCAGGTCGCGCAGGCCCTCGCGGTTGAGCACATGTTTCTGGCCTTCGATGGCCAGGACGTTGGCCTGGGCATCGCCGAGGATGACGATACCGCTCTTGCCCTGGCGCTCGACCAGGTAGTCCAGTTCAGGGGTCACGGCGTCGATCAGCAGCCGGTTGTGTTCGAGCAGTGCGCGCAGGTCGAGGCTTTGCTGCATGCCCAGGCCGACCTGTTCGCCTTGCAGGCAGTCCAGGCCATGACCCAGGCTGCGGCGCCAGGAGGCATCGATTTCGTCACGCAGCATCCCGGACGGCAGTTCGCCTTCGCGGGCCAGTCTGAGACGGGCCTGACGGGATTCGTGCAGCGGATCTTGGGCGTTTGTTATAGGTAATTGTCGCGCCATTGTTTTACTCCAGCGGTGCCCCAGCCACGCTGAGACATCGGGCCACGGAATTTCCTGCAGTGTGCGTCAGAATCAACCAAGCGTCATCAAGGTAGGCCTGAGGGTGGCATAAGGTTACGTATACGTAAAGGTAGGCAATTGTACGTCGTCCACTGAGCGCATTGACCCGCTAAACGGCCCCGGAGGATAGCCAATCCCTCCACCCATTTCCCCAATGCTGGGGACCACCGCCCACCCAGCGCACACCCAAAGCCCCCTGCCCTTCAGGGCTACAAGCCTTGCCCCACAAGGGCTGCACGCCTATCACCAAGAACTGGCACGGCTGTTGCCCATACCCCCTCAGACGCCCCAACCCCTTGGGCCCGTTTGCAGGAGGGATTGACTCATGCACCGACCGATACCCCACCCGCTGGCAGTGGCGATCCTCGCCGGCATGCTCCAGCTTCCGGCCCAAGCTGCACTCTATGCAGTCGACCCTGGGCCTTATCATCCTGAAACCGGCGGATTCGCCTCGTGGTACCAGGACAGCCACGGGCGCACGCTCGACCTGTGCCTGTCCAAGGCGGTCAGCTCGCGAGTAGCAGGCGCCCCCGGCGCACCGTCGTACATGTGTACGCTGCTGCCGACCCCCGGGGTGTTCGACGACACCCAGCCAATCGTGTTTCCCAGCAACTTCCCCGACGAGACCTTCTGGTTTACCGCCGATGCGGCCATCGTCGACGCTGCCCGTGGCATCGACCTGAGCTTCGGCACGGCTATCGAGGCGGCGTTCGCCGCCGAAGAGCCGGTCGAAGGCGACCAGGTCAGCTTCGCCCGAGTGCGGATCCGCGTCGATGTACCGGTGGCCGGCACCTACATCATCACCCACCCCTATGGCGTCGACGTATTCGACGTGCCTGCTGCCGGCGGGCGCGCGATCAACATGACCCGTGACATCGGCATTGCCGGTGCCGGCGACTTCAGCGGCGCACTCAAAGGCGACGTCGGGCCGTTCCTGCGCAGTGTCAACGGCCCCTACACCGAGACCAACCCGCTGACCGGCGCCAGCGAACGCTACATTGGCGATCCGAACCTTGAAGAAGCCGTGACCGGCAGCCCGTTCAACACCAACTTCGTGCGCATCGAAGGCCCCAACGGCATCGACCTGCGCACCGAGCTGTTCTCGATCTCCGGCAAACTGTCCACGGTCGAGCGCCCCACCCCGCTGATTCCTTTGCGCAGCACCTACTCGCGGCACACCGACAATGGCGACCTGCGCGCGCAGCAGGACGTGTTCGTCATGGCCCCACCGCCACCGGCTACGGTCAGTCTGACCAGCCAAAGCCCGAGCCAGTCGCTGACCGAGGCCAATGGCACTGGCGCCTGGTACGTGCAGTCGGCCCTCAACCCGACCCTGCCCACCACCTTGGTGGTCAATGCCGACAACAGCGTGGCCATCGCCAGCAGCACGCCGACCAACGTCAACCTAGCGCTGACTGACCTGGTGACCATCAGCCGCGCGGAATACAGCCTGGCCAGCGGCCAGCTGACCCTGGTCGCCAGCAGCAGCGATGAAACCTCGCCGCCGGCGATGACCGCCAGCACCCTCAATGGCGCGCTGATCGGCAGCCTCGCCGGCAATGGCGCAGTGAAAACATTGACCACCGGGCTCTCGCCGATCCCGCCGGCCTCGGTCACGGTGACCAGCGCCCATGGCGGCAGCGACAGCGAAGACGTGGTGCTGGTGCCATGAACAGACAACGGCCGTACCTCCAAGGAGGCATCATGAACACATGGTCACGCCGCACGCTGTACGCAGCCGGGCTCTCCTTTACCCTGAGCAGCGTGGCCTGGGCCGCGCTCAGCGAAGTCGATCCTGGTCCCTATACCTTGGCCACCGGGCGCTACCCGATGTGGTACAAGGACGCCAACGACCTGGCCCTCGAACTGTGCCAATCGCGCGCTACCAGCTCGCGGGCACCCGGTGCGCCTGGTGCACCTGCCTACATGTGCACCCTGCTGCCAGAGCCAGGCATCTATGACGATGCCCTGCCACTGGTGTTCCCGGATAACTGGCCGCCAGAAATGTTCTGGTTCCTGGCCGAGACGTCGATACCGCAAGTGGGTAATAGCGGCTACGAGCTGGAAGTCTATGTGGCCGGTATCGAGGCGGCATTCGCCTCGGAGAATCCGGTCGATGGCGACCAGCAGAGCTTCGCCCGCATCCGCATCCGCGCCTCGGTACCCACTGCCGGCACCTACACCATCACCCACCCCTACGGGGTCGAGAGGGTCACGGTCGCGGCAGGTGGACGGCGTGCGATCAACATCACCCGCGACATCGGCATCGGCGCCCCAGGCAACTTTACCGGTGCACTCAACGGCAACATCGGGCCGTTCCTGCAGCGCGCCGCCGGCCTGGTGACCGAGGTCAACCCGGACACCAGCGCCATCGAGACCTTCATCGGCGATCCCAACCTCACCGAGGCGGTCGTCGGCAGCCCGTTCAATACCAACTTCGTGCGCATCGAGGGCCCTCCTGGGCAGATCGAAACCAACCTCTTCAGCGTCTCCGGCAAGGTGCTCGACCCGCGTGAGCAAACCCCGGCGGAGCTGCAACGTGCCACCTACCAGCGCAACGGCGCCGGTACCCGCGTCGAGGTCTTCGCCAAGGCGCCGAACAGCGCCAGCCTGTGCCTGCGCAATGGCCTGGCGCTGGTCGGCTCACCGGCCTCCCCTTGCCAATTCAGCATGTTGGCCGACAACAACGGGCTGTTCTTCAACCAGCAATTGACCCAGGCCGCACCGCCGCCAGTGGTGGTGGTCACCGCCAGCAGCGCGACCGGCGCCACCCGCCCGACTTCGCTGTCGAGCAAACTCACCGACGTGGTCAAGGTGCGCACCGCACGCTATGACTGGGCCAACAAACGCCTGCTGATCGAAGCCAGCTCCAGCGATGAAGTGCAGGTGCCTGACCTGGTCGCCCAAGGCTACGGGCGCATGTCCAAATCCGGCACGCTGCAAAGCCTGACGGTCAATGGCCTGACCCAGCCTCCAGCAACGGTCACCGTCAAGTCCGCCCACGGCGGCAGCGATGTCGAGCCGGTGATCGTAGTCGGCAGCGCACCGGTCGAAGCCGAGAACCAGCCACCGCTGGCCCAGGCCGACGGCGGCAGTACCAGTGTCGGCGTGCCGCTGACCCTGAACCTGCTGGCCAACGACAGCGACCCGGACCTCAACGTGCCCCTGGCGATCACCGACCTGACCCAACCCGGCACCGGTCTGGGCTCGGTGGTGCTCAACGGCACGACCGCGATCACCTACACCCCACCGCCCGGCGCTGCCTCGCCACTGGTGGCCATCTTCAGCTACCGCGCCCAGGACAGCAAAGGCCTGAAATCGGAGCTGACCACGGTGACCATCAACGTCGCGCCCAACCAGGCACCCACTGCGGTTGCTGAAACCGTCACTACCCTGGGCGTACCGCTGACCATCAACGTGTTGACCAACGACACCGACCTGGAAGGCAACCTGCCATTGACCGTCGCCAGCGTCGGCCAACCAGCACCTGGTCGAGGCACCGTGACCACCGATGGCACCACAGTCACCTATACCCCGCCAACCACCGTCACCACGGCCTTCACCACGACCTTCACCTATGTGGTGCGTGACGCGGTTGGGGCGTTGTCCAGCCCAGGCACGGTCACGGTACAGGTGTCGCCACGCCCAGTCGCAGAGAACTTCGCGGTAACCGCCGCCACGGTCTCGGCGCGCTCCAACAACCGTTACAACTGGGACATCAGCGGCACCTCGTCGGTGACCACCGGCAACACCATCACCGTGCAGGTGACCACGCCGAACGGCCTGGTAACCCTGGGCACCACAACGGTACCGGTGACCGGTCGCTGGCGCCTGGCGGTGAGCAACAGCACCACGGTGATCCCAACGGCCACGCCATCGGCCACCGTGCGCAGTAGCCAAGGCACTACCCGCACCGTGCCAGTGGTCGTGCAGTAACAGCTGCCAAGGAGAACGCCATGAACCGCCTGTACCCGCTGCTGCTGTGCCTGGCCCTGAGTGGCCAGGCTGCCTGGGCCGACGACCTGATGGACAACGCCGACCTTGCCGCCGGCAACGACCTTGGCGAACCGCTGATCGTGCGCCTGCTACCGGCAGGTTCGGGCCAGGCAGCAGTCATCGAGCAGCAAGGCACGGGCAACCGCGCCGCCCTCGACCAGAACGGTCAGGCCCTGCTGGGCCGGATCGTCCAGGCCGGGGGCGCGCAGGAGGCGTACATCCTGCAAGACGGCAACGACCTGATGGCCTCGATCAGCCAACAGGGTTACGGCAACTCCGCATCGATCCGCCAGAGCGGCAGTAGCAACAGTGCTGCGATCGAGCAGATCGGCAACAACAACAGCGCCAGCATCGAGCAGGCCGGCACGGGGCTGACCAGCGCCGTGACCCAAGCCGGCAATGGCCAACACGTACAGATCACCCAATATCGATAGACCTGGAGGCACCACCATGTTCAAGCTCGCACCTTTAAGCGCCGCGATAGTCCTGACCCTGGCCGGCCAGGTCATGGCCGACGACAGCACCTCGACGCAAAACCAGCTCGGCGCCGACAACAGCGCTGAAGTCAAACAGACCCAGTCGTCGTTCGCCTCGGCAACCCAGAACCAGACTGGCCAAGGCCACTACCACGTAGCCGTGCAGGACAACAGCACCAGCCACATCAACCAGAGCGCCACCGGCTCGAAGAACGCCGGCTACGGCGAGCAACTGTTCGAGCAAGGCAGCCAGATCACCCAGCAATCGGGTGGCAGCCTCAACGACAGTTTGTCCAGTCAGTCTGTAGGTGAAAGCAACCAGTCCTTGCAGACCCAACAAGGCAGTGCCAACAAATCGATCGTGTTCCAGGACACCCAAGTGGGCAGCCACGCCACCACCATGCAGTGGGGCGACCGTAACGAGGCGGTGGTCGAGCAAATGTTCGGTGGTACCAACAACAGCGCGCTGATCATGCAAGGGGGTACCGACAACTTTGCCGCCGCAGAGCACCTCTATCATCAGGACGGGAATATCCAGATCTTCCAAGAGGGCAAGGGCAACTGGGCCTACGGCGACCAGCGTGATGGTTTTGCCGGAGTCATCGGCATCAACCAGCATGGCGACGGCAACTCGGTGGAGGTCTGGCAAGGCAATCAGACCGACAGCCAGGCCAGCGTCAACCAGAGCGGCGAGCGCAACGAAGGCTACATCGACCAGAGCTTCGGCGAAGCCAACCTGGCCAGCCTGAGCCAGAGCGGCACCGCCAACGCCAGCTGGTCCGATCAGTTCGAGACCAACAACTCGGTCACCAGTATTTCGCAGAACGGCAACAACAACCTGCACTTCACCTACCAGACCGGCGACAACCACAACCTGAGCATCACCACCACCGGCAATGGCAACAAGATCATGGCCAGCAATTGGAAGGGTGACAAAGCCGGGGGCCAGTTCGGTACTGCGCAACGCGCCGAAATCAACCAGAACGGCTCGCTCAACAGCGTCAACCTGACCCAGGACGGCGCCAACCAACTCGCCCGCCTCAACCAGAAAGGCGTGGGCAACGAGATGCAAACCAATCAGGTCGACAGCAACAACGAGCTGTACTTCGAACAGAACGGCACCGACAACCTGCTGATCGCCGATCAGCGCGGCACCGACAACTACGCCACCGGCCTTTCCGCTGGCACCGGTAACACCATCACCCTGGAGCAATCGGGCTACAGCAACCAGAGCTATACCAACCAGCTGTATGGCAGCGGTAACGAGGCCACCCTCAAACAGACCGACAGCTACAACGTCGCCTACGTGACCCAAGGCGGCAATGCCAACCAGGCATTCGTCGACCAGAGCGGCGCCAACCAGAGCGCCACCATCACCCAATTCGGCAACGCCAACCTGGCGACCGTCAACCAGCAGTAATCCCTCCCCCTTGGACCGTGGCGCTCACTCCCTGGCGCCGCGGTTCCTTTTTATCGCCTCTGGCGCTGTGGTGATTGGCCGACAGCGATACAATGCGCCTACCTCCCCCCGAAGCCACCGGCATGATTCAGTCCGACCTCGACCTGTTCGGCCCGCAGCCGCAGCGCCTGGCCAGTCACACCGTGCTATTGCCAGGCTTCGCCCTGGGCGACGTCGAGGCGCTGCTCGATGCCCTGCGCCCGGTGCTGCGGGCCGCACCGTTTCGCCACATGCATACGCCGGGTGGCTTGCGCATGGCGGTAGGCCTGAGCAACTGCGGCAGCTTGGGTTGGGTCAGTGATCAGCACGGCTATCGCTACAGCCCAATAGACCCTGTCAGCGGCAAACCCTGGCCCGCCCTGCCCCAGGTTTTGTTGGCGCTCGCTGCCCGGGCCGCCAGTGCAGCAGGGTTCGACGACTTCGTGCCCGACGCGTGCTTGGTCAACCATTATTTGCCCGGGACGCGTTTGAGCCTGCACCAGGACCGAGACGAGCACGACTTCGGTCAGCCTATCGTGTCGGTCAGTCTGGGCTTGCCGGCGGTATTTCTGTTTGGCGGGCTACAGCGCGCCGATCGTACCCAGCGCATTGCCCTGAACCATGGCGATGTACTGGTCTGGGGTGGCGAGGATCGATTGCGCTTTCATGGCGTATTGCCCATCAAGCCCGGCGTGCATGAACGCCTGGGTGAGCGGCGGATCAACCTGACTTTGCGTAAGGCGGGGTGATATCGCTGCTCACTTAAGACCGGCGTCGTCTGTTTTGGGGCCGCTGTGCGGCCCTATTGGCAAGTGATCCTGTGAGCTCAGCAACTGCAACCTCGATCAGCTACCTTCAACCACCTTGTTCAACGCCGCGCCATCGATACTCAACGTCGCGCTGTCGAACATGCCCTCGACATAGGCCTTGGCCAACTGCTCCTGACGCTGGGCACGCAACACCTCGCGCAAACGCGGAGCAACTTCTTCCAACGTTGCCGTGCGCGCCGGCTCCTGGCTGACCAGCTTGATGATGTGATAGCCCGCAGCACTTTGCACCGGCTCGCTGACACCGCCTTGCTTAAGTTTGGGTACCACCCCGCGCACCTCCGGCAACAACCCCGCTAGAGGCTGCAACCCGGTATCGCCGCCTTGCGCCGCGGTGCCTTCATCCTGCGAGTGCTCCCGCGCCAGTGCGGCAAAGTCAGCGTCGCTGGCTTGCGCCTGCTTGGCCAGTGCCTGGGCCTGCTTGCGTACTGCCTCGTCATCCTTGGGGTTCTCCACCCGTAGGAAGATCTGGCTCAGGCGATAACGCACAGGCAATTGCAAGCCCGCCTTGCCATTGTCGTAGGCCTGCTGCAACTGCGCGTCACTGGGGTAATCGTCGGGCACCTTGCTGACCGAGCTCAGGTAGTCGCGCAAGACGATTTGCTCGGTCGCCGCGCGGGTCTGGGTCAAGATCTCAGGTCGTTGCGGCCAGCCCTGGGTTTGTGCCTGCTGGAACAGCGCCTTCTCCGCCAGACGTGCACGAATCCATGCTTCCAATGCTGGCCGATCGTTGCGCAACTGGTTGCGCGCATCCTCAGGCAATAGCGCCAGCAGTGCCTTGAGTTCATCACTGCCCACGTGTTGATCGCCCAGCCGCGCCAAGGTCGGCCCGCTGTCGGCAGCCGGCGCAGTACGCGCCGCTGCCACTGGCTCATCCCCTGGGCGTAGCGCCAAGGTCACAGCCACAGCAATCACGGCCAGCGCCCCGGCGCCGGCCCAGAGGGTGCGCGCGCTCAAGAGACGCGCGCCGTTGCAGAGCCTGCCTCGGTTGGGGCCTGGTCGGCCACGTTGCGGCTGTAGTCGCGCAGGTAGACGATGAACTCTTGCAGCAGGCGGTCCCACAGCAGCAGGCTGCCCAGCAGGTGTTTTTCGCTGACACCGTCTGCGACTACCACATCCTTCTCCATCACCAGGAACTCGCCCTGCACCGACAACCGGGCAAAACGGCGGCTGGCGTTCCAGCGCTCGGCCAGCCCCCCGGGCAGCTCACCCTGGATACGCAAGGCGCAGCTGAAGGTGAAATCGAGGAACTCGCCTTCCTTGTTCGGCGCACGATTACCAAACCGCACGGCATAGCCCACGCCCTGGCTGGCACTGAGCAACTGCACCACAGCGTTCTGCTCGCTGCGGTTGACCCGGCAACCGGCGTCTTGCAGCAACTGGGTGAGGGAGTCGGCGCTAACGGTTTCGATCAGGGTGACTTCGGTCATGTGTCGTCTTCCTTGTGATGAGGCAATGCATAGCTCAGAAATTGCCCGCTACCTGGGCAATGCGCTCTAGCGTAGCTGTTGCACCCAGCACCGGCCTTACTACCTTGGGAATAATCCCTTGCTGATCGACAACGGTTTCTCTGTTGGCCAGGCCGCCCTCATCGCGGGGCAAAGCCGAACACCGACTGGCGTGGGAGCGGGCTTGCCCCGCGATGAGGCCAGCCCGCTTGGAGTAAAGGCTTTGCGTCGCAGCGCCCGGCCGCTGCGTGCAATATTCTTCAATACGCCCAAGCGATGACGCTTGAGACTAGGGCTTTCGCCACCGGAGCCAGCCTAGTCCATGGAGCAATTTCTGATTGTCGCCGCCGCCCACTTTCTCGCCTTGCTCTCACCAGGCCCGGACTTCTTCCTGGTAGCACGTACCTCAGCCAGCGCTGGCTGGCGGGTGGCCAGCGGTGCTTGCCTGGGCATCGCGCTGGCCAATGGCGTGTTCATCGGCGCAGCCTTCGCTGGGGTAGCAATACTGCGCGAAGGCAGTGCGCTGTTCATGGCCCTGCAGTTGGCTGGCTGCGCCTATCTGTTGTACATCGGCAAAGTGTTCCTGCGTCATGCCGGGCAGAACGCCCTGGATAACCTTCAAGCCAGCGCAGCACGGGCGACCCCGGGCTGGTTGGCAAGCCTGGCAATGGGCTTTGCCTCGGGCATTCTCAACCCGAAGAACGCGCTGTTCTACGCAAGCCTGGCGAGCATGCTGGCCAGCAGCAGCGCAGGCTGGAAAATCGCCTACGCCTGCTGGATGTGCGCCATTGTCTTGCTGTGGGACCTGCTGGTAGCAATGAGCATCGGCAATCGCCGGGTACTGCGCCGCTTCAGCCGCGCCCTGCCCTGGCTCGAGCGCGCCTCGGGGATCATGCTGATCCTGCTGGCCAGCGCCGTACTCATTCACCTGGCGCTGGGCTGAGCAACACCAGCCGGTTCATGTCCAGCAGGCTGAAGTGGCCGCTGCTCCAGCCCCCGGTGTCCAGGTGCCAGACATTGCCCAACTGTTTGACCTGCAGCACCGGGGTGTGGCCGACCAGCAGCGCTGCCAGGCCTTGCACCCGCTGCGTGTCGCCCTCCTTGAGCCGACGTCGCGACCATTGGCAGACTTCGCGAACCTGCGGGTCATCCTCGGCCTGAAGCCGCCTACGCAGGGTCGGCCAGTCGGCGAACGGGCTGTCGGCATGCAGCAGGCCGATCAAGCCCGCCTCGGTCGGTACCTCCAGGGCAAGCGGCAGATTGGCGAACACCTCGACAAAGCGCAGCTGCTCGCTGCTGGGCAGATCGAGAAACCAGCCACCGCCGGCAGCGCGGTACATGTCCAGATCCAAGCGCCCACCGCGCAGATAGGTAACGGCCAAGGCTTCGTGATTGCCCTGCACCGGATGAAACCAGGGCTGGGCCAACCAGTGCAGCGCCTGTTCACTGTGCGGCCCGCGATCGACCAGGTCGCCGACACTGAACAGGCGGTCGACTAGCGGGTTGAAACCGACCGCATCCAGGCATCGCTGCAAGCGCGCGAAGTGCCCGTGGATATCGCCCACGGCCAGGTCGCGCCCTTTGCTATTGGCTGCTAGCCGGCGAAAAAGCGTCATGGCATCGTTCCTCTGCTACTGCGCCAACGCCAGGCGTAGAATGAAAGCACACGCAGTCAGCAAAACCGGAGGTGCATCATGCGTTCTGTACTTGCCTGTGCCGTACTGATGGTGCTGGCATTCGACAGCATGGCACAAGGCACCCCGACCGCGCAGGTCGAGGTGCGTTTCGATCATCCGGAAAAATTCCGCGATGCCAGCCTCAACAGCCAAGGCTACGAGCGTGGCGCCGATGAGCAGGTGATGAAGGCGCTCAGTGCTCATCTGCAAAAACTCGGTCAACGCTACCTGCAACCCGGTCAGCAGCTGCGCATCGACATCCGCGACATCGACCTGGCGGGTCGCTACGAGCCATGGAACAGCTACGCCTACGATGTGCGCTTCATGCGCGAGATCACTTGGCCGACCATCGAGCTGAACTACACCTTGAGCCAACCGGGAAAACCCGATCAGCAGGCCCAAGAGCGAGTCAGCGACAAGATGTACTTGAGTCGTCCGGGCCGCCAGGTCAGCAGCAGCGACCGCTTGTTTGCCGAAAAAGCCATGCTCGACGACTGGTTCCGCCAGCGCTTTGCGCCCAAGCCGACCTCTTGAGTGAGTAGCACTTGGCTCATGTTGATCTTCCTTGCGTGGAATTGGCCCGCGTGCACTGGTGTGCACGCTGTGAGCGAGAGTATCCTCGGCGCTCAGCCGTCACCAGGATGGATCCAAAATGAAGCTGTGCGCTGTCCAACTTGCCTCTGATAAGGGCGACCTGCAAGCCAATCTCCTGCGCCATGTCCATTGCGTCGAGCAGGCCGTGCGCCACGGCGCGCAGGTGGTGGTGTTTCCTGAGCTGTCCCTGAGCGGCTACGAGCCGAGCCTGGCTCGCGAATTGGCCCAGCCGCTGGACACGACGCTCGTCGACCCCTTGCAGGTGGTGAGCGACCGCCACGGCGTGGTCATCGCGTTCGGACTACCGCTGGCGACAGCGGCAGGCGTGCAAATCGCTATGGCTGTACTGCGCCCTGATCAACCTCGCCTGGGGTATGCCAAGCAACGCTTGCATGCCGATGAGCTGGCGTTCTTCGTCGCTGGCGATCAACCGCTACTGATTGCTGCTGACGACCTTCGGCTGGCGCCGGCGATCTGTTATGAATCGATGTTTTTCGAGCACGCACAGCAGGTGTGCCAACTGGGCGCCGAGCTTTACTTGGTCAGCGTGGCCAAGACTGCCAAAGGCATAAAGGAAGGCTACCAACACTACCCCGAAGTCGCCCGGCGTTTCGCCATGCCGGTAGTGCTGGCCAACTGCATAGGCCCTGCCGATAGCTTTGTCGGCGCAGGCGGATCGGCTGCCTGGGATGCCCAGGGCAACCTCCTGGCCACCCTGGATGACGTGTCGCCAGGACTGATCGTGCTCGACACCCTCACGGGCAAGGCCCAGGCCGTGCCATTGGCCGAGTTGGGGCCATGAGATACCTGTTGCTGATCCTGGCCAGCTACACCTGCAGCTACTGGCTGGTGGGCCTGCTGATTCGCGGCCAACTTGCCGATATTGCCCAAGGGCTGCGCCATCGGCCGGATGCGCCAACGCCTGGCCAATACTTGCGCGAAGTCGAGCAGCATGCCCGGCGCGCCCATCGCCAATACAGCCTGATGGCCGGTAGCGCCCTAGCACTGGTGATTTGCCTGTTGGCCTATTGGCTTAGTTGAGGGCTTGGCCGTGCCCCGCGCTGCGGATCAGAAATCCAGCGTCAGACTTTGCCGCCCCTCCAGGGCCAGCAGCAGTTGCTTGGCCGGCAGACCACCGGCAAAGCCGGTCAGGCTGCCCGAGGCGCCGATCACCCGATGGCAAGGGGCGATGATCGAAATGGGGTTACGGCCATTGGCCGCGCCGACCGCACGTACAGCACTGGGGTTGCCGATCTGTCGGGCGATTTCGCTGTAGCTGCGGGTTTCGCCGAACGGAATGGTCAAGAGCGCCGCCCACACCTGGCGCTGGAATTCGGTGCCGACAAAGTCCAAATCCAGCTCGAAGCGCTGCCGTTGGCCGGCAAAATACTCGCCTAGCTGAAGTGCAGTCTCTTGCAACAGCGGATGCTCGTCATCGCGCTGAAGCTCGCCCAGACGCACACGATTCTCCCGCTCCTCCTGCCATAACACCGCGGCCAGCCGATTACCCCGCGCAACCAGGGTCAAGGTGCCAACGGGCGATTGCATGAGGGTGAATGCGCAAGACATGACCAATACCTAGGTAACAACGTGTTCGGCGAACTTTACCTGCAAATGCCTGCAACGGCACCTGGGCAGCGCTCAGGTTTCAGCACGCGAATCTCGCTTGCGCCGCTCAAGCCCCAACGCGATACCCACCAGCGCGATCGCCAGGGTGTAGGCAAAAAGCCCCAGGTTAACCCCCAGGATCATCTTCTCTGAGCCGTCCGAGAGCACCATCGAGCCACCGTAGCCATCACGCAACCAGTACGCCATCAAGAAGCCGCCGGTGACGAAGGCGGTCAGCAGGCTGGCCAGGCGCAGATTATCCTTGACCCAGACCAGCCAGACGCTGAACACCCCAAGCGCGGTATTGGTGAACAATTGCCAGGTCTCATGCAGGCGCGCATGCGGCGCCCACGCCTGATTGAAGACATGGCTGTCATTGACCTCGAGAATCGGCACGATGACGGCGTAGAAGACTATGCCAACGGTCACCAAGAGCTTCGCAACCACCTCACCACCTCCCTGTTCGTGACTTGGGCGTTTCCTGCCCTGGCGTGCACTGTAGCTGCTAGCTGCCCGCACAGCCACCTGGCGACATGGCTAGGTGTATGCGCGATCAATCCTCTTCAGTCAATTCACACACACCGTTGGCGCCGCCTTTACCGGTGTAGGAGACGCTCGGCGAGCCATCGGGGCTGACGGTCAGGGAAATAGTCACACCACTACCCTTGGCCTCGAAATAGTTGTCGTTGAACTTCTTCAGCTTGGCCTCCTTGCCGTTGATGTAGATCGGCCCGCCTTCGTCGGCATGTACTTCGATGTCGCCAGGGCATGTGGCGTTGACCAGTGGAATCTGCGCCTGGGCCAGCCCGGCTAGGCAAGCCAGCACTGCACCCAACAGAACATGCCTCATACAACCTCCTGATTCGCTCCAGTGCAGAAGCTTCAGCAATAGCCCACCTAAGGACAACGCGCCAATCCCAGCCACAGATAGCCACCAAGTCGATCAGCGCGATGACGCTGCCACTGGGCTCGGCCCTAGGCACTGATGCATAAAAAAGCCCCGGCACTTGCCAGGGCTGAAAAACGACCAAGCCCGACTCGTTCGCCGGGCTGCGAAGGTTTAGTTGGACGGCTGGCGACTGTGGTGCCAATAGAGGTACAGCAGTCCAAGCGGGGCGATAAAGATCGCCAGGAACCAGCACACGAACATCGTGAAGAACTTGGCAGCCAGCATGAACAACGCGTTCACGAAGAATACGTTGCGCCCCATGATGAAACCCACCGTGCTCTCGTACACGAACCTTGAGTAGGGATAGAGCAACGTGCTCACCACGGAAATGGCAACGGTGGCGAAGTCAAGCCCGAGGGGAGCACGTGACTTCATGTAAATGAAAAAGGCCGCGAAGAGTGCGCCGAAAAACAATTGACGAGCGTAATAGCTAGGCGTCAGACCGCCAAAGGACATAGCAAGAAAGTTGCGCATAAGATCCGTCTCAAGGTTTCAAAGGGCCGGTATTTTAGCAGCCTGGCCGTGTCAGTAAAGTCTTGATACAGACAGGCTGGGTAGACGAAGGAGAGCGACAAAGAGATAAGTGGAGAACGGCTGCTGACCGCCGTTCACCAAGACCGAGCAGGTGCGTACGTGTGGCAACAGCGTTAGCCCGCCGCCGATGGCAGCACTGGCGCGAGCCGATGATCCATGGCCGACGGTATCGGAACTCGCGAGTGTTGCCTAGGAATCTCGGCGCTTGCCAACGACGACCGCGCCGCGGGTGATCGAGAATCCGACGTCCCCTACGTAATTGCCAGTCGTTTGTGTGCATGACTCGGACCGCCCCATCGCAATCGGTACCACGTTGATAACGTCGTAGCCGGCGTGATCAAAGTCTTCGTACATTTTTTGTAAGTGCGCCGCGTACTCATCAAAATCCACGACCTTCTGATTGTGCACAACTTCGACCTTGTTCCCGAAGAGCCCGGCTGGCTTGGTTCCTGATTCCAGTGATGCGTAGAACCAGCGCGTGACAAACTTTCCTGACATAGAACCTCCTGTAAGCGGAACCCAACGATATCAAATGAGTGGCGCCAATCAATCGCCACGATTCGATAGGCTACCCTTCGTCGCATGGCGTCCAAGTCGGCCCACCCGACCAGTCGCTTCGTGTTCCAACCTGGCAAAGGTGGGCTGTGGATCAACGAGCCAAGTGTTACAATCCGCCACTTCAAATCGGCGCTGAAGGCGCTGAACATCCGTGAACGCCGTCAGTACGACACCCGCCACACCTACGCAACCATGTGCCTGATGCCTGGGATGAACCCCGCGTTCATCGCGAGCCAGCTTGGCCACAGCGTCGAGATGTTGCTCTCTACCTACGCGAAATGGATCAGCTCCTCCTCGGACTGGAGGGAGCTGGAGAAGCTGCCGCCCCGCGTCGAATTGGCCCAAAATTGGCCCAAGACTGACGACAGGGCCTAAATACACCTCTGGAATCCCCGCAGGACAAGCACTTGATTTCTACCGCTAACATCACCATGCAATTCGGCGCCAAGCCGCTGTTCGAGAACGTCTCGGTCAAATTCAACAACGGCAACCGCTACGGCCTGATCGGCGCCAACGGTTGCGGCAAGTCGACCTTCATGAAGATCCTCGGCGGCGATCTGGAGCCGTCTGGCGGCCAGGTGATGCTTGAGCCGAACACCCGCCTGGGTAAGCTGCGCCAGGATCAGTTCGCCTACGAAGACTTCACTGTGATCGACACCGTGATCATGGGCCATGAGCAGCTGTTCAAGGTCAAGGCCGAGCGTGATCGTATCTATTCGCTGCCTGAGATGAGCGAAGAAGACGGCATGGCCGTCGCTGAGCTGGAAACCGAGTTCGCCGAAATGGACGGCTACACCGCCGACTCGCGCGCCGGCGAACTGTTGCTGGGCCTGGGTATTCCACTGGAACAGCACTACGGCCCGATGAGCGAAGTCGCGCCGGGCTGGAAACTGCGCGTGCTGCTGGCCCAGGCGTTGTTCTCGGATCCGGACGTGCTGCTGCTCGACGAGCCGACCAACCACCTGGACATCAACACCATCCGCTGGCTGGAAACCATTCTCACGGCGCGTAACAGCACCATGATCATCATTTCCCACGACCGGCACTTCCTCAACAGCGTGTGCACCCACATGGCTGACCTGGACTACGGCGAGCTGCGCCTGTTCCCGGGCAACTATGACGAGTACATGACTGCTGCAACCCAGTCGCGCGAGCAACTTTTGGCCGACAACGCCAAGAAAAAGGCGCAGATCGCCGAGCTGCAGACCTTCGTCAGCCGCTTCTCGGCCAACGCCTCCAAGGCCAAGCAGGCCACCTCGCGGGCCAAGCAGATCGACAAGATCCAGCTGGCCGAGGTCAAGCCGTCGAGCCGGGTCAGCCCGTTCATCCGCTTCGAGCAGAACAAGAAGCTGCACCGTCAGGCGGTGACCATCGAGAAGATGGCCAAGGCATTCGACGACAAAGTGCTGTTCAAAGACTTCAGCTTCACCGTCGAAGCCGGTGAGCGCGTCGCCATCATCGGCCCTAACGGTATCGGCAAGACCACCCTGCTGCGTACCATGGTCGGTGAAGTGCAGCCCGACGCGGGTGCGGTCAAGTGGACCGATAGCGCCGAAGTGGGCTACTACGCCCAGGACCACGCCCACGACTTCGAAGATGACGTCAACCTGTTCGAGTGGATGGGCCAGTGGACCCAGGGCGAGCAGATGATCCGTGGCACCTTGGGCCGGATGCTGTTCTCCAACGACGAGATCCTCAAGTCGGTCAAGGTGATTTCCGGTGGTGAGCAAGGCCGGATGCTGTTCGGCAAGCTGATCCTGCAAAAGCCGAACGTACTGGTGATGGACGAACCGACCAACCACCTGGACATGGAATCGATCGAGGCGCTGAACCTGGCGCTGGAAAACTACCCAGGCACCCTGCTGTTCGTCAGCCATGACCGCGAGTTCGTGTCGTCGCTGGCGACCCGGATCATCGAGCTGACGCCTGAGGGCGTGGTCGACTTCAGCGGCACCTATGACGACTACCTGCGTAGCCAGGGCGTCGTGGTCTGAGCTGAGCGACTGAGTCAGTAGCCAGCAATCGCGGGGCAAGCCCGCCCTCACGCAGTGCGTGGGGGTGGGCTTGCCCCGCGCTCTTTTCGGCCTGCGGCCAGCACCAGCCGACGAATAATTCGTTAGCCTGCTTTCATTTATCCCAGACTACGGCCATGATGCTTGCACGCCCAACCGCCCGCCCGCGAACGAGCCCATGACCGCGCAAGAACCCGCCCCCAGTAATAGCTTTGCCATCACCCAGCAGATCCTCTCGATCGTCTTCTATACCTTCATCGCCTTCCTCTGCATCGGCCTGCCGATTGCGGTACTGCCCAGCTATGTGCACGACCAACTGGGTTTTGGCGCGGTGATCGCTGGAGTGACCATCGGCCTGCAGTACCTGGCGACACTGCTCAGCCGGCCGTTCGCCGGGCGGGTGGCAGACAGCCTGGGTGGCAAGCGAGCCATTGGCTACGGCTTGTTTGGCATCGCCGGTTGCGGGGTGCTGACCCTGTTCTCGGCCTGGACCCTGAGCCTGCCCTGGCTGAGCCTGGCGCTGCTGCTCGGTGGGCGTTTGCTGTTGGGCATCGCCCAAGGCTTGATCGGCGTTGCCACCTTGAGCTGGGGCATCAGCCAGGTGGGCGCCGAGCACACCGCACGGGTGATTTCCTGGAACGGCATCGCCTCGTATGGCGCCATCGCCATCGGCGCGCCGGTGGGCGTGCTGATGGTCGATGGCCTGGACTTCAGCGTGCTGGGGCCGGCCCTGCTGATCCTGGCGGCACTGGCGCTGCTGGCCCTGCGCAAGCGGCCTGACGTCGTGGTAGTACGCGGCGAACGGCTGCCGTTCTGGTCGGCGTTCGCCCGAGTAGCGCCTTGTGGAATGGGCCTGACCCTGGCCTCGATTGGCTATGGCACGCTGACCACCTTCGTCACCCTGTATTACCTGGAGCGCGGCTGGGCTGGCGCGGCGTTGTGCCTGAGCGCGTTCGGCGTGTGCTTCATCATTTCGCGGCTGCTGTTCGTCAATGCGGTCAATCGCTTTGGCGGTTATGCGGTGGCTGTGAGCTGTATGGCGACGGAAGTGCTAGGGCTGAGCCTGCTTTGGCTTGCGCCCTCGCCTGCCTGGGCGCTGGTTGGCGCGGGCTTGACCGGATTCGGCCTGTCCCTGGTGTATCCGGCCCTGGGCGTGGAAGCGATCAAACAGGTGCCGAGCAGCAGTCGTGGCGCTGGCCTGGGGGCGTATGCGGTGTTTTTCGACCTGGCCCTGGCAATCGCTGGCCCGGTGATGGGCGCAGTGGCGGTGCACCTGGGCTATGCCTCGATCTTCGGCGTGGCCGCCCTGCTGGCGCTTTCTGGAGTGGGCCTGACCCTAGTGCTCGCTCGCCGCCGCTGAGCGCTCGCCTGGCTCTGGCCCACCCAGGGTCTGGCTAAAGAAATCGGCGGTTTCGCGCTGTAGCGAGTGATGAATCTGCCGACGGTCGACGCCCTCGGCATCCTTGCACACTACAGGCATGCGCGCATGCTGCTCGGCATCGCAGGGCGCCATGAAAATGAAATGCCCCGCCCCTGCCAACAACCGATAGTCGGGGGTGACCGGCAGCTTGCGCGCCAGAGCCTGGGCATTGCGATCCAGCGCCAGCAACTGATCGTTGTCACCGCTGTAGATCAGCGCAGGGACATGCACGCCGCTCAAGGCGTGCCGGCCAAACATCAAGCTCAACGGCGCCATCAGCACCAGTGCGCCACCCCTGGGGTCGGCCTGGGCGGTCAGCTCGCTGCGATCAGCGATCAACACGCCGTGGGTCTTGCAGGCATCGGCATCACCTGGGCGCTCCAGGCAGTAACGGTGCAAACGATCGAGGTCGGGCTGGGCGCCAGACACGATCAAGGCCGTCTCGCCCCCTGCCGAGTAACCAATCACGCCCACCTTGCCGTCGTTCAAATAGGGGCCGAGCACGCTGTCCGCACGCGCAGCGCTGATCGCTGCGCTCACTTGCAATGGCCGGCCGTAGAGATTGCTCAAGGTACCCAGGCGACTGTGGTCACTGGCGTTGTCGCCCGGGTGGGTCAGCGCCACCACCACGAATCCCCGACGCGCCAGCGCGCTGGCTAAATCGTGCAGAGCCAAAGGGCTGCCGGTATTGCCGTGGGACACGACCAGCAAAGGGAACTGCCCCAGCGCGACCGGAGCGTCCTCGGCTACGGTGAGCGGATAGCCTTCAAGGCGGATGTGATGTGCTTGACCTGTGGAGGGATAGAACGCCAAGGCCTGCATCGGGCGGGCGTCTAGCGGGTCGGCCAGTTGCAGATGATGCAACCCTGCAACCCACGGCGCCGCGTCAGCGCGAGCCAACAGGCCGGCCAACAACAGGCACGCTACCAGCACAGGGGTTCGGTTCATCGCAGGCGTCTCCCCGCGAAGCAAAAGGATAGCGCCAGCATAAGCCCCGGCCTTGGCCAGCAGATGAAAACTGGATGAAACAACCCAGCGCGGGGCAAGCCAGCTCCCGCTACCGCCCTCTAAAAGGAGGTAGCGTGGGAGCGGGCTTGGCCCGCGATGGCGTCAGCACATCACTGCACTCAGGCAGCGACGAACAACTCACCGGCAATCTGCGCCTGAGCGGCGTCGATCGCTTGGCTGCGGTGCTCTGGACCATAGGCCAGGCCGTGGGCACGGACGATTTCCAGGTCGCTGATGCCGATAAAGCCGAGGAACACCTTAAGGAAGTCCTCATGGCCAGCACCGGTCGGTTGGCCAGCGTGCAGGCCGCCTGCGGTGGAAACCAGGATCACCTTTTTGTTACCGCACAGGCCTTCTGGGCCGGCTTCGGTGTAGCGGAAGGTCTTGCCAGCGACAGCAATGCGGTCGATCCAGGCTTTGAGCTGGGTCGGTACGGTGAAGTTGTACATCGGCGCGCCGATCACCACGGCGTCGACAGCGAGGAACTCATCCAGGGTTTCCTGGCTCAGCTTGGCTTCGTGAGCCTGGGCGGCATCGCGCATTTCGCCTGGGGTGCCAGCGGCAACCAGGGTGGCGGCGGAGAAGTGGCTGATGGCATCGGCGGCCAGGTCGCGGTAGACCACTTCGATGCTCGAATCAGCGGCTTTCCAGGCTTCTACCACTTCGCGGCTCAGCTGACGGGAGGCGGAATTGTCGCCCAGAATGCTCGAATCGATATGCAACAGTTTCATGGGACTCTCCTGTGAATGACGACCGCGGTAGTGGGCGATCACGATGGAGAGAATCCTATACAACCATCGAATAGCTGATAAGTCGGCAAAAATGCATTAGTTTGTCCTACTGATGGAACAATGGATTTTCACATGCAAGATCTCAACGACCTGTTCTACTTTGCCCGCGTGGTCGAGGCTGGCGGCTTTGCCGCCGCCGGCCGCCAACTGGGTATCCCCAAATCGCGCCTGTCGCGGCGCATCGCCGAGCTGGAGGAGCGCCTGGGCACCCGCTTGCTGCAACGCACCACGCGCCAACTGAAGCTGACGGCGGTGGGCGAGCGCTATCTGCATCACTGCCAGGCCATGCTGCTGGAAGCGGAGATGGCTGATGAAGCCGTCGCCAGCATGACCAGTGAGCCACGCGGGCGCTTGCGAGTGTCATGCCCGGTGGCTTTGGCGCATGCCTTTTTACCGGAGGTGATCAGCCGTTTTCTGGAGTTGCACCCGCTGGTGCAGTTGGACATGGTCCTGCTCAATCGCCGGGTCGACCTGATTTCCGAAGGCATCGACGTGGCCCTGCGGGTGCGCGACCTGGGCGACGAGGACCCGGCCTTGGTCACCCGCCGCTTGCGCCAGGCGCAGATGCATCTGGTTGCCGCGCCAGGCTTTGCCGACGGTATCAGTGAGCCTTCGCAGCTGGCCAGCCTACCGGTGTTGGGCGCGGCCGAGGCTGATCGATTGGTGCATCTGCGCTTGTTTGGCCCTGGTGGGCGTCAGCAGGACCTGGCCTTGGAGCCGCGCCTGGCCATCGATGACTTTGTCGTACGCAAGGCCTCGGTGCTGGCCGGGCTGGGCTTCACAGCGCTGCCGAGCATGTACTGCGAAGAAGAGCTGGAGCGCGGTGAGTTAGTGCGCCTGTTGCCCGACTGGTCGCTGCCGGGCGGCTGGCTGCAGGCGGTGTACCCACACCGGCGGGGCGTGCTGCCGGCGGTGCGGGTGTGGATCGATCATCTGGCGGCCTCGTTCGAGGCCTGTGGAGAGCGCTATGTCTGAGCAACGCATGAGCCCTGAGCAGGTGGCCGAGTTTTGCCTGGGCCTGCCAGGAGCGCGAGAAGACTACAAGTGGGGTGGGATCCGGGTGTTCTCGGTGGCCGGCAACAAGATGTTTGCCGTGCTCGACCTGGCGGGTGCGGGGTTGTCGTTCAAGGTCGATGACGAGCTGTTCCTGGGGTATGTCGACCTCCCGGGCGTGCGCCCGGCTCCCTACCTGGCCAGGGCCCGCTGGATCAGCATGGCCCCGCCCTATCCCATGGGCCGAACCGCGCTGTGCGATCTGCTGCAGCGCTCCCACCAGTTGGTGGTGCAGCGCCTGCCCAAGCGATTGCGCCTTGGGCTGCTTATCTGAACAACGGCGCTACCGCCGCGCCTAGCCAGCGCCCTTGCAGCGCCAGATGATCGAACCAAAACAGCTGGTGCACGGCGACGATGGCCCAGAAGGTCAGCTGATAGGAGGTCTTGCGTGTCTTGTGCCGAAACAGCTGCTGGGCCAGCAAGGCGCCAGGCCAGCCGCCGCACAGTTCGCTGGCATGCAGGACCTTTTCCGGCGTGCGCCAGGCCTGGCTGCGGGCCTGCTGTTTGTCCTGCCAATAGAGCATGAGGCTGATCAAGCTCACGGCTGGATAGGCCGCCAATGGCAACCACGACTGCCCACTCCAGGCCATCTGCGCCGCACCCAGGCCAGGCAACAGGCACAGAACGGCGAGAATCAGTAGCTTCAGGCGTGCATGGCGCACGCCCTGTTCAGCGCCATTGCCGCGTCTGGCCGCAGTGTGCATACGCGCCATATCAGCCCTGCGCCGTCGCCCAGTCGACCCAGCCGAACTGCCAGGTCGCCAGGATGATCAGGCCAAAGACGATGCGGTACCAGGCGAAGGCCGCATAGCTGTGGTTGGCGATGAACTTGAGCAGCGCCCGCACGGCGATCATGGCGAAGATGAACGACACCACGAAACCGATGGCGAATACCGGCAGATCGGCAGGCTGGAACAGCTCCCGGTATTTGTAGCCCGAGTACACCGCAGCGCCCACCATGGTTGGCATGGCCAGGAAGAACGAGAACTCGGTCGCGGCCTTGCGCGACAAGCCAAACAGCAAACCGCCGATGATGGTCGAGCCGGAACGCGAAGTCCCTGGGATCATCGCCACACACTGCACCAGGCCGATCTTCAGCGCGTGGCTCCAGTGCATGTCATCGACATGGTCGACCTCGATACGATGCTCACGCCGCTCGGCCCAGAGCATGATCACCCCGCCCACGACCAAGGCGGCCGCCACGGTGATCGGGTTGAACAGGTACTCGTGGATGTAGTCGGCGAACAGCACGCCCAGCACCACTGCAGGCATGAACGCCACCAGCAGGTTGGCCGTGAAGCGTCGCGCCGGCGCTTGGCTGGACAGCCCCAGCACCACATCGAAGATCTTGCGGCGGAACTCCCACACCACCGCCAGGATCGCGCCCAGCTGGATGATGATGTTGAACGCCATGGCCCGCTCGCCACCAAAACCGATCAGGTCAGCGACGATGATCTGGTGCCCGGTACTGGAGATCGGCAGAAACTCTGTCAGTCCTTCGACGACGCCTAAGATGATTGCCTGAAAGGCACTCCAAAAATCCATCATTCCCCCGATGGGACGCAGCTCGTGGCACGCCCCTTGTTCTTGATTTGCTGGTGATTGCCGCACGCGGCCCGGCAGTTTTACAGCGACTGTCAGGCGCAATGCCAGTTGAATTGTTCCGGATGCCTAAAGGTTTCATCCAAAGCGGCCGAGATGCTATCAGAGCAGCCCGCCGAAGGCTCGCGCGCAAACATCATGGATTGTCCTGCCGGACACCTAGCCATTGGTCGACTGGGGGAGCAACGGCAAAGCATGCTTGGATGCATCTCAATAACAAGAACAACGCGGGAGTAGCTTATAAATGAAGACCTTGAGGTCGATGTCGATCAGCCGCCGCTTGTGGCTGATCCTGCTGGTGGCGGTGGCGATGTTGCTGGTACTGGGGCTGCTGATGCTGCGCCAGATCCATGCTGACCTGTACCGAGCCAAGGCCGAGAAGACCCACCATGTGGTCGAAACCGCAGCGGGGGTGCTGGCCTACTACCAAGGCCTGGAAGCCAACGGTACGCTCACCCGCGACGCCGCCCAGCAGCAAGCCCTGCAAGTGGTGCGCGGCCTGCGCTACGACCAGAACGACTACTTCTGGATCAACGACCTGGCGCCGAAGATGATCATGCACCCAGCCAACCCCAAGCTCGATGGCCAGGACCTGGCGGCCATCCGGGACCCGGATGGTTTTGCCGTGTTCAACGAAATGGTCGCCCTGGCTCGCAGCCAGGGCGCCGGGCCCGTCGACTACCGCTGGCCTAAGCCGGGTGCCAGCGAGCCGGTGGCCAAGACCTCATACATCCAGCTGTTCAAGCCTTGGGGGTGGATCATCGGTTCGGGGGTGTACGTCGATGACGTACAGGCCGAGTTCGCCCGCCAGGTTCGCGATGCCTGCCTGTTGGGCCTGGGTATCGCCCTGTTGATGGGGCTGCTGGTGATGCTGATCGCCCGTAGCATTGCCCGCCCGTTACAGGAAGCGGTACAGGCCATGGGCATTATCGCCAGTGGCGAAAGCGACCTGAGCCAGCGCCTGGACACCCATGGTCGCGACGAGATCACCCACCTTGGCGAGCACTTCAACCGCTTCAACGGCAAGCTGCAGGGGGTGGTTGGTCAATTGCAGGGCACCGCTCACGCCTTGGCCCAATCGGCCGGCCATGTCGGCGACAACGCCGGCCAAGCCCACGAGCGCAGCGCCCAGCAGTCGTTGCAGATGGATCAGGTGGCGACAGCGGTCAATGAGGTCACCTATGCCGTCCAGGACGTAGCCAAGAACGCCGAACAGGCAGCCAGCGAGATGCGCGCCGCGCAGGAGCAGGTCAGCCATGGCCAACAGGCGATTCACGGCAGCTTGGAGCAGATCGACCGGTTGTCTGCCACCATCGATCAAGCGGTCCAGGTCATTCGTGAACTGGCGGGGCACAGCAACAAGATCGGCGGCGTGCTAGAGGTGATTCGCTCGATTGCCGAGCAGACCAACCTGCTGGCCTTGAACGCCGCCATTGAAGCCGCTCGGGCCGGCGAGCAAGGCCGCGGCTTTGCCGTGGTAGCCGATGAAGTGCGCCTGCTGGCCCAGCGCACCGCGCAATCGACCGCCGAAATCCAGACCATGATCGAGCACCTGCAAGGCCAGTCGGAAGCGGCGGTGCGAGCCATCGACACCAGCAGCGAGGCGTCGCGCCAGACCGTCGAGCAAGCCCGTGAAGCAGGCACCAGCCTGGATGCCATCAGCCAGGTACTGCACAACCTCACGGCTCTGAACGCGTCTATCGCCAGTGCTACCTTGCAGCAATCGCATGTGGTCGAAGAGATTAACCGCAATGTGACCGAGACAGCCGGACTGTCGCTGCAAACGGCCGAAGCGGCGCGGCAATCGACGGATTCGGGAATGGCGCTGGCACGCCTAAGCGAGGAACTGGAGCAGTTGTTGAAGCAGTTCAGGGTGTAACAGCGTCGGCAGAGGTCGCCGCTGCCGGCCTCTTCGCAGGCAAGCCGGCGCCTACAGGGTTGGTGTCGTTCGCAGCAATTGCGCGCGATACACCCTGTAGGTTTACCCGCGTCGTGGCCTGCACTGAGCGCTACTCCTGTCCGCCCCCACAGGCTACAATCGCGCCCTTTCCCTGCCGCCAAGGATCGCCGATGTCCGGCCTTGAACTGATCGCCGCCGTGCTCGGCGTCATTGCCGTGTGGCTCACCGTCAAGCAAAACCCTTGGTGCTGGCCAATCGGCCTGGTGATGGTGACCCTCTATGGCTGGTTCTTCTACGAGGTGAAGCTGTACTCGGGGATGCTCCTGCAGGCCACCTACGCCCTGCTGCAGCTCTATGGCTGGTGGCAATGGACACGCCCCGAGCGGGTCGAGGATGCCCGCCAGGTATCGCGCCTGGCGCGCCCACAGATACTCGCCGGGCTGGCCGTGGGCCTGCTGTTGAGTATGGCGCTAGGCGCTGCCATGGCGCATTGGACCGATGCCGCCCTGCCCTGGCTGGACGCTACCCTGACCGGTTTCAGCCTGGTCGCACAGGTGTGGATGGCACAAAAGCGCGTGCAATGCTGGCCGCTGTGGCTGGTGGTCGATGTGGTCTATGTCGGCCAATACCTGCACCAGCAGCTGTACTTCACCGCCGGACTGTTCGTCGTGCTCACCGTGATCGCGGTGCGTGGCTGGCTGGAGTGGCGCCGTGACCCGGCGCTGGGCAACGCATGAAGGTCCTGGTGCTGTGCGGGCCAGAGTCCAGCGGCAAGAGCTGGCTCAGCAGTGAGATCCAGGCGCACTTTGGTGGTGAACTGGTCGGCGAATACGTGCGTCATTTTATCGACGAGCAAGGGCGCGATACCTGCTACGCCGATATTCCGGCGATTGCTCGCGGTCAACTGGCCTGGGAAGACGCCGCGCGCGCCCATCAGCCTGAGTTGTTGATCCTCGACACCCACCTGTTGAGCAACCTGCTGTGGAGCCGGGCACTGTTCAACGATTGTCCGGCATGGATCGAGCAAGCACTGCTTGAACGCCACTACGATCTGCACCTGCTGCTCGACCCGCAGGGCGTCAGTTGGGTCGGTGATGGTCAGCGCTGTCAGCCCGATTTGCGCGAACGCCAGGCGTTCTTCAGCGACAGCCATGCCTGGCTGCAGCGCCATCAGCAGCCGGTGCAGGTAATTGGCGGTGATTGGCCGCAGCGCAGCGCTGCCGTGCTCGCTGCGGTGCAGCGTTTACTGAACGGCAAAGCCGCAGCGTGCCCCACCGAGTGTTAAGCCGCTGATACATCCCACTGGGCCATAGTCCCCGCAGTTGGGCCTCCCTCGCCAGTTATGGGGCTAGTGTTAAGCCGGTGATACACCCCCGGCAAAGCCCGCTCAGGCACCGCCCGTGCTGGGCTGCGCGGGTATTTCAGGAAAAATTGTCTCAGCGCTGATACAGCAAAATCCCGGCGCGCCCCATTCCCCCGCACAAGCTGTTGATTGCACTGCAATAAGCAAAACCGGCACAGCTTCTGCTCTATTCCTCGCAACGCTGACTAGGACCAGCGCTCTGAAGAAGGAATTGCCATCGTGGGGAAATTCGATAAAGGCATCTATCGCCTGCTGCTGCTCAGTTGTGCCCTGGCGCCCAGTCTCAGTCTGCCAGTCCAAGCCGAAAACGGGGTGATCATCATCACGCGCGATGTGCAGCCGCGCAACGCCATGCGCCCACCGCTGATCCCCGATCCAAGCCCCGTCACCGTCAATACCAATCCCTCCGCTCACATTCTCAAGCAAACCAATGAGCTCAGCGATGGCGACTTTGCCGGTATCAGCAGCGGTTCTGGCATCAGCACCATGATCACCCAACAGACCAACAACCTGGGCGGCCAGATCAACAACCAGAACCAGTTGCCTAACCTGGCCGGTGGACGCGCTTCAGGCTCGGGCAATGGCATCTCCAACATGGTCAACTCGAACGTCCAGCGTGGCATGGGCGCGCTGAAGATCCTCGGCGGAGGCCAATGAGATGAAGCACACGCTGCTGATTCTGGCCAGCCTTTGCAGTGCATCGGCCTTTGCCCAAGGCCCCATCATCGACACCGCCACCATTGACCGTTCCGGTGCGCAATACCAGGGCAATCTTAGCGTCAACCAGGCGGCCGGCGACCTCCAGCAACAAGCCAACGCCCGAGCCTTCGCCATTGGCCATAACGCCAGCGCTACCACGCAAATTCGCCAACGCCTGCGCAGCGAGGTCGACCCTTCGCGCGATGCCAAGTCGAGCATCCAGGGCGATGCCTTCAGCAAAGGCACTGGCGCGCTGGGCGTCAACCAGAGCGCGGGGGCCAGCAACCAGCAAGCCAACGCATTGCGCATCAGCATTAGTGCGCAACCGCAAACCATTGATGACAGCGTCCTGCTGCAACAAAACGTGGCGCTGATCAATAACTCCGATGCAACTGCCTCTGCACCCGGCTATCGCCAGATCACCACGAGTGACCAGGCCTTCACCGGTAGTCGTGGGGTGATCCAGTTGAATCAGAGCGCCGGGGTGGGAAACCGAACGGCCAACACCCTGAGCGTCCGGGTCGCGGACTGACCCACAGGTAATAACAACACTTAACCTAAAATAAAGTACGGAGAATCACCATGAAACCCTCGATGGCAATCAAGCCTCTGGTTTTCGCAATTGCTGCGATCATGGCTGTAGCTGTACAAGCTGACGATAGGCGTGGCAACGGCCACAACAATGGCCATAACAACGGCCACAACAACGGCAACAACAACCCTCGTCCGATCATCATCCCAATCAGCGCCACTGCCGAAGCTACCGATCGTCAAAGCAGTACCGGCAACCGCATCTGGAACGAAGGGACTGTCAACGAAGCTGAAATGAGCAGCTCCGCCGAAGGCGCCGCAGGCAACGTCGGGGTCAACGTGGCAGCCGGTAACGGCAACCAACAAGACAACGCCGCCGCCATCGCCAACGCGGCCTCCGACTCAAGCCTGGATAACAGCTTCGTGTTTGGCACCGCCACTGCCACTGCCGACGTCCGCCAGGTCAGCAACAACAACCGGGTCACCAACTGGTCCACCCAAAGCTCTGCGGTCATGAGCGGATCAGCCAGCGGCGCCAACGGCAACGTGGGTGTCAACATCGCCAGTGGCGACCTCAACCAACAGAAAAACACCATGGCCATTGCTAACACCAATGCGCCCATTGGCAACGCCGTGGCCACCGCTTCTGCCAACCAAAGTGGCCCTGGTCTGACCGTCAACAACTATGCCGATCGTGAAACCCGGCTAGATACGCTGACCCTGACCAAGACTTCGAGCGGCTCGTTCTCGCGCGAAGGCACCTTCGAGTCCAGCGACAATCGCAGCTCGTCTTCGAGCGGCAGTGTCAGCGGCTCGAAAAACTCGGCGTCCAGTGGCTCCAACAGCTGGAGTGCCAGCGGATCCAACAGCATGACTGCCAGCGGCTCCAACAGCATGACCGCCAGTGGGTCCAACAGCTCCAGCGCCAGCGGTTCAGGCAGCGCCAACGCCAGTGGTTCCAACAGCGCCAGTGCCAACGGTTCGGCTAGCGGCAGCGCCAGCTCGAGCTCTAGCGCTTCGCTGGACGCTACCTTGACCGCCGCAGCCGAGTCTACCCGGTCGACTACCGTCAACAACGGCTTTGGCGATCGCACTCGCAGCCAGAGTGCCAGCGGATCGCTTGACGCTTCGTTGAATGCGTCGATCGATACGTCGCATGAAAGCGCGTATGACGCTTCGTTCGAGAAGTCGTTCGACTCCTCGTTCGACAGGTCTCGTGACTACTCCTACGACAGGGCTCGTGACTCTTCGTACGACAAATCGCGCGATTCGTCGTACAACAAGGCACGTGACTCTTCGTACGATAAGTCTCGTGAGTCCTCGTACGACAAGACCGCCTCCAGCTCGTTCGAGAAGTCCTACGAGAAGGCCAACGAGTCTTCGAAAGACATTTCGAAGAGCTACAGCGAAGCCAACTCGTATGAGCTGAGCAACACCATCTCGTACCAAGTGTTGACTCCAATCGGCTGGGCTAACCCTGTGACCAACACTGCAACCCTGAGCGGTTCGGTGAATGGCGGCAGCGGCAACCTGGGCGTCAACGTGGCCTCGGGTGTCGGCAACCAGCAAAGCAACTCGCTGGCCATCTCCAACACCTCGTTCTAAGTACTGTGGCCTGAGGCCCCCTTCGGGGGGCCTTTTTCAGCATCCGCAGGGGGACGTCGAACATGCGCATTATCGCCTTGGCGCTGTTGCTTTGCCTGGCAAGCCAAGCAGAAGCCGCGCAAATGCCACTTTCCGTTTTGCCGGGTGGCGCGGTGATATTCAAACCCATCCAGAGTGTGCGCGAACGCAAGTTCGCCGATCTGGTGCAACAGAAAACCGACTTCAGTTGTGGCGCCGCCGCGCTGGCGACCATCTTGCGCCAAGCCTATTGGCTGGACGTCGATGAACAGCAGATCATCGAAGGCATGCTGGCCAACGCCGATCAGGATCTGGTCCGCGTGCAGGGTTTTTCCATGCTCGACATGAAACGCTACGTGGAAACCCTCGGCATGCGCGCCCGCGGCTACCGGGTAGCCGTCGACACCTTGCACAGTATCCGCATTCCCGTCGTGGTCCTGATGGACATCCGCGGCTACAAGCATTTTGTGGTCATGCAAAAAGTCGACAACGGCTGGGTGTATATCGGTGATCCGGTACTGGGTCACAAGCGCTTCAAAGTCGAAGATTTCATCAAAGGCTGGAACGGCATCATCTTTGCCATCATCGGCCAGGGGTACGACAAGAGCAATGCCTTGCTCGACCCGCCCATTCCGCTGACCGTCAAAGGTCGCATCAACAACTTCACCCCGGTGCAAGACGCAGAGTTGATGGATTTCGGATTCATCCAAAGCGACTTCTTCTAATAATGACAAGGGAGCACCACGCTCCGGGAGCATCCAATGAAGACTTCAACCTGGCTAGCCGTGGTGTGCCTGGCCGCCAGCCTGCCGCTCCAGGCGGAGACGTTCAAACCCATTGAGCTGAAGGATCAGGAGCTGGCCAACTTGCGCGGGCGCTATGTCATGCCAGGGCGGATCATCAGTTTCGGGGTTGTCATGACCAGCACCTGGCAAAATGCCAACGGCGAAGTGATTGGCGCCACCTCGTCGATGCAAATCCAGCAATCGACCATCAAGCCGCAGTTCTACGTGTCGATGATCAACCAAAAAGGCAGCGGCACACCGCGTGGCCAAGGCCCCGGCACGGGCAGCGTAACCGGCGGCAAGGGGCTCAATAGCACCGAGGGCGTGACCCAGATCGTGCGGGCTGCCGGCGACCATAACCTGGCCTACAACGGCGTTGATATCAATGTCAGCAAAGGCAACAAAGCGCCCACCACGCAGCCCCAGGGCGAGGCCTTGGCCGCTGGCAGCAAAGTACTCGGAGCCAATGCTGCAGGCGCGCTGAGCGTGTCCTCGAGCGGCACCGGCGTGCAACTGAACATCAATGCCAACAATAACCAGGGCAGCACCTTCCAACGCCTGGGCCAGGGTGGGCTGATGCAGAACACCACGTTGCTCGGCGCCGGCAATCAGGTCAGAAACCTCACTTCGCTCAATGTCGTGCTGCGTGACAACGTCTCGGCAGCCGGGTCGGTGAGCGGCAACCTAGACCAGCTCAAAGGCCTTCGTACTCTCGGATTCTGATCTACGCTCTGTCTCATCAAATGTAGTCAGAAGGGACGGCTAACCCATGCACCGATCGTTAACCTTCAGAGCTATCGTCTGTTTGGGTAGCCTGACTCCAGCCGCATTGCTCTATGCAGCACCCGACCCTCAAGTCGAAGCCCTAAAACAAGAACTGATGGAGTTGAAACAACGTTACGAAGCCCAGCAACACGCGCTGATGGTGCTTGAACAGCGCGTTCGCCAGGTTGAGGAAGCACCCGCAACCCCTGCACCCAAGCGCCTGACCAAATCCCCTGCCGAAACCGTACGGGGCGGCCAGAGCGTTGCCGCAGGCGCGCCAGGTACTAGCGGCAGCTCATACGGCCAATCGCTCAAGGAAGATTCCGAACCTGCGCAAAGTGTATCGAACCTGTATGACGAGGCCAGTGGCTTCTTCGGCGGCGGCAAGTTCAGCGTCGAAACCGGCCTGACCTACACCCACTACGATACCCGAGCCTTGGTGCTCAATGGTTTCCTGGCGCTGGACTCGATATTCCTGGGCAATATCAACCTTGACCGGATCAAGGCCGATAACTGGACCTTGGACCTGACGGCCCGCTACAACCTCGATCAGCGCTGGCAATTCGACGTCAACGTACCGGTGGTCTACCGCGAATCCACCTACTCATCTGGCGGCGCCGGTGGCGCAGGCCCAGTTACCTCCGATGCCACCGTCACCCGCGACCCGACCATTGGCGATGTCAACTTCGGGGTCGCCTATAAATTCCTCGATGAGTCGGAAAACTGGCCCGATGCGGTGGCCACCCTGCGGGTCAAGGCGCCTACCGGCAAAGACCCCTATGGCATCAAGCTGGTCAACGACCCGACCAACGATAACCTGTCGGTGCCTGAAAGCCTGCCGACCGGCAATGGTGTCTGGTCGATCACCCCGGGTATCTCGCTGGTCAAGACCTTCGACCCGGCGGTGCTGTTTGCCAGCTTGTCCTACACCTACAACATGCAGGACTCGTTCAGCGACATCAGCCCGCAGGTCAACAGTAAAGTCGCAGGGGACGTGAAGCTCGGTGACTCTTGGCAGATCGGCGCCGGTATTGCCTTTGCCTTGAACGAAAAAATGAGTATGTCGTTCTCGGTGTCCGACCAATTTGCCACCAAGAGCAAGATCAAACCCGATGGCGGCGACTGGCAGGACGTGCCCAACAGCGACTACAACGCGGCAAACTTCAACATCGGCATGACCTTCGCCGCAACCGACAACCTGACCATCGTGCCCAACCTCTCGATTGGCCTGACCGACGACTCGCCAGACTTCTCCTTCAGCCTGAAATTCCCTTATTACTTCTGAGTTTGCCGAACGTACGGACCTGCTTGGCGGGTCCGTCTTTTGGTAACCAGGCTTGTAGCCAACCGCTTTCCTGACCCTGGCCTGTTATCATCGAGCACGGATGTGTGACGTTTTAATGGCAATAAGGAAAGTTTGCGTGAAAAACCTGTTCGGCCACCCGCGGACCCGGCTTGTCGCCCTGGCGACCCTGGTGCTAGTGCTTCCACTGGGTGCGCGTGCCCTGCTGGGCTGGTCCAACCCGCTCGGCTACTTGTCGGACCTCGCCCTGGGCAGCCTGCTGGTGCTGCTGCTGTTGCGTCGTCCATGGTGGCTGGCCTTGCCGGTGCTGCTGGCATGGGCTGCGCTGTGGGTGGCCTCGGCCGAGCTGGTGAGCGCGGTGGGCCGACTGCCGAACAGTGCCGACCTGGGTTATCTGTTCGACCCGCAGTTCATGGAAAACTCCACCGGCGGCGGCTTGGCCCACCCCTGGCTGCCAGCCGTGCTCGGCGCCGGCCTGCTGGCGTGGCTGATCAGCGCCTGGCGCAGCCGGGCACAGCCGCTAGCCGCGCTACCGCGCATGGCGCTGGCGGTACCGCTCATGCTGTTCGGCCTGCATTGGGCGAGCCAGCACCTGGCCCCTTCCGACGCCGACCAGTGGCGTCAGTACAACCTCTCGCACCAACTGTTGTCGGCCGGGGTGGGCAACCTGCAGCGCCAGGCTCAGGGCTGGCTGGGCCAGACTCAGGCAGTTACCCCTTTACCCAGTGTTGGCCTGACCCAGTCTGACCTCAGCGGCCAGAAACTGTTGGCCGCCCCCGGACAGGCGCGCAACCTGCTGGTAATTACCCTCGAAGGCATTCCCGGCGCCTATGTGCAAGCCAACCGTGAGGCCCTCGATAGCCGCTTCGACGAAGCGTTGATGCCCAAGCTCAGCCGGTGGGCCGAGCGCGGCATGAACACCCCCGACTACGTGCTGCACACCCATCAGACCATCCGCGGCCTGTATGCCATGCTCTGCGGCGACTACGACAAATTGGCCAACGGCACCCCCAAGGGTGTCGAACTGCTCACCCAGAACCAGCGCAACCAGGCCTGCCTGCCCGCGCAGCTACGTCAGGCGGGGTTCACCACCCACTACCTGCAAGGCGCCGGGCTGCGCTTCATGGCCAAGGACCGCATCATGCCGCACATCGGCTTTGACTCGGTGCATGGCCTGGAGTGGTTCAGCAACGCCAACTACCTGGAGTTCCCCTGGGGCAAGGATGACCGCGCCTTCTTCGAAGGTGCACTGGACTACATCGGTCAACTCGGCAAGCAGGATCAACCCTGGATGTTGACCCTGCTGACCGTTGGCACCCACCAGCCCTACTCGGCACCCGAGCAGTACTTGCAACGCTACGACACCCCCAAACAAGCGGCGGTCGCCTATCTGGATGACGCCATTGGTGCGTTCCTCGATAGCCTGGAGCGCCAGGGCGTGCTCAAGGACACCCTGGTAGTGGTCACCTCCGATGAGTCCCACGGCATCGATGGCGTGCGCCTGGCCTCGTCCTGGGGCTTCAACCTCACCCTGGCCCCGGAGCAGGCCGAACTCCCACGAGTCAAACGTGGCACCTATGGCCATATCGACCTGGCCGCCTCCTTGCTCGACTACTTCGCCCTGCCAATCCCCGATGCGCTGGGCGGGCGCTCGCTGTACCGAAACTATGACAGCGGCCGGGAAATGATCGCCTACACCAATGGCATGCTGCGCTACCACAACGGCCAGGGAGTATTTACCGAATGCGATTTCCAGCAGCGCTGTCGCCGCTACGCCAGCGAGGGCTTCATTGCCGACCAGGCCAAGTACCTCGGCCCTGGGCAAGCTGCCGTCGGCGAGCAGATCAGCGCCCTGGCCGGCGTCCTCGATCAGTCGCTGTTGCGCACACCGCTTAACCTGCGTTACCAGTTCGGCGGGCCCTCGCCGATCCAATTGCAGGCACGCATTCACGATGACTGGGCGGACAACCTGATTGGCGCGCAGTACCTGGAAATGCCTGAAGGCTCGCATACCCGCGTGCGGGTGAAGGTGCGTTCACTTGACCCGCAGCGCACTGCGCACATCCAGCTCAAGGCCAAGGAACTGGAACAGGATGTGCCGCTGGGCTTGCCGGATGAAATCCTGGTCACTGCCGATCAGCCGCTGGACATGGAGTTCAGCTTCGACAACCCCAACATGCGCAAGGCGTTCTCCTTCCATCTGCTGGGCTATGGTGGCGGTGAGGTCGAGGTGAGTGACTTCAGCGTGATTACCGCGTTGCCTGGGGATGAAGAGCCAGCCGAAGAGCGCTCAGATGGGCATATCGCGCAGTCCAGTTGACCGATCAGCTCTGTTGAGTCAGTGCCGGCCAGGCGCCAGGCACTGACATACCTAGCGAATCTGGTGTTTGTGCAGCAGGCGATAGAACGTCGGCCGCGAAACGCCCAACACCTTCGCCGCGATACTCAGGTTATCACTGTGCCGGTTAAGCACATCGCACAGTGCCTGGCGCTCGGCACGGTGCTTGTAATCCTCCAGTGTGCCCAGCGGCTGATCTTCCTGCTCGACCACTTGCAAACCCAGGTCCTGCGCTTCGATCTGCCGCCCCTCTGCCAGGACCAAGCCACGCCGCACCCGATTGGCCAGCTCACGCACATTACCCGGCCAGTCGTGCCGGCCCATGGCGGCCAAGGCATTGTCACTGAAAGTGCGCGGCCTGCGTCCGGTCTCCAGGCTATAGAAGTGCGAGAAATGGTTGGCCAGCATCGACAGGTCACCATGCCGATCACGCAGGGGGGCGGTCACCACCTGCAACACGTTGAGCCGGTAGTACAGGTCTTCGCGAAAACGCCCATGCTCGATGGCCTTCTCAAGGTCCACGTGGGTCGCCGCCAACACCCGCACATCGACCGGAATCGGCTGGCTACCACCGACCCGTTCAATGTGCTTTTCCTGTAGAAAGCGCAGCAGATTTGCCTGCAACTCCAACGGCAGATCGCCCACCTCGTCAAGGAACAGCGTGCCGTCATGGGCTGCCTCGATCCGGCCTAGCTTGCGCTGGTGAGCGCCGGTAAACGCGCCCTTCTCATGCCCGAACAGTTCGGACTGGATCAGGTGTTCAGGGATGGCCCCGCAGTTGATCGCGATAAACGGCTTTTCGCGCCGATGTGACTGGCGATGCAGCGTACGCGCCACCAGCTCCTTGCCGGTGCCGCTTTCTCCACGAATCAGCACAGGTGATTCGGTGGGCGCCAACTTGCCGAGCAACTTGCGCAGCTCACGAATTGGCCGGCTCTCGCCGAGCAATTCGTGCTCAGGCTCGTCAACCTTGATTGCGCCTTTACCGCGCAGGCGCGCCATGCCGAAAGCGCGCCCCAGGGTCACCTGCACCCGGGAGACGTCAAATGGCAGGGTATGGAAGTCAAAAAACCACTCGCAGACGAAGTCGCCCACGTTCTGCATGCGCAGCTCCTCGGCGCTGAGCACTGCGATCCATTCGGTATTACTGCGCTTGATCATGTCCTTGACCGCCTCGGGATGGCGCAGATGCGAGGCCTGCAAGCGCAGCAAACCGACATCACAGGGGTGCTCCAGTGCCGAGCCCAGGGTGCAGCCGTGAACATCCCAGCCGGCGCTACGCAAGCCAGGCAATAGACGGAGGCAGTCGTCGCAAGGGTCGACGATCAACAAGCGGCGTTGCGGTGCGGGTTCGAGCATGACCGTTCCTTGGCGCCAATGATTGGTTTTTTTCGTAGAAACAGTAAGTTGCAGCGCCCGAATTAACAGTAGCAACGAAAGCGTCAGAACCCCCTACCGTTTGTCTGCCAGTTAACGGCATGTTCTAGCCGTACGGGAATTTTATTTAGTTGTCGGCGTCACACGCCGGATAGCCCGCCGCTAAAACCAAGCGCGGATAAAAAAATTCAACTGCCATGTGACTTCAACCCGGCCCCGGAGCATCAGTACCATTAACCCCGCGCTGCGTAACTTAACTTTTCAGCCTCGCGGACTTACTTTCGCTGTTTGGGACCAAAGAGAGACCGAACCATGAATGCCCCGCTCCGTGTCAACGAAGCACTGCTGATCGCCGACCACGCCTTCGAACCGTTCCAGTGCGTAGCCTGGGATGCACCTAACGGTACTGGTGAGCTGAGCCTGGCAGTGATCGACCGGACCAGCACGCGTATCGGCGCCAAGCAAGTCTCCTCACGTATTTACTCCGACCCTGCCCAATGGGCCAGCTTGATCGAAGAAGTACGCGCCGAGCTGTGTGAAAAAGGTTATGACCTGCAACCCTGGTCGATGCCCAAGTAAGCCTACTTCGCCTGTAAGTGCGTGTTAAACCACGCACTTACAGCAACTTCCATCGACTAACTTCTGCGCGTGAGACATTGGGTCGCACAACAGCGAGTTATATCAATTCAGTCGTTTTAACTGGTCGATATGTTGATAGTCGGCCTGCAGCTGCGTGGCCAACACGTGCGCACGCCCCAGCCGCACTGGCGCCAATTCCATGTCGACCAGGCAGGTCGCACAGGGCATTGGCAGTACTGGCTGCCAGTGCTGCAGACGCCCATCGGTAAACACCAGGCAGCGCTGCAACTCGTGGGGATGGCGTTTACGCCGTAGCTGCAACCAGTCCCGTGCCTGCTCCAGCGCCGTGATCAATGGCGTACCACCCCCGGCGCCCAGTGCGTGTAGCCATGACTGCAGCGCCGCCGAGGCCTTCAGGCCATGCCGTTGCCATTGCGGGCCACGGCCACTGGCGGTGAGCAAGGCTAGCCGGGCGCGCTGGCGGTAAGCTTGATCGAACAACTGCGCCAACAAGCCCTTGGTCTGAGCCAACGCCTGATGGCGCCGGGTCGAAGCCGACGCATCGACAATCACCAACCACAGCTCTGGCTGCTGGGCCTGACGCTGCTGCCAGGCCAAGTCCTGACGCAGGCGGGGCTTGCCTTTGAGCAGGGTCGGTAACCAGGCGACCCGCCCAGATGCGGCACTGCGACCCCGTCCACGCGGAGCGCCTGTCAATTTGCCGACGCGGGGTCTGGCATCCGCCGCCGCAGCGTTGGGCTGGCGGATGCTCAGGGCTTTTTTGCCCAGTTCGGCACCTCGCGCCGCGGGCCAGCTGCCACCGGTTGTGGCGGTAGCGCCCCCCAGTCACCCTGCCCGCCCTCAGACTTGCTATCGGCACCGCCAGCAGCAGGCGCTGCACTCGGCGGATTGGCCGCCGGCGCTTCTCGCCGACGATGGCGCAGGGCGAATTCTGCAACAGCGTCGACATCCTGCTCTTCGATAGCCTCACTGCCGCGCCAGGCAGCATGGGCACGCGCCGCGCGCAACCAGACCAGGTCAGCGCGCAGGCCATCCACTCCCGCAGCAAAACAACGCTCGGTAATCCAGGCCAAGGCTTGGTCGTCCAAGGCAATCTGCTCAAGCCGCTGGCGAGCGTTCTGGCAACGCTCGCGCAGCTGCGCCTGAGCGCTTGCCCACTGGGTGCAGAAGGCCTGCGGATCGCTGTCGAACGCCAGGCGCCGACGAATGATCTGTTGACGCGCCGCAGGCTCGGGCAGGCCATCGAGGGAAACATTCAAGCCGAAGCGGTCGAGCAATTGCGGACGCAGTTCACCCTCCTCCGGATTCATCGTGCCGATCAGCACGAAACGGGCGTCGTGCCGATGGGAGATGCCGTCGCGCTCGATACGGTTGGTGCCGCTGGCGGCAACATCCAGCAGCAGGTCCACCAGAGGATCAGGCAGCAGATTGACCTCATCGACGTACAACACGCCGCCATTGGCATGGGCCAGCACCCCTGGGGAAAACTGGGCTTTGCCCTGCCCCAGTGCGGCATCCAGATCCAAGGTGCCGACCAAGCGCTCTTCAGTCGCCCCCAGCGGCAAGGTGACGAACGGCGGGCTGTGCTCGGCATTGCCCAGCAAGTCGGCCAGGCCACGGGCCAAGGTACTTTTGGCCATGCCACGCGGGCCTTCGATCAGCACGCCGCCAATCTTGGGGTCGATCGCGGTCAGGCACAGGGCCAGTTTGAGTGGCTCGGCGCCGACTACGGCGGCCAGGGGAAATTGCACGGGTTCAGTCATTTAACGAATCTTCCTCGCCCTCGAGCAGGTGCTCTTCGAGCGCTTCGCGGTACGCGCCCGGCTCTTGCCAGAGGCCCCGTTGCTGGGCTTCGAGCAGACGCTCGGTGAGGTCGCGCAGGGCTTCTGGGTTGTGCTCACGCATGAAGTCACGGGTCGCTGGATCGAGCACATAGGCCTCGGCCAGCGACTGATAATGATGGTCGTCGATCAGGTGTGTGGTGGCGTCGAAGGCGAACAGGTTGTCCACCGTGGCGGCCAATTCGAAGGCGCCCTTGTAGCCATGGCGCTTGGCGCCGTCGATCCACTTTGGGTTCAGCGCGCGGGCACGGATCACCCGGTTCAGCTCTTCCTTGAGGGTGCGGATGCGCGGCCGATCGACCTGGCTGTGATCGCCGTGATAGCTGGCCACTGTCGAGCCGGCCAAGGTCTCGGCCGCTGCCAGCATGCCGCCCTGGAACTGGTAGTAGTCATTGGAGTCAAGCAGGTCGTGCTCGTGGTTGTCCTGGTTCTGCAACACGGCCTGGACCTGGCCCAGGCGTGTGGCGAACTGGGCGCGGGCCGGGGTGCCCTCGTCAGCGCCACCATAGGCATAGCCACCATGGTTGAGATAAACCTCGGCCAGGTCTTCGCGGCCCTGCCACAAGCGCCCGTCGATGGCATTCTGCACCCCGGCACCATAAGCACCAGGCTTGGCCCCGAACACCCGCCAACCGGCCTGTCGCGCCGCCTGTTCGGCGTCAAGGCCTTGTGTCTGCAAGGCTTCTCGCTCCGCTCGCACGCGCGCCGCCAGGGGGTTGAGGTCGGCGGGCTCATCGAGCGCTGCCACCGCCTGCACCGCGGCATCGAACAGGCGGATCAGGTTGCCGAACGCATCACGGAAGAACCCGGAGACCCGCAAGGTTACGTCCACCCGTGGCCGGTCCAGCAGGCTCAAGGGCAGGATTTCGAAATCATCGACCCGCTGACTGCCGGTGGCCCAGACCGGACGCACACCCATCAAGGCCATGGCCTGGGCAATGTCATCACCGCCGGTACGCATGGTGGCCGTGCCCCAGACCGACAGCCCCAGCTGGCGCAGGTGATCGCCGTGCTCCTGCAGGTGCCGCTCCAGAATCAGGTTGGCCGAGGCGAAGCCCAGCCGCCAGGCCGTAGTGGTGGGCAGGTTGCGCACATCCACCGTGTAGAAGTTGCGCCCGCTGGGCAGCACGTCCAGGCGCCCGCGGCTGGGCGCGCCGCTGGGGCCTGCTGGCACGAAGCGGCCTGCAAGCGCCGCGAGCAGGCCGTCAAGCTCCGCCGCGCCACAGGCGTCGAGGTTCGGCGCTACCGAGTCGACCAGCTCGCGCAGTACCTCGTTGACCCCTTGCCATTGCGCATCAGCGTCAAGCGTCAGTTGCCCCGCCAGCGCCTGCTCGATCAGCGCCAGGGCCAGATGTTCGAGCCGCTCACGGGTATCACCCTGGGTACGCCATGGGTTTTCACCGAGCGCCTGCAACAGCGGCGGCCGTGGCCCTTGCCAGGCCAGGCCAAGATCGCAGTCCAGCGGATCGAAGCCCAACGCCAGGGCTTGGGCCAAGGCGCGGATCAGGCTGGCATTGCCGCCCTTGCCATCGCCTCGGGCGACCCGCAGCAACGCCAACAGGGTATCAATGCGCAAACGCCCCTCGGGCGACTGGCCGAACACATGCAGGCCATCGCGAATCTGCGACTCCTTCAAGTCGCACAGGTAGGTGTCAAGGCGTGGCAACCAGACGGCGGCGTCATCCAGCTGGCCTTCTAGCTGCAACTCACGGTCGATGTGGTTGGCTTTGAGCAACTCGAGGATGTCCCGCTGCAGCTCACGCGCCCGGCGTGGGTCGAGCAACTGGGCTTCGTAGTATTCGTCGGCCAATTGCTCCAAATGACGCAACGGGCCATAGGTTTCGGCGCGGGTCAGCGGCGGCATCAGGTGGTCGATGATCACTGCCTGGGTCCGGCGCTTGGCCTGGGCGCCCTCACCCGGGTCATTGACGATGAATGGATAGATGTTCGGCAGCGGCCCCAGCAGCGCATCCGGCCAGCACTGCGCGGACAAGCCGACGCCCTTGCCAGGCAGCCATTCGAGGTTGCCATGCTTGCCGACATGGATCACCGCGTCGGCTGCATAGACATGGCGCAACCAGAAATGGAACGCCAGGTAGCCGTGCGGCGGGACCAGGTCGGGGTCGTGATACACCGCGCTCGGATCGACCTGATAACCACGCGCAGGCTGGATCCCGACGAAGGTCAGGCCGAAACGCAAACCCGCTACCATCAGCCGTCCGCTGCGGAACATGGGGTCTTGTTCCGGTGGCCCCCAACGTTCGAGCACCGCCTGCTGATTGGCCTCGGGCAAGCGGGCGAACGCCTGCTGGTAATCGGCCAGGCTCAAGCTCTGTGCGCAAGGGCGTTGGTCGAGGTGATCCAGGTCGTTGGTGACACCGCCCAACAGCTGATGAATCAGCGCGGTGCCCGTTTCAGGCAATTCCCCTAGCGGATAGCCCTCGGCCCGCAGCGCCTGCAAGATGTTCAGCGCAGCCCCCGGCGTATCCAGGCCTACGCCATTGCCAATGCGCCCGTCGCGGGTTGGGTAGTTGGCCAGCACCAGGGCAACGCGTTTCTGCCCATTGGGCAAGCGCGCCAGTTCAACCCAGCGCCTGGCCAGTTCGGCAACGAAGTCCATCCGCTCCGGATGGGCGCGGTAGCAGACCACATCCGCTTGGCTGCGCTCGCTGCGCCAGGCCAAGTCCTTGAAGCTGACCGGGCGGGTGATGATCCGCCCATCGAGTTCCGGCAAGGCAATGTGCATGGCCAAATCGCGCGCGCCCAGGCCCTGCTCGCTGGTTTCCCAGCCCTGCTGGTTGTCCTGGGCGCAGATGGCTTGCAACACCGGCACATCCCGGCGTAACGGCCGCAGGTTGGGCTGCTCGGGGCTGGACAAGGCGAAACCGGTGGTATTGATCACCACTTCGGCCTCGACCTCATCCATCCAGGCCTCGACCTGATCGAGGCAGCCGCGCTCTTTAAGGCTGGCGACCGCGATCGGTAGCGGATTCAGGCCCGCGGCCTGCAAGCGCTGGCAAAATACGTCAATGAAGGCGGTATTGGCCGCCTGCAAATGTGAGCGATAAAACAGCAGCGGCGCCACCGGCTGGAGCGGGTCCCAATCGGCGAACCAGTCGCTTGGCTGGGCACTGGCCTTGTGCGGGTGGTAGACCGCGGTGCGCGGCAGCGGCTGCGGCTCGTCCCAGGAGTAATTACGCCCAAGCCACAGGTTGGCCAGGCAATTGAACAGGTTCAGCGCATTGGCCTTACCGCCCTGGCGCAAATAGTGCCAAAGCCGTTCGGCGTGTGCTGCCGGCACTGTGCTCAGGTCGGTCAACTGCGGGTCGGGACGATCATCGCCGGGCACCAGGATCAGTTGCACGCCGCGACTGGCCAGCTCGACCAACTGTTCGACCCCGTAGCGCCAATAACCCACCCCACCGTGCAGCGATAGCAGAATCACCTTGGCGTGGCGCAGCACCTGGTCGACATACAGATCGACCGAGGCATGGTTCTGTACCTGCATAGGGTTGGCCAGGCGCACGCTGGGGTAGTCGCCGGGCAACTGCTCGACGGTGTCCGCCAGCAGCGCCAGGTGCGAATCACCGCTGCAGAGAATCACCAGCTCGGCCGGGGTCTGGCCGAGGTCGGCGATGCTGTCGTCCGGCACGAAGCCGCCGGGCTGGGTCCGCAGCAAGTGCATGGGTCAGGCGCCCAGGGCCTGGCGCAGGCGCGCTTCGAGCTCAGCGGCGTGCAAATCCTGGCCAATCAGCACCAGGCGGGTGATGCGCAGTTCATCGGCACGCCAGGCGCGGTCGAAGTGTTTGTCGAAACGGGTGCCGACACCTTGGATCAGCAGGCGCATCGGCTTGCCGGGGATCGCCGCGAAGCCCTTGGCGCGCAGGATGCCGAACTCGACCACCAGTTGGGTCAGGGCGTCGAGCAGCAGGCTTTCGTCAGCCTCGGGCAAGTCGATGGAGATGGAATCGAAGGCATCGTGGTCGTGATCGTCATGATCGCCGTCGTCGTGGTGCGAATCGTGGTGAGTACGACGCCCATCGATGTGCGCTTCAGACTCTGCCCCCACGCCCAACAGCACCTCAAGTGGCAGACGACCACTGCTCGCCTCGATCACTTTGACGGCCGCTGGCAACTCCTCGGCGACCTCGGCGCGAACCTTGGCCAAGCCTTCGGCGTCGATCAGGTCGGCCTTGTTCAGCACTACCAGGTCGGCGCTGGCCAACTGGTCGGCGAACAGTTCATGCAGTGGTGATTCGTGGTCCAGGTTGGGGTCGAGCTTGCGCTGGGCATCCACCTGGTCTGGGTAGGCGGCGAAGGTGCCAGCCGCGACGGCCGGGCTGTCGACCACCGTGATCACCGCGTCGACCGTGCAGGCGTTGCGGATTTCTGGCCACTGGAAGGCTTGCACCAATGGCTTGGGCAGGGCCAGACCGCTGGTTTCGATGAGAATGTGGTCAAGGTCGCCACGGCGCGCCACCAGCTCGCGCATCACCGGGAAGAACTCCTCCTGCACAGTGCAGCACAGGCAGCCGTTGGCCAGCTCGTAGACGCGGCCGCTGGCTTCTTCTTCGGTGCAGCCAATGCTGCATTGCTTGAGAATCTCGCCGTCGATGCCCAGCTCGCCGAATTCGTTGACGATAACGGCAATGCGCCGGCCTTGGGCGTTGTCGAGCATGTGCCGCAGCAAGGTAGTCTTGCCCGAGCCGAGGAAGCCGGTGACGATGGTGACGGGAAGCTTGGCCAGTGTTTTCATGTCTCGATGCCCTTGGCAGGATGGCGCGGGCATGCAGGACGAAAGCCTCAGGCCGATTGGCCAGGCTCGTTCGCCACCGGATCACCCCGCCCGGATTAAAAGTCGAAATCGCTACGAGGCAGGTCTCCTGGCTCGCACCGCTCCGGCGCCAGGCCGGTTGGATGACGCCTTCCCGCGCCGGGGCGCAGTGGCTGTGTCGATCCTGTTCAGTGCTTACAGTTGCGGGGGCAGCCGCGGCTTGTACCGCGTTCCCGTCTTAGCTGCGCCTACAGGCGCAGAACCTCGAAGCGGCAAGGCTACGCATCACGGCTATAAGCTGCAAGTAGATACGCACCTAGATCCCGTGGGAGCGGGCTTGCCCCGCGATGAGGCCAGAACAAACGACATCCAGTCGTCCTTCAATACACCAAAAAACAGCCGACTTTGCCAGCCATCGCATCGCTTACAGCTTGTAGCCTGAAGCTCAGGTGTGGTTTGCTAACGCCTTGCGTTCAGGTGCCCCCACGGGGGTGAAACGGGAAACCGGTGCGTCGTAGGCTCTTCATCCATGCCCACGACAAGGCCGGTGCTGCCCCCGCAACGGTAAGCGAGGAAGCGTCTTGACCACTGTGCCGAGTTGTCTGGCATGGGAAGGTGACGCCTCTGCTGGAGCCCTGCTCCACCTCGCAAGCCCGGAGACCGGCCTGCCTACGTAGCAATGAACACCCCGCGGTGGGCGGGCGCTGTCGCATGTCCCTGGACGAATCACGTCCGGGGCTGCCGCGCTTGCCCGTTGCCTATAACAAGCAGAGGAAAGCGTCATGCCCATCACCAGCGCCAAGCACAGTATCGCCACCCCCATCAGCCTCAGCCAGCGCGTGATCATCGCCGCCGGCGCCAGCCTGCTCGGCCTGTGCCTGATCTACTTTGCCGGTTTCTCGCACATCGAAGCGGTGCACAACGCTGCCCACGACACCCGCCACAGCGCCGCCTTTCCTTGCCACTGAGTAGCCTCGCATGATCAAGCGCATTGCCCGTACCGCCGGCTTCAGCGGCCTGCTTGCAGCCCTGTTGCTGACCCTGCTGCAAAGCGTGTGGGTCAGCCCGCTGATTCTTCAAGCGGAAACCTTCGAAACCGCAGCACCTGCCGAGCAGCATGAGCATGCCGGCGAAGCGCACGCACCTCATGAACATAGCGCCGAAGCCTGGGCGCCTGAGGATGGCTGGCAGCGCGTGCTGTCGACCACGGGCGGCAACCTGGTGGTCGCGGTCGGATTCGCGCTGATTCTGGCCGCGCTGTATAGCCTGCGCGAACCCAATCGGGTGAGCACCGGCGCATTGTGGGGCCTGGCCGGTTTCGCGGTGTTCTGCCTGGCGCCGACCCTGGGCCTGCCACCTGAGTTGCCGGGCACCGCTGCGGCCGATCTTGGCCAGCGCCAGGCCTGGTGGATTGGCACTGCCGCCGCCACTGCCACGGGCCTGGCGCTGATCGTGTTCGCCCAGCACTGGCTGCTCAAACTGGTGGGTGTGCTGCTGTTGGTGGTGCCACACGTGATCGGCGCGCCGCAGCCAGAGGTTCATCAAAGCCTCGCCCCTGAGGCGCTGGAAACCCAGTTCAAGATCGCCTCCTGGCTGACCAACGCAGCGTTCTGGGTGGCCCTGGGCCTGCTCAGCGCCTGGTTGTTCCGCCGCTCCCGCCAGGCCTGATGCCTAGCGCCACTGCCCTGCCGGTGCTGTATGCCGGCTTTGGCTGTCGCCAGGGCTGCTCGCGGCAGAACCTTGAAACCCTGCTGCGCCTAGGCCTGGCACAGCTGCAACTGCCGCTGAGTGCAGTGCAGGGCATCGCCAGCATCGAGCTGAAAGCCGACGAGGCTGGCCTGGCTGACTTGGCCAGGCAACTCGCGCTGCCTTTGCGGGTGTTCACCCCCGTGCAGCTGCAACGCTTCGAAGCGCAACTGTCCCATCGTTCCGCTGCAGCCTTCACCCACAGCGGCTGCTGGGGCGTTGCCGAAAGTAGCGCCCTGGCCCTGGCTGCCCAGGCCCATGGCGCTGCGCGACTGGTACTTGCCCGGCAGATTCTCGGCGGCGCTACCCTCGCCTTCGCCAGTGGCCGATAATCGCGCCTATTTCATCTGCAAGGATTTTCCATGACGGTCTACTTCATCGGCGCCGGCCCCGGCGACCCGGAACTGATCACGGTCAAAGGCCAGCGCCTGATCCGCCAGTGCCCGGTGATCATCTACGCCGGCTCCTTGGTACCGGCCGCCGTGCTCGAAGGCCACCGCGCCGCAACACTGATCAACAGCGCCGAGCTGCACTTGGAGCAGATCATCAGCGCCATCCGTACAGCCCATGCCAAAGGCCAGGATGTGGCCCGCGTGCACAGCGGCGATCCAAGTCTGTATGGGGCCATTGGCGAGCAGATCCGCTGCCTGCGCGAGCTGGGCATCGACTACCAGATCATCCCGGGCGTCACCGCCACCGCCGCCAGCGCCGCCCTGCTTGGCTGCGAACTGACCTTGCCCGGGGTCGCCCAGACCGTGATCCTCACCCGCTACGGCGACCGCTCACCGATGCCCGCTGGCGAGCAACTGGCGGACCTGGCCCGGCACGGCAGCACCTTGGCCATTCACCTGGGCGTCAAGCACTTGCCACGGATCGTCGCCGAGCTGCTGCCGCACTATGGCCCCGACTGCCCGATTGCCGTGATTCATCGGGCCTCCTGGCCAGATCAGGACTGGGTCCAGGGCACGTTGCAGGACATCGTCGAACGCGCCTCGGCCAAGGACTTCCGGCGCACCGCGCTGATCCTGGTTGGCCATGTGCTGGGCGATGCCCCCTTCAGCGACTCGGCCCTGTACCGGGCCGGCCATGCCCACCTGTATCGTCCTGGCAACTGAGCGTTGCCAGGCGCGCGGCTGGCGTAGCAGACTGCGGTCTACCTCTCGCCCACCGGAGTCATGCCCATGCTCGAGCTACGCCCCAACTGCGAATGCTGCGATGTCGACTTGCCCGCAGAAAGCCCCCAGGCGCTGATTTGCTCATTCGAATGCACCTTCTGCCAGGCCTGCGCCGAGCAGCGTTTTCAGGGGCGCTGCCCAAATTGCTCGGGCCAGCTGCTGGCCAGGCCCAGCCGGGTCGGCACGGCGCTGAGTAATAATCCCGCTTCGACGCAACGCATCGTAAAACCGCACCCCGCCTGCGCCTGATCCCTACACGCTCCGGTGAGCCAAATCGCTTGCCGGGGCGTGCAAAACCGCTCTTTTTTGTAGGCTTTTTCAACAGACCCTCCGCGTTTTTTCAACGCACCTATACTCGCCATTACCAAGGATTCTGAATCGACGTATCTTGCGCGCTGCCGGGCAGGCCCTACAGACGTATTCCTGGGTGATTCAGGAAACGGACTAAATTTCCGACAGGAGTTTCCCAATGACAACCGTGCTGATGGTCGATGACCACCCAACCGTAAGGATGGCCGTACGCATGTTGCTGGAGCGTGAACGTTTCCAGGTGATCGGTGAGGCCGGCAACGGCATTGAAGCGGTACAACAAGCGCGCAAACTCTCGCCCCAAGTGGTGATTCTCGACATCGGCCTGCCGGGCCTGGACGGCATGGAAGTGATCAAGCGTTTGCAGTTGCTGGAACCTGCGCCAAAAATTCTGGTGCTGACCGGACAACCCGCCGATCTCTACGTACGCCGCTGCCTGGATGCAGGCATCGCCGCCTTCGTCAACAAGGATGAAGACACCGAATCCTTGGTGTTCGCCCTCAAGGCACTGGTCAAGGGTTATTCGACCTTTCCGCAGATGTCGGTCAACAGCAACTCGCTGGAAAACGAAAACGTGCGCCTGGGCAGCCTCTCCAACCGAGAGATGGAAGTTCTGCGTCGTTTGAGCCGAGGCGAAAACAACAAGTCGATCGGCGAACGCATGAACCTCAGTGCCAAGACCATCAGTACCTACCGCGGAAGGATCATGGAAAAGCTCAAATCCGAATCGCTGGTTGAGATGGTCGACCTTGCCAAGCGCAATAACGTCAACTGAACCTGCGCACATGATCAGGGGCGCTCTACTGGCAATGATGCTGGCGATCAGCCTCGCCACGCTGGCCCATGCCGAAGGCGAAGTCCGCCAGCTACTGGCCCGCTCGGCAAGCGCGGCCCCGCCGCTGGTGCTGGATCAGCAAGATCGTGACTGGCTCGATAAGCGCAAGGTGTTGGTGCTGGGCAGCTCTCGCCCTGACTATCCGCCTTTTGAAATCAACATTGATCAGGCCGACTATGAGGGCTTGAGCGCCGATTACGCGGGACTTATCGCCGAACAGCTGGGCATTCCCATCGAGGTACGGCGCTTTCCCAGCCGCGACGAGGCGATCGCCGCCCTGCATGAAGGGCGCATCGATCTTTTAGGCAGCTCCAATGCCTTCGAAGCGGTCGAGGCCCAACTGAGCCTGAGCCAGCCGTATGCCGATGACTTGCCGGTGATCGTCAGCCGCCAAGGGCACACCCTCAATCAAAGCAACGCGCTCGCCGGCCTGCGCCTGGCGATGGTCGATCACTACCTGCCAACCGAAATGGTGCGCGCGCACTATCCCCAGGCGCAGCTGTCGCTCTATCGCTCGACCCTGGCAGGCCTCTCGGCTGTGGCGCTGGGCGAGGTGGATGCCTACCTGGGCGATGCCATCAGCACCGACTACTTGATCGGCAAGAGCTACCAAGGGCAGATTCGGGTAGATCACTTCTCGCCCCTGCCTGCTGAGTTCTTTGCCTTCGCCTTGGCCAATGAAAACACCCAGTTGCGCCGATTGGTGGATAATGCGCTCGACAGAATCACCGACAGCGAACGCCTGAATATTCTGCGACGCTGGAGCAGCGGCAATACCAGTCTGCTGATGCAGCGCCGGGTGGCGGCCCTGACTACCGCCGAACAAGAGTGGATTACCCGCCACCCGGTGGTGCGCGTGCTGGTCAATCCCTCCCTGGCCCCGCTGACCTTCAACGACAGCCAGCAACGCCCTACCGGCATCACCATGGACCTGCTCCGGCAAATCAGCCTGCGCACCGGCCTGCAGTTCAATTGCGTCGAAGTCGACTCGGTGCAGGCGATGGTCGAACAGGTCGCCCAAGGTGAGGCGCAGATGATCGGCGCCTTGGGCTACGGCGGCGACCGAGCCGCCCGCCTGCGCTACACCCGCCCATACCTGGTCAGCCCGCGGGTCTTGGTGACCCGCGCGGATATGGCGTGGCCGGCAGGTTCGCGCTCGCTGGAAGGCAAGCGGGTCGCGTTGATCCGCGGCTCGCCCCAGCGCGCCTTGCTCCAGGCCCAGTACGCCCATGCCCGCTTTGTCGAAGTGAACACCCCACTGGGCTTGATGGAAGCGGTAGCCAATGGTGAAGCCGATGTGGCCCTGAGCAGCCTGATCAATGCCAGCTATTACATTGGCCAGGTGTTCAAAGGCAAGCTGCGAATTGCCGGCCTGCAAAACGACGATCCAGCGAGTGCTGCGTTCGCCGTCGCACCCGAGCTGGTCGAGCTGCAAAGCATCCTCAACAAAGCCTTGCTCAGCATTCCCCCCGACGAGATGGACCAACTGGTCAACCGCTGGCGCAGCAGCACTCTGGTCAGTGACAGCCCGTGGCGCAATTACCGCACCCTGGCTTTGCAGGTATTGATCCTTGCCGCGCTGCTGCTGTCAGGCGTGGTGTTCTGGAACAGCTACCTGCGCAAATTGATTCATCAACGTACCGAGGCTCAAGGTGCACTGCAGGCCCAGTTGGCACTGAGCCGCGGCCTGCTCGAACAACTGCGCCAGGCCAAGGACGACGCCGAACAGGCCAGCCAGACCAAAAGCACCTTCCTGGCCACCATGAGCCACGAAATCCGCACGCCAATGAATGCGGTGATCGGCTTGCTGGAGTTGGCACTGGAGGACGCCCAAAATGGCCAAAGCGACCCCCACACCTTACAGACTGCGCATGACTCGGCTGTCGGCCTGCTCGAGCTGATCGGCGATATCCTCGATATTTCCCGCATCGAATCCGGTCACATGACCTTGCAACCGGCACCGACCGATCTGGTCGAGCTGGTCCGCGCAACGGTTCGGGTGTTCGATGGCAATGCCCGCATCAAGGGCCTGCACCTGCGCACCGAGCTGCCCGAGCAGGCGCTTTGGCTGCAGGCCGATCCATTGCGCCTCAAGCAAGTGCTGTCCAACCTGCTGAGCAACGCGATCAAGTTCACCGATCGCGGTGAAATTCTGGTGCGCCTGTCGGCGGCTGCCGGGCAAGCCAACCAGCCCGTACAGGTCACGCTCTGTGTGCAAGATAGCGGCGTGGGCATCAGCCCCGCCGACCAGGCCAAGTTGTTCAATAGCTTCGCCCAGGTAGACGGACCACGTGCGCGCCAGGGCGCAGGCTTAGGCCTGGTAATCAGCCGCACCCTGGCCGAATTGATGGGCGGCAAGTTGACCCTGCAAAGCGTCGAGGGCATGGGCACCAAAGTCGAGGTGACACTGCAACTGACAACCGCCCAGGCGCCTGCCGAGGTCGAGCCAGCCGAAGCTGAACCCATCGACCAGGGCGGGCCGCTGAACATCCTGGTGGTTGACGACTACCCAGCCAACCTGCTGTTGCTAGACAAGCAGCTCTCCACTTTGGGCCATCATGTGACGCTGGCCGAGCATGGCCAGGCGGCGTTCGGCCTCTGGCAAACAGGCCAGTTTGACCTGGTGATCACCGACTGCAGCATGCCGGTGATGGATGGCCATGAACTGACGCAGCGCATACGCGCCGCGGAAAAACTCACTAACCGCCCTCCTTGCCGGATCCTCGGCGTCACCGCCAATGCCCAGGTCGAAGAACGTGAACGCTGCCTGGCCAGTGGCATGGACGACTGCCTGTTCAAGCCTATCGGTTTGCAAACCATCAAGGCGCACCTGCCGCTGGTCCAACCGCCCGAGGCAGAGCCTGGGTTGAGCAGCAGCGGCTTTAACCTCGATGAACTGCGCCACCTGACCCAGGATGACGCCACCTTGATCAGACGCCTGCTTGAGCAGCTGGCACAGAGCGCCAGCGAAGACCTGCAGGGCTTACGCGCCTTAGGCCCAGCACCGCGCGAAGACGCTGTGCGGACCTTGGTGCATCGGATCAAAGGCGGAGCAAAGATGCTTAAAGTCAGGGGCGTGGTGCGCGATTGCGAGGCCGTGGAACAGGCCATCAGCCACCACGAATCCACCTTGAAACTGCTCCAGCGCCTGGAGGCCAGCCTGCAGACGCTGCAACGAGAGCTGCGCGAAAACCTTAATGCAATTGCAACGTCGAGCTGATCTGGCTGATGGCATCGACCACATGCCGCGATCCCTGTTGAATTTCCTGGATCACCGTACCCGCCTCGTTGGCCAACGCTACTCCGCGCCCAGTGCGCGACAGGCTCGACTGCATGCTGGCCACCGCAGTCAGCGACAGGTCGTGGTTCTGGCGCACCACATCAACGATCTCCAAGGTAGCCTTGCTCGTGCGCGCCGCCAGGCTGCGTACCTCGTCAGCGACCACGGCAAAGCCACGACCGTGCTCGCCTGCACGGGCCGCCTCGATCGCGGCGTTGAGCGCTAACAGGTTGGTCTGATCAGCGATACCCCGGATGGTCAGGACAATCTGGCCAATTACTTCCGACTGCTTACTCACCGCATCGATGGTGCGCGCGGCATCGCTCAACTCCTGGGAAATCTGCTCGATCACCTGCACCGTCTGCTGCACCACATCGCTGCCTTTGCGGGCGCAGGCGTCGGTCTGCACGGAACTGGCATGGGCGGCGTCGGCGGCACTCTGCTGGGTGCTGACCTGAGCCGTGATATCACTGGCGAACTTGACTACCTTGTACAGCCGGCCCTTGCTGTCGAAAATCGGATTATACGAAGCCTCCAGGTACACCGTATCGCCGCGCTTGTTGACCCGTTCAAAACGATGGGAGTGGTACTCGCCGCGGTTCAGAGAGGCCCAGAACTCCCGGTACTCGGCCGACTCGCGCTCATGCGCCAGGCAGAACAAGCCATGATGGCGACCGACGACTTCTTCGAGCCGATAGCCCATGGTGTCGAGGAAGTTCTGGTTGGCCTTGATCACCCGGCCTTGCGGGGTGAACTCGATGATCGCCATCGAGCGACCGATCGCCTTGAGCAGGCTTTCGCTTTCATGCTCCTCCAGCACCCGCCGGCTGATATCGGACGCCACCTTGATCACACTGGTAACCTGTTGGCGCTCATCCAGCACCGGCATATAGCTAGCTTCCAGCCACACTTCGCGGCCAGCCTTGTCGACCCGCTCGAAGGTGCCACTGATCGCCTTGCCCTGGCCCAGTTCACGCCACAGCTGCTGGTACTCGGCAGTTTTGGCATAGGCCGGGTCACAGAACAGGCGGTGATGTTTACCGCTGATCTCTTCAGCGCTATAGCCCATGGCTTTGCAGAAGTTGTCGTTGGCGCCGAGGATGGTGCCGTCAGGGGCGAACTCGATCATGGCCATGGAACGGCTGACCGCCGCCAACTTCGCCTCCATACCCGCCAAGGCCTGGCGGCAACGCTGAATCTCGACGAGGTCGGACTTGCGATGGTATTCGAACATGACGCCGGGCTCCTTCATCCACGGGATGCCCTGAGCATAGATCGGCGCCGACGCCATGCAAGCAATCTGCTATCACTTTAGGATTAACCGTGCGCCGCGTGAACGGGCTGCAACGCAGCCCGAACGAAGCAGAGCATGCGCATCAGCTGCTTTCGCGCACCACCAACTCGAAGCCCAGATCCTGCTGCTCGCTGGCCACGCGCTTGCCGTCGAGCATGGCCAGCAGTGCCTGCGCAGCCGCCCGTCCGACCGCAGCGCGCGGCGTGCGAATCGAGGTCAAGGGCGGGACCATATGCGCTGAGGCCGGCAGGTCGTTGAAACCGACCATCGCCACTTGCCGCGGCACCTCGATGCCTTGGCGCAATGCCTGCAAGACTGCACCCTGGGCCAGGTCGTCGTTACAGAAGAAGATCCCGTCGACATCCGGCGCCTGGGCCAGCAAGCGGCTAAACAGCTCCCCGCCTAGGCCAATCGACGACGGCTGCGGCGCCAGCACTTCCAGCTCAGGCGCCTGCATGCCGGCTTCAGCCAAGGCCTGGCGAAATCCTTCGGCACGCTGCAGCACCCGCGGATCGAGCTGCGCAGCGATGAACGCCAGGCGCCGCCGGCCGCGTTCGATCAGGTGCCGCGCAGCAGCGCGCCCGGCCTGTTGCTGCGAGAAACCAACCGACACCGCGCCGGCGTCACCACCAAGCTCCATCATGTGCACACAGGGCACTCGGCTGGCGGTCAGCAACTGCCTTGCCGCTTCGCTGCGATCAAAGCCAGTGAGCAGCACCCCACAGGGTTGATAAGCCAGATAGTTGCGAATCAGGTTCTCTTCTTCGGCAATATCGTAGTGATAGTTACCGATCAGCACTTCCAGACCGCGTGGACGCATCACCTCATGGATGGCTTCCAGGGTATCGATGAACAGCTGGTTGGACAGCGACGGAATCAGCACCACCACCGAGTGGCTACGCGCCGAGGCCAGCGCCCGGGCCGCCGGGTTGGCGATATAGCCCAGGCTGGCGGCAGCGCTGAGGACCTTTTCCACCAGTTCTGGGGCCACGGTACTGACGCCGCGCAAGGCACGGGATGCGGTAATGGGGGATACGCCGGAAAGCCTGGCCACTTCAGCCAGGGTCGGGCGACCTGTAGTACGGGAGCCGGTGCGGGACATGGATGTTGTAATTTTACTACTTGCCAGGATAGGGAACGGCCACTAAGGTAGCGCTGTCCCAGGACACAGGCAATGTAATCTTTGGTAGCAAGCCCGTGTCCAACGGCCATACTGCGTTAGACAAGACTAATAACACCCGGGAGGGTGGCGCCCGCAATCACTCCTTGCCAGAGCTGAGACAGCGCTATCTTACCCCGCAGGAGGTACTGATGAACTCTCCCCTGTCCGCGATTGTGGTAATGGGCGTGGCCGGCTGCGGTAAAAGCAGCATCGGCGCCGCTATTGCTACGCGAAGCGGCGGCCGCCTGATTGAAGGCGATGCCTTCCACCCGGCCGCCAATATCGAAAAGATGAGCGCCGGCATTCCCCTGGACGACGATGACCGTGCCGGTTGGCTAATCCGCCTGGGAGAAGAGCTGCAGGCCACGCTCAAATCCGGCGAACGGCCAATCCTCACCTGCTCTGCGCTCAAGCGCCGCTATCGCGATGCCCTGCGCCACGCGGTGCCGGACCTGGGCTTCGTGTTCCTCGAGCTGACCCCTGCCGAAGCCGAAAAGCGCGTGCTCGCCAGACCTGGCCACTTCATGCCGGCCAGCCTGATCGAAAGCCAGTTTGCCGCCCTTGAGCCGCCCCATGGCGAACCCCTGACCTTGCCGCTGGACGCTACCCGTCCCGTCGCCGCCTTGGCTGAAACCGTCAATGACTGGCTAAAGCCCTGCGGTGAGCGGACATTGGCGCGGACCGCCTGAGCGGGCGGTTTTTCCGGCTCACCAAAGACAGCGCTACCCCGACGCTTGATGGCGTCTAGAGTTGCACCAATGCTCCGCCTAAAAACAAAGACAAGACCGAGGCTCATGAACCATGTTCGGACTGGCTACTGATACCTTCCTGCTACTCGATGCCCTGGTGACCATCATCGGGCTCATCCTGCTGATCACCCATTTCAAGGTTCACCCCTTCGTCGCCCTGACCCTGGCCGCAGGCTTTCTCGGCCTGACCTCAGGCATGCCGGTGGCCAAGGTCATGAAGTCGTTCCAGGACGGCTTTGGCGGTGTGCTCGGCTTTGTCGGCATCGTCCTGGCGCTGGGCACCATGCTCGGCAAGCTGATGGCTGACTCTGGCGGTGCCGACCAGATCGCCCAGACCCTGATCCGCGCCTTCGGCAAACAGAAGGTGCACTGGGCGATGATGTTCGCGGCCTTCCTGGTGGGCATCCCGCTGTTCTTCGAGATCGGCTTCGTGCTGCTGATCCCGCTGGTATTCATCGTCGCCCGCCGTTCCGGGGTGTCGCTGGTGAAGATCGGTATCCCGCTGCTGGCCGGCCTGTCGGTTGTGCACGGCCTGGTGCCGCCGCATCCAGGGCCATTGCTGGCGATCGGCATCTTCCACGCCGACATCGGCAAGACCATCTTCTACGGCCTGCTGGTGGCACTGCCCACGGCGGTGATCGCCGGCCCCCTGTTCGGTAACTTCATTTCCCGCTACATCCCCGGCAACCCGTCCCAGGAGCTGATGGACCAGATCGCCAAGGAGTCCGACCAGCGCAACCTGCCCAGCTTCAGCGTGACCCTGATCACCGTGCTGCTGCCGGTGGTGCTGATGCTGCTCAAGACCTTCGCTGACGTGGTGCTGCCCGCCGAACACATCGTGCGGCAGTGGATGGACCTGATCGGGCACCCGATCACCGCCCTGCTCGCTGCCCTGCTGCTGGCGTTCTACACCTTCGGCTCGGCCCGCGGCTTCTCGCGCCAACAAATCATGAAGATGCTCGACCAGAGCCTGGCGCCGACCGCAGCGATCGTGCTCATCGTCGGCGCTGGCGGCGGTTTCAAGCAGATGCTGGTGGATACTGGTGTGGGCAACGTGATCGGGCAAATGGCTGTGCAGGCAGAAATCTCGCCGATCATGCTGGCCTGGCTGGTGGCGGCGGTGATTCGCATCGCTACCGGTTCGGCAACCGTGGCGACCATTACCGGCGCCGGCATCGTCGCACCCGTGGTCGACCTGGTGCCCGGGGTCAACCGCGAACTGCTGGTACTGGCCACCGGCGCCGGCTCGCTGATCCTCTCTCACGTCAACGATGCAGGCTTCTGGCTGGTCAAGCAGTACTTCAACATGACCGTGGCCGAGACCTTCAAGACCTGGAGCATGATGGAAACCATCCTTTCGGTGGTGGGCATCATCTTCATCATGCTGTTGGCCCAAGTGGTGTGACCGTTGATCGGGGTGATGGCACCCCGCTCCATCGGGCATGGCCCAACTGAGGTAGAAGCCTGGCGAACGTCGACGCCCCCGCGATGACGTTGGCCCAGGCAGCCACTATCTCGATGCAAAGGAGCCTGCCCATGAAACACGCCCTGCTACTCGCAGCCCTGCTCGCCTCGCCCTTGGCCCTGGCAGCTGGCACCGGCACGACCTACCCCGACGACCCCCACAATCCGGCACCTGTGCCCGGCGTCGATAGCACCTTGAACCCCATCGAGACACCTGTGCCTCGCGATACCGATCCACGGATCCAAGGTAACGATCCAGACAGCCCGCCCGCCGAGCGCAATGAAAACCGCGATCTGCCCGGAATGGGTGACACCGGCTCAGAGGGTTCCGGCCGCCAGGGCGAAGGCGGCAGCAGCAAGCCCTGACTGATCCGGGCCCGCTGGCATCACCACTGACGCTTGTCTGGACGGCTCAGGCCAAGCTTTTCGATCTTGTAGCGCAGCATGTCGCGTGACAGCCCAAGCAGACGCGCCGACTTGGTCACGTTCCAATCGGTGCGGTCGAGCGTACGGCACACCAGGTCACGCTCCATCTCCGGCAGACTGCTACCTGGGTCGGCCTCATGCCGTGGCGCTTCATAGGCGCTGAGCATGGGCTGTGGCTGCGCCTGTGGCTCGTCGATCAAGGTCAGGCACAAGTTCAACTGATGCGCGGCAATCACTTCGCTGGGCGCCAGCAGTACCGTTTGTTCAAGCATATTGCGCAGCTCGCGCACATTGCCCGGCCAACTGTAGCCAAGCATCAGCGATTCGGCCTCGGCCGAGAAACGCAGGTTGGGCTTGCCGTAGCGGCGCCCGTGATGGGCCAGGAAGTGTCGCGCCAGCAGCAAGATATCCTGGCCGCGCGCATACAGCCTGGGCACTTTGAGGGCAATGATGCGCAGGCGGAAGAACAGGTCGCGTCGAAACTTGCCCTGTTGGACCATCTGCTCCAGGTTGCAGTTGGTGGCACTGATCACCCGCAGGTCGACCTTGCGCTCCTTGACCGCGCCAATCCGACGGATGCTGCGGTCTTCCAGCAGCTTGAGCAGCTTGGCTTGCAGCACCAGGTCCATCTCACCGATCTCATCGAGGAACAATGTGCCGCCATCGGCGGCCTCGACCAAGCCTAACCGCCGCTCCTTGGCATCGGTAAAGGCGCCTTTCTCATGGCCGAACAGCTCGGCCTCAAGCAGGTTGGCCGGGATCGAGGCACAGTTGAACTCGATGAACGGGCCCTTGCTGCGCATGCCATCAAAGTGCAGGGCGCGCGCCACCAGCTCTTTGCCGGTTCCGGTCTCGCCCTCGATCAACACCGGCGGCAGGTCATCGCTGGCCATGCGCCGTTCGGCATCGAGCAACTGGCGCAGGGTGTGCTTGAGGTTGTGCATGGGTGCCGACTCGCCAATCAGCGCCTGCAGGCCAGACTTTTGCGCCTCGCGCTCTTGATAGAACGACAAGGTGCGCTCCATCCGCTCGGTGGCCAGGGCCTTTTCCAGCATCAACTTGAGCTCAGCCAACACCACCGGCTTGGTCAGATAATGAAAGGCGCCTTCTTTCATCGCCAGCACGGCATCTTCGACATTGCCGTAGCCGGTCATCATGATCACTTTGAGCTCCGGCGCCTGCGCCACCAGATTACGCAGCAGGTCGTGACCACTCATGCCCGGCAACGAGTTGTCGGTGAGCACCGCGTCCGGCTGGGCACGACTGATCTGCTCCAGGGCCAGCTCGGCGCTGTGGCAGACCGTCACTTCGAACCCCTTGAGGTTCAGGTAGGTGCGGATGTTGTCGGCGAGGATTTCGTCATCCTCGACTACCAGGATGCTGTGCTCCATGGTGCTCTCCCACTGCAATATTGAAGATCAGGCAGACCCGGGTTCCTTCCTCTTCGCGACTGCTCAGGCTGACCGAGCCGCCAAATCGTTCCATGATGCGCTTGACCAGGACCAACCCCACCCCGAGGCCGCCCTGCTTGGTGGTGAAGAACGGCTTGAACACCATCCGCTCCTGCTGCTGGCTCATGCCCTTGCCGGTGTCACTGAGCAGCAGTTGCACCTGCTGCCCTTCCAGCTCACTCAGCTGTGCGCTGAGCCGACCACCCTTGGGCATGGCTTCTACGGCGTTGGCGAACAGGCTGTTGAGAATTTGCGTCAGTTGCAACGACTGGCTGGCCACCCAGTACTGCGCCGCGCCCTCGTAGCTGAACTGCACGCCGTTGCGTTCGATCTGCTGGGCGAAGGCCAGGCGGGTGTCTTCGATGGCTGCAACCAGGTCGACCGGCTCTGCTTCGTCACTGGTTGGACGCAGTGATACCAGCAGGTCACGCACCCAGCGCGACATGCGATCAACCTGGCTGATGATGTCGGCAATGTTCTTGCGTGCCGGCTCGTTGGCAATTTCCTGGGCAAGCTCGGCACTGGAGCGGATATTGGCCAGCGGGTTGCGCAAGCTATGGGCCACTGCCGAGGACATCTCGCCCAGCGCCACGTAGGTCTCGCTGGCGACCAAGCGTTCCTGCTGGTGATGCAGCATGCCGGCGGCGCGGCGCACGATCCAGAACAGCCCGAAATAGATCAGCGCCCCACCGACCAGGGTCGAGGCCCAGATCAGCACGTAGCCGCGCTGGATGCGGCGGATCAAATCTACCGGTTCCTTGTAAATTTCCACCATCGACAAGACCTGCTCACCTTGGCTGTCGAACAAGGGGATGTAGTTCTCGATGAACAGGTATTGCGGTTCACGCTGGAATTTTTGCTCCTCGCGGTCTTCTTCGGCCTTGTGATAACTGGCCGAGACCGGTTTGCGCGAGCGAAATGCGTGGTCCAGGTCACTGTCGACTTCGATGCGCTTGCCGATCAGTTGCGGGTTGGTCGACCATACGATCGTCCGGTCGCGGGCATAGACATTGGCCAGCAAGGTGTCAGGCAGGTGCTCGACGTGATCGAGAAACTCTTCACGAGTGGACTTGGCCAGCGCCGCCGGTACCTGCAGGTGCTGATCGTCAAGGCGCGGGTCAAGCAGTTCGCCCATGGTGGTGCCCGGTGGTAGCTGCGAATGGCGCACTTCCGCCTGGGCCATGGCCTGGATGAACTGAGCGGTGAGCATGGCATCGCGCTCAACGCTGTCTCGCACCACGAAGCGGGTCGAGACATAACCCAGGCTGCCTGCCACGGCGGTGATGATCAACAGGCTGATCAGCGAGAACCAGCGCAGCAGATTGAACTCGCGCGGCGGCACAGCCAGCTCACTGGAGGGCGTCGAAGACGTGTCTGGCGCATTGTTTTCCAGCGTCTGCATCGCGTAATTCCCGCCTTGAACTGCTACCGTGCGTAGCAGGGTGATATCACTTTGCCGCTAGCGTTGCAGCGGCCGCTGGTCGGTACGTTCATGCAGCAAGAAATCAGCCAAGAATTCATAACTCATTATTCTGTTTATTTTCAGTACCTTAGGATGCATATCTAATGCTAAATATCAGTCGTATTCCCCAATAATGGGTATTTTTCACCCAAAATTAATTAATCCTTATAAATCATATCTTTAGATAGAGAATCTAAGGCATTGTTTCAATCGTGGATGACTCGAAAACTCAGTGACACTCGGGTGCCCTTGCCTTCGTAACTGCTCAGCCTGACTGATCCGCCGAAGCGCTCCATGATCCGTTTGACCAACACCAGCCCCACGCCCAGCCCGCCTTGCTTGGTGGTAAAAAATGGCTGGAAGGCCAGGCGCTGCTGCTGCTCGCTCATGCCTTTGCCTGTATCGGAGATACGTAAGGTCAGGCTGCGCCGATCACGCCGTACGACCTCAACGCGCAGCTGCCCGCCCTGCTCCATCGACTCCAACGCGTTGGCGATCAGGCTGCTGAAGATCTGCCCCAGCAAGGCCGGCTGGCCGAGCACCCGCACCGCCGGCAACGGCTTGAGCTCCAGGCTCACCCCCGCCCGAACCAGCGGCACGGCGAACGTTTGCAGGCTCTCTTGCAGCGCCTGGGTTAGATCCACCGGGACTGCGTCATCATTCAGTGGCCGCAACGATTGCAGCAGTTGCCGCACCCACTGCGACATGCGGTCGACCTGGCTGATGATATCGTTGACGTTCTTCTGCGCCGGCCCCTCGTCGAACACCTGGGCCAGCTCAGCACTGGAGCGAATGCTGGCCAATGGGTTGCGCAGGCTGTGGGCCACCGCCGAGGACATCTCGCCCAGCGCCACGTAGGTCTCGTTACTGATCAGGCGCTTTTGCTGCACCGCCATCACCTTTGAGGCCCGGCGCATGATGCCGTACAAGCCGACATAGACCAGCCCAGCGCCCACCGCGATGGCCAGCCAGATCAACAACAGCCCGTGCTCGATGCGCACGATCAGGTCATGCGGCTCCTTGTAGATTTCCACCATGGCGGTGACCCGCTCACCGTCGGCATCGAACAACGGTATGTAGTTTTCGATGAACAGCTGCTGTGGCGGGGTGACAAACTTCTGCTCGCTGCGCGCATCGTCAATGTCGTGGTAGCTGGCTGAGACGCGCATCTTGTATTCGAAAGCGCGCTCCAGGTCGTCGTCCGATTCGATGATCTTGCCGGTCAAGGCCGGGTTGCTCGACCAGATCACCGTGCGATCGGGTGCGTAGATGTTGGCCAACAGTACATCTGGCAAGTGGGCGATGTGATCGAGAAACTCGCCGCGGGCCTTGCGCCGCGCATCCGGGTCGACATCGGGCATGTCCTGGTCGGTGCGTGGATCGAGTAATTCGCCCATGCTGCGCACATTAGGGATCGCAACATGGCGTACCTCGGCATCGGCGATGGAGGTAATGAACTGGGCGGTGAGCAGCGCATCGCGCTCGACGCTTTCATCAATGATGAACCGGCTGGAGATCAGCCCAAGTCCGGCTGCAACCGAGACGATGATCGCCAGGCTTACCCAGGCATACCAGCGCAACAGGTCGAAGGGCTTGCGGCTTGCGCCCCCATCAGCGCTTGCGGGCACTTCAAGCGTGTCTGGACGAGGGACGAGGTCCATGGCGGACTCCACAACTGGGCACCTGTAAGAGGTTATAGCCCAGTGTTGGGGAAACCATGATGGCAATTGACTGATTTCGCGCCGGTCCCGCTACAGACCCTGCTGCCGGCCAATCTGGGCGCTCAGCGGCGCGTCATCAGCCAAACCCTGCAGCTTTCGGTATTCACGCAGCACGTTAGGCACATAACGGCGGGTTTCGGCGAACGGAGGCACTACCCGGCCACGGCTCAGCACGGCCTCGGGGCCTGCGTTGTAAGCGGCCACCGCCAAGGTGATGTCATTGTCGAACAACTTGAGCATGCGCTTGAGGTAGCGCGCCCCACCCTGCACATTGGCGGCCGGGTCCAACGCATCCTTAACACCCATCTCCTTGGCCGTATCGGGCATCAGTTGCATCAGCCCAACCGCGCCTCTGGGCGAACGTGCCTTGGGGTTGTAGCCCGACTCGGCCTTGATCAAGGCATGCAGCAAAGCCTGAGGCACGTCGTGGGTACGCGCGGCGGCGGCAACCTCGTCGGCATAAGGCCGGCCGGTGACCAATTGCGCGTTGGCCGGCCCGGACAGCGCCGCGACTTCGCTGATCACCCGCTCATAGTGGCGTCCTGGCCGATGCACGTTGGATAACACATAGCCGCCCTTGGCATCGATGGAGATATACACATCGGCCTGAGCAGCACCCGCCGCTAGCCAGATCAGTCCCAGGATAATTCCACGCATGTCGGTCACCTCCCCGTCGTGGCCCCCGATGTGGGGGATATGCCCCGGAAAACCCGAGGTTTGAACCTCTCACGCAAGCACTGTGCCGCTTGCCATGGCCCATGGCGCAAGGCCGCGAGGCAGACGTGCACGACAGTTGCATAAGGCTTGGCGAGAACTGCCTAACCGCACTGGAGGGTTTCACCATGCAGCGCAGATCCAACGCCCAGAGAGGCTTCACCCTGCTTGAATTGTTGGTGGTGCTGGTGGTGCTCGGCTTGCTGGCCGGCATCGTCGCACCCAAGTACTTCAGCCAACTCGGCCGCTCCGAAGCGAAAGTGGCCCGCGCCCAGATCGAAGGGCTAAGCAAAGCCCTGGACCTGTATCGCCTGGAAGTCGGTCACTACCCCAATAGCGAGCAAGGCTTGCAGGCCCTGGTCAGTGCGCCGAGCGGCGAGGCACGCTGGTCGGGCCCATACCTGCAAAAAGCCGTGCCTCAAGACCCCTGGGGCCGCGCCTATATCTACCGCCAACCCGGCGAAAACGGTGGCGAGTACGACCTGCTGTCGATGGGCAAGGATGGCCAGCCCGGAGGCGATGGGGAAAACGCCGAAGTCACCAGCTGGCAGTAAGGAGAGCGACTATGCGCTACCACCTCAAAGCATTGGGGAGCCAAGGCGTCGTTGAGCTGCAGATCGACGCCGAGGATGCCGAGCAGGCGCGCCGCCAGGCCCAGGCGCAAGGCCTGCGGGTGGTCAGCCTGCGCGGCCAGGCCAACAGTCTGCGTGGCCTGCCCTGGCGCCGCGCCCCGGCGTTCGACCTGGTGCTGTTCAGTCAGGAACTGAGCACCCTGCTCAATGCCGGCCTGCCGCTGATCGATGCCCTGGAAAGCCTGGCCGAAAAAGCCCCTGGCGGGTCGTCCCGCAAGGTGCTCGAGCAATTGGTACGTCAGCTGTATGAAGGCCGCTCGCTGTCCCAGGCGCTAGGCCAGCAACCGCAGGTGTTTCCAACCCTGTATGTGGCGCTGGTGCAGTCCAGCGAACGCACTGGCGCCCTCGGCGATGCCCTGGGCCGTTACATCGGCTACCGCCAGCGGCTGGACCTGGTCCGGCAGAAACTGGTGGGAGCCTCGGTGTATCCGTTGCTGTTGCTGCTGGTTGGGGGTGGCGTGGTGCTGTTTTTGCTGGGCTATGTGGTGCCGCGCTTCAGTTTGGTGTTCGAGGGTATGGGCACTGAACTGCCCTGGCTGTCACGGGTATTGATGCAGATTGGCCTGTTCCTGCATGCGCAGATGCTGCCGCTGGCAGTGGCCACGCTTGGCGCGCTGACGGCGCTGGCGCTGATGCGCCGTAACCCAGCATTACGGCGCTGGCTAGGGCGGCAAATACGGCGCTTTGGGGCGTTGCACCAGCGCTTGCTGATGTATGAACTGGCGCGTTTCTACCGCTCGCTGGGGATCTTGCTACAAGGCGGGATATCCATTCTGACTGCCATGGGCATGGCCCGTGGGCTGCTCGGCAGCGGCACCGCGCAGGGGCTTGAGCAAGCCAGCCAGCGGGTCGCTGAAGGCCTGCCGCTGTCCGATGCACTGGAGGCTGGCGGCTTGGTGACGCCAGTGTCACTGCGCCTGCTCAGGGCCGGCGAGCAGTCGGGCAACCTGGGCGAGATGCTCGAGCGCTGCGCCGACTTTCATGACCAGGAAGTCGGTCGCTGGGTGGAATGGTTCGTGAAACTGTTCGAGCCTTTGCTGATGACCTTCATTGGCCTGTTGATCGGCCTGATCGTGATCCTGATGTACATGCCGATCTTCGAGCTGGCTTCGAGCATTCATTGAGCGCAAGCCTCAGTAATCGAAGCGATCCACCGCCCGCCGCCGCTCGTTGTCGTCGCGCCGGTCATAGGCGGCGGTGGTCTGGATATTGGCATGGTGGGCCAGCTTCTGTGCAATCGACAGGTCGTGCTCCTCGATCACCCGGGTAATGAACGCCCGGCGAAAATCATGGGGCATGATCTTCACTCCGACCTGGGCGCCACGCTGGCGAGCGATGTAATAGATGGCATGCTTGGTGATCCGCGCGCGAGTGATGTGATTGCCCCGGCGAATCCGATTGAACAGAAAGCCGTCATCGCCCTCACCTTCCGCTAACTGCGCACGGCGCAGGTCGAGCCAGGCCTGTAGCTTTTCGAAGGCCCAAGCCGGTGCATACTTGACCAACTGGCGGTTGCCCTTGCCCACCACTTGCAGGCTGCGGGCCTGGAAGTCGACCTGGGCCAGATCGACATCGACCGATTCCGACTTGCGCATGCCGGTGCCATACAACAAGGCAATGATCGCCGCATCGCGCACGCCTTGCGGGCGTGGGTCGGCGGCGCAGACGTCCATCAGCTCTCGAATCAGGCTACGGCGCAGATTGCGCCCCGGTGGCAAGCGGCTGCCGCTGTCTGGCTTGACCTCGCGTATGCGCAGCAACTGCTCGTGGTCGATCAGGCCTTGGCGCCAGGCTTCATTCATCACCCCGCGCACCGCGTTGACATACAACGACGAGGTATTCGGCGCATAGCCATCGGCACGCAGCGCCGCCACCAGAGCGATGACATGGCCAGGCTCAAGACGATGCCACGGCACCTCTTCGATATCGCAATCGACGAACCCCAGGCGGTCGGCGCCATCCTGGAGGATGTAACGCATGGTCAACTGGCTGGATGGCGCCAAGCGCCCCAGATACTGCAACAGCGGATTGTGCAGGAGATCAGACAAAACGTGGATCCTGTAGCGTGAAACGGAGGCGAAAACGGTGCCATCACCTTGATATACAAGGGCTTTGCGCAGTGTGAAAGCGGTGATGGTACCTCATTCCTACTGCTCTGATCGAACCTGAGGCCTAGCCCCGGGGTGGGCTAGAGTGGTAGCCATGACCATTGAGCGCCGAGGCAGCATGGCTTTGCACCGTTTGACCCGTACCCACCCACGCCTGAGCATCGCCGCCCTTGCCGGACTGGTGGGCGCCTGGCTGATCCCAGCAGATGATCTGACCCAGCACATTCTCGCGGGCTGGAACCTGGGCGTCTGGCTGTACTTGCTGTTGGTCGCCTGGCTGACCTGGCGGGCCACGCCTGAGACGGTGCGCAAGGTCGCCCGGGTCGAGGATGAGAACGCAGCGCTGGTGTTGTTCACCGTGTGCATCGCGGCTATCGCCAGCCTTGCCGCGGTGACCCTGCAACTGGTGTCCAGCCGCGGCCTGCAAGGCAGCGCGCTCGCCTTGCACTACCTGTACACCGGCCTGACGGTGGCGGGCTCATGGCTGCTGATCGGCTGCATCTTCAGCCTGCATTACGCGCGCTTGTTCTACACCGACAAGGGCCACCAGCCGCTGTTGCGTTTTGCCGACAACGAGCGCAACCCCGACTACTGGGACTTTCACTACTTCTCCTTCACCATCAGCGTCGCCGTGCAGACCTCTGATGTCGGTGTCGGCGGCCGAGGCATGCGCCGGGTGGTGCTAGCCCACTCACTGGTAGGCTTCGTATTCAATACCGCCATCCTGGGCTTTACCATCAACATTGCTGCCGGCCTGCTTGGCGCAAATTAGCTGCACCGTCGGTCGGAAACTGCTGGGCAGGCGCAGGCGGAAAAACAGCACAGCCCTCCTCTCGCCCCAGGCCCTGCACACAGCGAAAACGTTTGCCTGACAAACTGCCGCCAGCGAGCATCCAAGCAGGTGCTGTGACCGCCGTCATGCATTAGCACATTTGTCATATTTTCTGGGGGACACTGCTAAGCCAAGTGCTATCGTTACAGTCCCACCGGCCGCATGAGTGGCCGCATGATCACCGCGTTCAAAATGAGGACAAGGAGGCTGGCATGAACAAGATGACGTTCCCCAACGCCTGCCAGGTGATGCGCTGGCACTTCCACCCTTTGGGATTCGAAGCCAGCATGGATGCGCCGCGCAGCATGATCGCCCGCCTGTTCGACCGCGCCACTGGCGAAACCGTACTGGCCATCGCCGGCATTCCCTGTGCGGCGATCATGGCCGCGGCCGATGTCGAACGGATCATCGAAGCGGTAGAGGATGAAATGGCCGCGTTCGTCCCATCGTTCGCCTTGCGCGACGCGGTCTAGCCGACCTGCTGCTGTTTTTCCCGCAATGCCACCAGCCCTGCCATGAACTGCTCGGCAGGTACCGGCCTGCCCATCAGGTAGCCCTGCAGCGAATCGCACCCTAAGCGGGTGAGAAAGTCTTGCTGGCGATCGGTTTCGACCCCCTCGGCAACGATCCGCAGGCCCAGCGCCTGGCCAAGGGCGACGATGGCCGAGACGATCGCGGCGTCATCGCTGTCGTGCTCAAGATCACGGACGAATCCGCGATCGATCTTCAGTTCGTTGGCCGGCAGGCGCTTGAGGTACATCAGGCTCGAATAGCCGGTGCCAAAGTCGTCGATGGAAATGTCCACGCCCATGTCGGACAGCTTCTGCAGCACGGTCAGGCTGGCATCGGCGTCGTGCATGGCCGTGGTTTCGGTGATCTCCAGGGTCAAGCGGTTGGCGGGCAGCTGATTGCGCTGCAAGGCGCTGGCAACACTGGCCACCAGGCCTGCGTGGCAAAACTGGATCGCCGACAGGTTGACCGCCATGCGCCAGTCTGGGTGCCCCTGCTCCAGCCACTCGCGCATCTGCCGACACGCTTCATCGAGCACCCATTCACCGATGGGGATGATCAGCCCGGTTTTTTCCGCAAGGCCGATGAAGCGGTCCGGCAGCAGTAGCCCCTGCTGCGGATGATCCCAACGCAGCAACGCCTCGGCACCAATTGGCTGGCGCAGGGTAGCGTCGAATTTAGGCTGGTAATGCAGGCGGAACTGGCCAAGCTCCAACGCTGCGCGCAGGTCCTGGAGCAATTGCAGCTGCTGGCGGGCGTTGCTGTTCATCGACACGTCGAAGAAGCTGTAGCCGTTCTTGCCTGCGCTCTTGGCGTGGTACATCGCCGCATCGGCGTTACGCAGCAGTTCGAGCTGATCGACGCCGTTGCCCGGATAAAGCACGATGCCCAGGCTCGCGGTCAGTTGCAGGTCGTGCTCGGCCACGCGAAATTGCCGCGAGACCAGGTTGACTTGCTTGGCCGCTACATCCATGGCGTCCTCCGGCTCTTGCAGCTCGACCAGCAGGACGAACTCATCGCCGCCAATCCGCGCCAGGGTGTCCTGGCTGTGCAAGTGACCACGCAGGCGCGAGGCGACAGCCTTGAGCAACTGATCACCGACATGATGGCCAAACGCATCGTTAACCGGCTTGAAGCCATCCAGGTCGATGAACATCAGCGCGAAACAACCGCCCTGCTCGGTCACCTTGCCGATTGCCTGGTCGATCCGATCGGCCAGCAGCGTGCGGTTGGGCAAGCCGGTAAGGATATCGTGCAGCGCCAACTGGGTAAGTTCCTGGTTGGCCAACGTCAGCGACCGCGCAAGCTCTGCGGTGCGCGCTTCCAGCCGGGCATCGAGCACCGAGGTCAGCAGTGCCACCGAGAGCACTGCCAAGGTGGTGATCAGCACCAGGTAATCCAGGCCGTCGCCACTCAGGCCAGTGGTCAACGCGCCGCAGAAGCTGCCCTCGGGGAAGTTCGCCGCAGCCATGCCGGTGTAGTGCATGCCCACGATGGCAATACCCATCACCACTGCCGCCGCGCCGCGGATCTGCCGCACATAAGGGGTGTGCTGGCGTAGACGGAAGGCAATCCACAGCGCCGCGGCCGAAGCGCCGACTGCGATCGCCAGCGAGGCGCCGAACAGCGTCGGGTCGTAATCGATGCCCGGTTGCATGCGCAGGGCAGCCATGCCCATGTAATGCATGCTGCTGATGCCGCTGCCCATGATCAGCGCGCCAAAGCCCAGTTGCAGCCACGGCAGGCTAGGCTGGCTCACCAGCCATAAGGCAAAGCCACACGACAGCACCGCGATCAGCAACGACAGCGCGGTCAGTGGCAAGTCGTAGCCCAGGTCGATCGGCAGGCTGAAGGCGAGCATGCCAATGAAGTGCATCGACCACACGCCGATACCCATGGCCAACGCCCCGCCAGCCATCCACAAATGCGCTGCACGGCCCTTGGCCGTGGCGATCCGCCCGGTCAGGTCAAGGGCGGTGTAGGAGGCAAGAATGGCGACGCACAGCGAGATCAACACCAGCGAGGAAGAGTAGCTACCGATCAGCATTGGCACATCCAGCGGCGGGCGTGAGAGTGCCCGCAAAAAGCTGATGATTGTACTCAAGCTTTAGCGAAACGCACGGGTTTTCGCGAATGAGAACGGATCCAATCCTGTGCAAGAGGGGCCGCTGCGCGCCCCTATATTCGTCCGGCAACTACCTGTAGACCGCCGCATACGCCTCACGCAAATCACACGCCCAGCCATCGAGCACAGCCTTGACGTTATCCGCCGTCATCACCTGCCGGTCATTCTCCAGCGGCACCCCGGTGCCCATCCTCATCACCTCGGCCACCACCGCCCCGGTCGCGCCATCCTCAAATGAAAGCTCAGTGCTGATCTCGCTGTCCTGATCGCGTATCCCGGTGGCAGTGCTCACCCCGGCTGCGACCAAGGTAATTGGCAGCCACTCATAAAAGCGCAGGCCCTGGGTACTGGCCGCAACCCGGGTAATGGCAGGCCTGACCACCAAGGTATGCGGGCCTGGCTTGTCGACCACGGTCAAGACTTTGCCCAGCTCGTACTTGAGCGATGCATCGTAATAGCCGAGCACGTTAGTCAAAGTGGCCCCAGGAATCCGCTCGCTCGGCTCGAACCGTGGGTAAAACACGCTGGGGGCAAAGTACACCTGGGTGTACTGCCCCCGGCTCACGCCAGGGCTGACCCAACTCAGCACCGTCTGGCCCGAGGGCGCTTGACGCTGGCTGAGCAGGCTATAGTCCTGGAGAAACCCGGCGTGCATCTCATTGGGCGCCTTTTTGCTGCTACAGGCCGACAGGGTCAACACGGCGGCAAACAGCAGCGACAGCGAACGGTTGCTTCTCATCACGGCAATCCCTTTAACAACTACGTGGTCATACATGGACTTGGCTACCTTCAGCGCCTTCGGAGCAGGCGATGCGCAGTTGCCCATGGGCCATGATCCAGGCGATCAGCTCGGCGGTGGGCACTGCGTGGGCGTACTCGACCCAGTGACCGCTGTCCGGGCTGTAGTGCTCGACGTAGCGGCGCAGCACTACTTGGTGCTGATCCTGGGCCAGCCCCAGGCACGACTGCTGGAAAATGATCGGCTCGTCGCGCCCGGTGGTGGTGGTGCGCTGCATCAGGATCAACGAGCGGGCGATGTCGTGTGCGGGATACTTGCTGTGCAAAACCTTCATGGACGCCCCCTTTGGCTTGGAAAGCCGGCAGAGTGCCCGGCGCGTTTTGCTGGAGGATGTCCGCTTGATGGCTGCGCTGACGCTTTGTTGCTCGATTGAAATATATGACCCAACCCGGGCAATGGTTTTACAGTTGCCCTTTTTTCGCCTGTGGACCTGAGTGATCGTGAGCAGACTGCTGATCGTCGACGACGATATGGAAATCCTGTCGTTGCTGAAGAAGTTCTTCCTTCAGCATGCCTATGAGGTGGATGTCGCCCCGCATGGCGAGGCGATGTGGGCGGCGATCGCCCAGCAGCGCCCGGACACCATCATTCTCGACCTGATGCTGCCTGGTGAAGGCGGCCTGAGCCTGTGCCAGAAAGTCCGCGCGCAAACCGGCATCCCGATCATCATGCTCACCGCCATGGCCGAACTGAGCGACCGCATCGTCGGCCTGGAGCTGGGCGCCGACGATTACCTGACCAAGCCGTTCGCCCCGCGTGAGCTGCTGGCGCGGTTGCGCGCCTTGCAGCGCCGGGTAGGCGAACGGCAAGTGCCCGACAGCGAACCGTCACGGCCGATAATCGGCTTTGCCGGTTGGCACCTGGACATCACCGCGCGCGAGTTGCGCTCGCCTGAAAACGTGATGATCCCACTGTCTGGCGGTGAGTTCGATCTGTTGCTGGTGTTTCTCGAGCATCCACAGCGCATCCTCACCCGCGAGCAACTGATCGACCTCACCCACGGCCAAGGCCACGACGCTTATGACCGCAGCATCGACGTGCAGGTCAGCCGCCTGCGGCGCAAGATCGAGCCCGACAGCAAGCGTCCGGACCTGATCCGCACCGTGCGCAATGGCGGCTACATGTTCACCGCCAAGGTCAGCCGCTCGTGACTACACCACGCTGGCGCCGCGATACCCTCAACCGGCGCATTGCCCTGACTATCCTGCTGGCGATGCTGATCTCGTTGGCCCTCAATGCCTTGTTCGTGCAGGTGGCAGGCATCTGGGCGCGGCCGCCGATCGACCGCACAGGTTTGCTCGACCAGATTGCCGCCACCGCGCGGGTGATCGAAGCCGCCCCGGCGCCCCTGCGCCCGCAGTTGGCCAATGCCGCCAGCAGCCCCATGCTGCAGGTGCAATGGCAAGCCGAGCGCCGCGCATTCGATTTGCCGCCGGGTGGCGCGCAGGTCGACCCCGGCAAAGTGCCCGTGCTGCGCCAATTGCTCGGCAATCAGCGGGAAATCGAAGTCTACCGGCCCAGTGACTGGCCCAGCGGCAGCGTCCAGGCGCGGTATGCCGTGCTGATCGAGTTCGGCGATGGCAGCTGGCTCTCGTTCGTGCCACCTGAGCGCAGCTGGGGTTTGAACTTGCCGGCCCGTATTGGCGTGATCATCGCCCTGGGGCTGATCGCCACCTTGCTGGTCGCCTGGATCGCCACCCACCAACTGGCCAAGCCCCTGCAGCGCTTTGCCGGTGCGGCCCGGCGCTTTGGAGGTGATTTAAGCGCGCCACCGATCAAGCTTGAAGGCCCCCACGAAATCCGCCAGGCGATCATCGCCTTCAACACCATGCAGGCGCAGATTCAGCATTTCATCGCTGAGCGCACTCACATGCTCGCAGCCATCTCCCACGACCTGCGTGCGCCGTTGACGCGGATGCGCTTGCGCAGCGAGTTCATGGAAGACCTCGATCACCAGCGCAAACTGATTCGCGATGTCGAAGAAATGCAATCGATGATCAACGCCGCCCTGGCGTTTTTCCGCGAAGACACCGCGCTGGAGCAGAGCACCGCGTTCGATCTGTCGGAGCTGCTGCAAACCATCATCGACGACTACCGCGACCAGGGCATTGCCGTCGACTTCGCCGGCCCCGCGCACCTGGTGTATGACGGCCGGCCGCTGAGCATCAAGCGTGTGATCGTCAACCTGCTGGACAATGCGGTGAAGTATGGCCGACAGCCGCGCATTGACCTGAGCAGTGACGAGCAAGCCGTGCGCATCGAGATTAGCGACCAAGGGCCGGGGATTCCCGAACCCGCCCTGCAGCGCGTGTTCGATCCGTTCTTTCGCCTTGAGGGCTCGCGTAACCGCGACACCGGCGGGGTGGGCCTGGGCCTGTCGGCAGCGCGGGCGATCGTGCGTGAGCAAGGCGGCGAGCTCACCCTGCGCAATGGCAGCGGCTCAGGGCTGATTGCGCAGGTTGAGCTGCCGGGGCGTAGCTGAAGCAAATCTGCAGGGCCAGCAACCGCTACCTCATCAGTCCTGGGCGCGCTCAGCCTCGGCGAAGGCCTGCTCGGCATCCCAACCGCCACCCAGCGCGGCAATCAACTGCACACTGGCCACCAGCCGCCCTTGCAACAGGGTCAACACACTGCGCTCGTTACTCAGGGCAGTGGTCTGCACATTGACCACATCCAGATAGCCAATCAACCCAGCGCGATACTGGTTCTCGGTCAGGCGCAGCGACTCACGGGCAGCGTCCAGCGCCTCCTGGCGTACCACCGCCTCGTCGCCGTAGACCTTGAGCTGGACCAGGTAGTTCTCGACCTCTTTGAAGCCGTCGAGCACGGTCTGGCGATACTGCGCCACGGTCTGGTCATACACCGCGACGGTGCGATCGACCTCGGCGCTGCGCTTACCGGCATCGAACAAGGTCATGGCCAGCGATGGCCCCACCGACCAATAGCGGTTGGGCAGCTCGATCCAGTTGCTGAAGCTGCTGCTCGAATAGCCGCCGCTCATGCTCAGGCTCAGGTCTGGGAAGTACGCCGCACGCGCCACGCCGATATTGGCGTTGGCCGCCATGACGTTGCGCTCCGCCGAGGCGATATCGGGGCGCCGTTCCAGTAGCTGCGAGGGCAGCGAAACGGGAATCTGCGGCAAGGCCGGAATCGACTTGCTGTCAGCCAAGGCGAAATCGGCCGGGGCCTTACCCATCAGCACGGCAATGGCGTTCTCGTACTGCGCGCGCTGCCAGATCAGGTCGATCAGGTCGGCCTGGGTGCTTTTGAGCTGGGTGCGCGCCTGGGCCACCGCATCCGGGCCGGAAACACCGGCGCGGTACTGGTTCTCGGTCATTTTCAGCGAACGCTCATAGGCAGCCACGGTGGCCTCCAACAAGCGCTTCTGCTCATCGATGACGCGCAGTTGCAGGTAGTTCTGCACCAGTTCCGACTGCAAGCTCAGGCGAATCGCCGCCAAGTCGGCAAAGCTGGCTTGCGCGCTGGCTTCGTTGGCATTGAGCGTCTCGCGCAGCTTGCCCCACAGGTCGATCTCCCAACTGACGCCGAGCTGGGCGTTGTAGGTGTTGCGGATGCCGCTGCTATTGTTCGACAGGCTTGAGCTGCTACTGCCGGTACCTTGCGCCGAACGGGTCTTGCCGGCCGACAGATCGAGGCTGGGGAACAGCGAAGCGCGGCTGCTGCGAATCAGTGCGGTCGCCTGGCGGTACTGGGCCTCGTACTGGGCCACGGTCTGGTTGCTGCGGTTGAGTTCTTCGACCAGGGCATTGAGCCCGGCATCGCCATACAGCTCCCACCAGGCGCCACGGGCAATGGCGTCGGAGGGATTGGCCTGGGTCCAGCCTTCGGCCTGCTTGAATTGCGCAGGCGTGGCCAGCTCCGGCCGATGGTAGTCGGGGCTCAAGGTACAGGCACTGAGCATCAATGCGCACAGGCTGGCGCCGAGCAGTCGCGAGCCGCGGCCACGGCCCAGCTGCTGCAGGGCACGGTGAAGTGGAGTCTGGGCAAAGTTCATAGCGGGGTATCCAGAGCGGCGTCGGTGCGCACGCCGCGCCAACGGTTGAATCGGTGACGCAGGCGGTCGAGGTAGAGGTAGACCACCGGCGTTGTGTAAAGGGTCAGGACCTGGCTGAACACCAGACCGCCAATGATGGTCAGGCCCAATGGCTGGCGCATCTCGGCACCTTCGGCGCTGCTGAGCATCAACGGCAGCGCGCCGAGAATGGCGGCGATGGTGGTCATCAGGATCGGCCGCAGACGCAGCAGGCACGCGCGGCGGATCGACTCCTCCGGGCTCATGCCTTGCTGACGCTCCAATTGCAGGGCCAGGTCGATCATCAGGATGGCGTTCTTCTTCACCACGCCGATCAACAGGAACAGGCCAAGCAGCGAGATCAGGCTGAACTCGCCACCGGTGACGTACAACGCCAACAACGCGCCGACGCCGGCCGAAGGCAAGGTCGAAAGAATGGTCAGCGGGTGGATGTAGCTCTCGTAGAGAATGCCCAGCACCAGGTAAACCAGCACCAGCGCGCCAAGGATCATCAGCGGCTGGCCTTCCTGGGTCTTGGTAAAGGCATCGGCGGTGCCACCGAGCTTGGCGATCACTTCCTCGGGCAGACCAAGCTTGGCCACTGCCCTCTCCACCGCGGCCATCGCCTGGTCGGGGCTGTAGCCTTCGGCAACGTCGAAGGCGATGTCTTCGGCGGCGAACTGGCCCTCGTGGCTGACGCGGTCATTGGCCAGGCTGTTCTCGTAGCGGGCGAAGGCCGACAGCGGCACGCGTGCGCCGTCCGCGGTGATCACCTGGACTTGCTCCAGGGTGCTCGGGTCCCAGGCATACTTGGGGTTGATCTCCAGCACGACCTGGTACTGGTTGAGGCTGTCGTAGATGGTCGATATCTGCCGCTGGCTGTAGGCGTTGTTGAGCACGCTGGTGACCATTTCCATGTCGATGCCCAGGCGCTTGGCCTGATCGCGGTCGACGACCAGGGTCACTTGCTGGGTGCCGGCGCCATCACGGGCGTCGATGGCGGTCAGCTCAGGCAGTGCGCGCAAGGCCGCGGTGACTTTCGGGAACCACTCGCGCAATGCCGCCAGGTCACCACTTTGCAGGGTATACAGGTACTGCGAGGTGGTCTGGTCGCGCCCGCCGCCGCCCAATTGCAAGTCCTGGTCGGCCATCAGGTAAAGCCGCCCGCCTGGCACTTTGGGCATTTCCTTGCGCAGGCGCTCGATCACCTGCTGGGCGTTGAGCTTGCGTTCGGCAATCGGCTTGAGACGTACCAGGACCATGGCGTTGTTGGTGCCGCTATTGCCACCAATGAAGCCGGCCACGCTCTGCACGGCCGGGTCTGCGAGCAGCGCGCGGCGGTAGACCTCCATCTTCGGCTGCATCACGGTGAACGACAAACCGTCGTCGCCGCGGATGAAGCCCATCAGCTGGCCGGTGTCCTGCTGCGGCATCAGGGTCTTGGGCACCACTACGTACAGGGCGACGTTGACCCCGATGGTCACCAACAAGCTGAGCAGGGTCAGGCGGCGATGACGCAAGACCCAACCCAGGCTGCGGTCGTAACCGGCGACCATGCGCTGGTGAACCTTGTCGCTCCAGCGTTGCAAGCGGTTCTGCTCCTGCTGGTGCGGGCGCAACCAGCGCGCGCAGAGCATCGGCGTGAGGGTCAGCGATACCACCAGCGAGACGATGATCGCTGCGGCCAGGGTGATGGAAAACTCCTGGAACAGGCTGCGCACGATACCGCCCATGAACAGGATCGAGACGAACACCGCCACCAGCGAGACGTTCATCGACAGCAGGGTGAAGCCCACTTCCTTGGCGCCGAGGAACGCCGCGCGCATCGGTGGCTCGCCGTTCTCGATATGCCGGGAGATGTTCTCCAGCACCACGATGGCATCGTCCACCACCAGGCCGGTGGCCAGAATCAGCGCCATCAGCGACAGGTTGTTCAGGGAAAACCCGCACAGGTACATGACCGCGAACGTGCCGACCAACGACACCGGCACCGCCAGGCTTGGGATCAGCGAGGCGCGCAGGTTGCCGAGGAACAGGTACACCACCAGGATCACCAGCACCACCGCGATCAACAAGGTGTGCTCGGCTTCCTTGAGGGTCGCCTTGATCACCGGCGAGCGGTCCATGGCGATGTTCAGCTTGACGCTGGCCGGCAGCAGCGATTCCAGGGCCGGCAACTGCGCCTTGATCTGCTCGACGGTTTCGATGATGTTGGCGTTGTTCTGCCGGTTGATCACCAGCAACACCGCGCTCTGGTCGTTGAAGAAGCCGCTGTTGTAACGGTTCTCGACGCTGTCGGTGATGGTCGCCACATCAGACAAGCGCAGGATCGAGCCATCGCTCTGGCGAATCACCAGCGGCGCGTAGTCCTTGGCTTTCTCCAACTGGTCATTGGCGCGCACCTGCCAATTGCGCTCGGCGTCTTCGACAAAGCCCATCGGCCGGCGCTGGTTGGCGTTGGCCACCGCCGTGCGCACTTCATCGAGCGACAGCGCGTATTGGTTGAGTAGCTGTGGCTCCAGCGAGATGCGCACCGCCGGCAGCGAGCTGCCGCCGATCTGCACTTCCCCTACCCCGCTGACCTGGGCCAGGCTTTGCGACAGGATGGTGTCGGCCAGGTCATACAGCTGGCCCTTCTGCAAGACGTCGGAGGTCAACGACAGGACCATGATCGGCGCCTGCGATGGGTTGATCTTCTTGTAGGTGGGCATGCTGCGCATGCCGCTTGGCAGCAGGTTGCGGGTGGCGTTGATCGCCGCCTGCACCTCGCGTGCCGCGCCATCGATATCGCGGCCTTGCTCGAAACCGATGATCACCCGGGTCGAGCCCTGGTTGGAGCTACTGGTCAGGGTGGTGACCCCGGCGATGGCACCGAGCTTGCGCTCCAGTGGCGTGGCTACGGTGGAAGCCATGACCTCGGGGCTTGCGCCCGACAGGTTGGCCGACACCACGATCACTGGGAAGTCCATCTGCGGCAGCGGCGCCACCGGTAGCAAGCCGAAGCTCACGCCACCGAGCAGCATGATCGCCAGGCTCAGCAGCATGGTCGCCACTGGCCGGCGGATGAAAGGACCGGAGAGATTCATGCCTCGGCCTGCTTGGCGTCAGCAGCCGGACGCCAGCGGCGCGCCAGGCGGTCGAAGTACAGGTAGATGACCGGCGTGGTGAACAGGGTCAGCACCTGGCTGACCAGCAACCCGCCGACCATCACCAGGCCCAGCGGCTGACGCAGCTCGGCACCGGAGCCGGTGGCGAGCATCAACGGCACCGCGCCAAACAACGCGGCCAGGGTGGTCATCAGGATCGGTCGGAAGCGCAGCAGCGCGGCCTGGTAGATCGCCTCTTGCGGCGCCATGCCTTGATTGCGCTCGGCCTCCAGGGCGAAGTCGATCATCATGATGGCGTTCTTCTTGACGATACCGATCAGCAGGATGATGCCGATGATCGCGATCATGCCCAGGTCATTACCGCTGAGGATCAACGCCAGCAACGCGCCGACCGCTGCCGACGGCAAGGTCGAGAGGATAGTCACCGGATGGATGTAGCTCTCGTAGAGCACGCCAAGCACGATGTACATGGTCACCACCGCCGCCAGGATCAACAGCAAGGTGCTCGACAGCGAAGCCTGGAAGGCTTCGGCGGCGCCTTGGAAACGGGTCTGTACGCCAATGGGCATGCCGATGTCCTGCTGCACCTGCTCGATGGCCTGGACTGCCTCGCCCAAGGCCACGCCTGGTGCCAGGTTGAACGACATCATCACCGCCGGGAACTGGCCAATGTGCGAGATCGCCAGCTGCGCCTGGCGCTGCTCGATACGCGCCAGGGCCGAGAGGCGCACCTGGCCACCGTCGCTGGCCTTGACGTGGATCGACTCCAACGCTGCCGGGCCGATGCTGGCCGCAGCCTGCGACTGCAGCACCACGCGGTACTGGCTGGCCTGGGTATAGATGGTGGATATCTGGCGTTGGCCGAAGGCGTCGTACAAGGCATTGGTGATCTGCGCCACGTTGATGCCCAGGCGGCTGGCCATGTCGCGGTCGATCACCAGGTAGACCTGTAGGCCCTTGTCTTGCAGGTCGCTGGCGACATCGCGCAGTTCGGCGCGCTGTTGCAGGGCCTGGACCAGCTTGCCGCTCCACTGCGCAAGCATGTCTGCGTCTGGTGAGGACAGGCTGAACTGATACTGGGTGCGACTGACCCGGTCTTCGATGCTCAAATCCTGCACTGGCTGCATGAACAAGCGAATACCCACCAGCTTGTCGACCTGCGGTTGCAGGCGATCGATCACCTGGCTGGCAGTGACGTCGCGCTCGCCGTGGGGCTTGAGGTTGATCAGCAGACGGCCACTGTTGAGCGTGGCGTTGTCGCCATCGACGCCGATATACGAGGACAGGCTCTGCACCGAAGGGTCTTGCAGAATGACCTTGCTCAGCGCCTGCTGGCGCTCGCTCATGGCGGCGAACGAGGTCGATTGCGGCGCTTCGGAGATGCCCTGGATCACCCCGGTGTCCTGCACAGGGAAGAAGCCCTTGGGCACGATCATGTAGAGGAACACGGTCAGCACCAGGCTGCCGACCGCCACCAGCAACGTCAGCGGCTGGTGCTTGAGGACCCACTGCAGGCCCCGCCCATAGTGCTCGATCAGCCAGTCGATCCACGCGCCGCTGGCACGATAGAAGCGGCTCTGCTCTTGCTCCTTGGGCTCGCGCTTGAGCAAGCGCGCGCACATCATCGGGGTCAAGGTCAGCGACACCACCAGGGAAATCAGGATGGCCACGGCCAAGGTGATGGCGAACTCACGGAACAGCCGGCCGACCACGTCGGCCATGAACAGCAGCGGGATCAGTACGGCAATCAGCGAGAAGGTCAGCGAGATCAGGGTAAAGCCAATCTGCCGCGCGCCCTTGAGCGCCGCCTGCATCGGCGTCTCGCCCTCCTCGATGTGCCGGGAGATGTTCTCCAGCATGACGATGGCATCGTCCACCACGAAGCCGGTGGCGATGGTCAGGGCCATCAGGGTCAGGTTGTTGATGGAAAAGCCCGCCAGGTACATCACACCGAAGGTGCCGATCAACGACAGCGGCACGGCAATCGAGGGAATGATGGTCGCACTGAAGCGGCGCAGGAACACGAAGGTAACCATCACCACCAGGACGATGGCGATCAGCAGCTCGTGCTGCACATCGGTAACGGCGGCGCGGATGGTCTGGGTGCGGTCGGTGAGTACCATTACATCCAGGCCGGCCGGCAGGTTGTCGGTGATCGATGGCAGCAAATCCTTGATCCGATCGACCACTTCAATGACGTTGGCCCCCGGCTGGCGCTGGATATTGAGCAGCACCGCCTGGTTCTCGTTGGCCCAAGCCGCCAGGCGCTCGTTTTCAGCGCCATCGACGATTTCGGCGACGTCCTTCAGGCGCAGCGGCGCGCCATTGGTGTAGGCGAGGATGAGGTTGGCGTATTCCTCGGGCGAGCGCAGCTGGTCGTTGGCATCGAGCATCGACACCCGGGTCGGGCCGTCGAAGTTGCCCTTGGGCTGGTTGACGTTGGAGGCGCCGATCAAGGTGCGCACGTCATCCAGGTTGAGGCCGTTGGCGGCCAGGGCGTCGACGTTGACCTTGATCCGCACTGCCTGGCGCTGGCCGCCAGCGATGCTGACCATGCCCACGCCGCTGATCTGGGCGAGCTTTTGCGCCACACGGGTATCGACCAGGTCGTTGAGCTTGGGCAGCGGCATGGTCTTGGACGAGATGGCCAGGGTCAGCACCGGGGTATCGGCCGGGTTGACCTTGTTGTACACCGGGGGGGCCGGCAGGTCGCTGGGCAACAGATTGCTGGCGGCGTTGATCGCAGCCTGCACCTGCTGCTCGGCGACGTCCATGTTCATGTCCAGGCTAAAGCGCAGGGTCAACACCGAGGCGCCGCCGGAACTGGTCGAGGCCATCTGGGTCAGGCCTGGCATCTGGCCGAACTGGCGCTCAAGCGGCGCGGTGACCGCGCTGGTCATCACCTGCGGACTGGCACCGGGGTACAGGGTCATGACCCGGATTGTCGGGTAGTCGACCTGGGGCAAGGCCGCGACTGGCAGCAGCTTGTAGGCGATCAGGCCGGCCAGGACGATGGCCAGCATGCTCAGCGTGGTGGCGACTGGTCGCAGGATGAACAGGCGCGAGAGGTTCATGCGCCCGCCTTGTCCGACTTACCGGCCTCGATCGCGCCATTGGCGTCCTGGCCCTGCAAATGCTGACCGGGGGTGGTCGGCACTTGCGAGCTGTCTTCGACCACTTCGACCTTGCTGCCTTCGCGCAGGCGGTCGGTGCCTTCCAGCACCAATCGATCACCGGCAGCCAGGCCTTCGAGGATCACACTGCGTTCGCCATCGCTGGCACCGACCTTGAGCTTGCGCACATTGATGGTGTTCTGCGCGTTGACCACGTAGGCGAAAGTGCCTTCGTTACCGAACTGGATCGCCGCGGCTGGGGCCATCACCACCTGCTTGAGGGTATCGGCGAGCAGGCGCACGTTGACGAACTGGTTGGGGAACAGGGCCTGGTCCTTGTTTTCGAAACGGCCCTTGAATTTGAGGGTGCCGGTGGTGGTGTCGATCTGGTTATCCAGGCTGCCGAGTACACCGGTGGCCTGCAACTTGCTGTCGCCACGGTCCCAGGCCTCGACCGGCAACGCCGCGCCGCTGCGATAGCGCTCGAGCACGGTGCTCAGCTCGGTTTCCGGCAGGGTGAAGGCGACGCTGATCGGCTCGGTCTGGGTGATGACCACCAGCGCGGTGGTGTCGTTAGCGGCAACCAGGTTGCCCAGGTCGAGCTGACGCAGGCCCAAGCGCCCGTTGATCGGTGCGCGGATCTGGGTGAATTCGAGGTTCAGCCGGGCATCGCTTACCGCTGCCTGGTTGGTCTTGACCAAGCCCTGGAACTGCGCCACCTGCGCTTGGGCGGTGTCCAGAGTTTGCTTGGCGATGCTGTCTTCGGCGTACAGGCCTTTATAGCGCGCTACATCGACCAGGGCATTGTTCAGCTGCGCCTGGTTTTGCGCCAGCGTGCCTTCGGCCTGTTGCAAGGCGATGCGGTAGCTGCGCGGATCGATCTCGGCGAGCAGATCGCCTGCCTTGACCTGCTGGCCTTCCTTGAAATGGATCTTGACCAGCTCACCGGCAACGCGGCTGCGCACATTGACCGTGTTGTTCGCCGTGACCGTGCCCAACGCCTTGTAATACAGCGGGAAATCGCCGATCTGCACCGGTTCGACTCGCACCGGCACCGCCTCGGTCGAGCCACCAAAGCCTGGGCGGCCATTTTTCCCCATGCGCCCGGCCGGTTCCTTGGAGGTCGACGCAGCGGGCCACAGCCACCAGGCCAACAAGGCCACCAGTAGCAGGATCAGCAGGCCGATGAGCCAGCGACGAGGGGAGCGGGAGACGGAAGCTTGCATGGGTTGAACGAACCTTGTTCGGAAACGGCGACGTGGGAGGGTGAACGATAAGCATTGAGACCGGTTTAGCAAAGCGGCTTTACCAGGCATTTACCTTTGGCTGACGTTGCTAAAATGATGAACTTTAAATGAAAACGGCCTGGAAATCGTTCCAGGCCGTTTCAGGGTGTTGCTTAGATACTATTGAGGCCGCTGCGCAGCCCCAATAAGCGATTACTTCAGGACAGCCAGCACTGCTTCGTAGTTCGGCTCTTCAGCGATCTCGCCAACCAGTTCGCTGTGCAGGACTTTATCGTTTTCGTCCAGCACCACTACTGCGCGGGCAGCCAGGCCAGCCAGCGGGCCGTCAGCAATGGCCACGCCGTAGTTTTCGAGGAACTCACGACCACGCAGGGTAGACAGGTTCTTGACGTTTTCCAGGCCTTCGGCGCCGCAGAAACGCGCTTGGGCGAACGGCAGGTCAGCCGACACGCACAGCACTACGGTGTTGGCCAGGTCATTGGCCTGGGCGTTGAACTTGCGTACCGAGGTGGCGCAAGTGGGGGTATCGACGCTCGGGAAGATGTTCAGCACCTTGCGCTTGCCGGCGAAGTCCTTCAGCGACTGGTCAGACAGGTCCGCACCAACCAGCGAGAAGGCCGGAGCCTGGGCGCCAGCCTTCGGCAGGACACCTTTGACCTGAACCGGGTTGCCTTTGAGGGTCACTTGAGCCATGAGCGTAATCCTTATACGGGGTTTGGAAAGGACACTGAGTTAAGCATGAAGCTGCGCCCAAGCCTATGGCCGCACATAAAAATGTCCGGGTGGCGACAGCCGACCCGGACATTTCTTACAACAATAACGCGATCAGCCCAGCAGGCTGTCTACCAGCGAGTAGACCACCGAGGTAATGGCGACCAGACCCACCACCACCACGAACACATTGGACATCGCGCCACTGTACTTGCGCATCGACGGCACTTTGCGGATGGCGTACATCGGCATCAGGAACAGCAGCACGGCGATGATCGGCCCGCCGAGTGATTCGATCATGCCCAGGATGCTCGGGTTGAGCGTGGCGACGATCCAGCACACCACCAGCATCAGCGCGGCGACCATGCGATCCAGGGCCTTGGCACCTGGACGCAGGCCGGCCTTGCTGATGATGCCTTTAAGGCCTTCGCTGGCGCCAATGTAGTGACCCAGGAACGACTTGGCGATGGCAATGAAGGCAATCAATGGCGCGGCAAAGGCGATAGTCGGATTGCTGAAGTGGTTGGCCAGGTACGACAGAATCGACAGGTTCTGCGCCTTGGCTTCAGCCAGTTGAGCGCTGTCCAGGGTCAGTACGCAGCTGAACACGAAGAACAGCACCATGGCCACCATCAGCAGGTGGGCGCGCGAGAGGATCTGACCGCTGCGCTGATCGGCATGTTCGCCATAGCGACGCTTCTGGTCGACGGCGAACGCCGAGATGATCGGCGAGTGGTTGAAGGAGAACACCATCACAGGAATCGCCAGCCACACGGTGTGCAGGAAGGCCGAGCCGGACGGCACCTGCATGGCGGTGTCGAGGATGCCACCACTCCAGTGCGGCACCAGGTACAGCGCCAGCAGCGCCAGGGCAACGATGAACGGGTACACCAGCAGGCTCATGACCTTGACCGTGGCCTGCTCGCCGCAGCGCACGATCGCCAGCAGGCCCAGGATCAGCACGAACGACAGCAGCGCGCGCGGTGGTGGGGTCATGTGCAGCTGGTGCTGCATGAAGCTGGTGACCGTGTTGGTCAACGCCACGCTGTAGATCAGCAGGATCGGGAAGATGGCAAAGAAGTACAGGATGGTGATCAGTGCACCGGCCTTGATGCCGAAATGCTCTTCGACCACCTCGGTGATGTCGCCGCTGCGTCCGGACAGGACAAAGCGGGTCAGGCCGCGGTGTGCGTAGTAAGTCATGGGGAATGCGAGGATCGCCAGGATCAGCAGCGGCCAGAAGCCGCCCAGGCCTGCGTTGATCGGCAGGAACAGGGTTCCGGCGCCGATAGCCGTGCCAAACAGGCCCAGCATCCAGGTAGTGTCTTGACGCGACCAGCTGCCGAGGACGGCGGGGGACGATTGTTCGAAGCGTTGTTCAACGCCTTGGGCCTGCTCATTCATTCCGGGTGCAACTCCACTCGCAAGACTGCAACAGGCTGAGAGTGGCGAAACAGAGGGATCGCACACCTCAACCGAAAAGAGGGGCGCGATTGTGCACTGAAAGGTTGCACTTGCGAAGCCCCGTCCGAGGGACGGTTGCACTTGTCATGACAGGAAAAGGCGACATGAGCTGCAAGAATGGGTGAAATGATGGGGCCGCTACGCGCCCCTTCGCGGGCAAGCCCGCTCCCACAGGGCCCGCGCCACTTTGAAGATGAGCGCTATACCTGTGGGAGCGGGCTTGCCCGCGAAGGGGCGCGTAGCGGCCCCAAACGATTTACTTCTGAACCGCGGCGAACGCCTTGGCCACACGGCGCAGGTTGTCTGGGCGCAGCCCCGACATGCAGACCCGGCCGCTGTCGATCAGGTAAACGCCGAACTCGTCGCGCAGACGGCGCACTTGCTCGACGTTGAAACCGGTGTAGCTGAACATGCCACGCTGCTCGAGGAAGAACTGGAAGTCCTGACCTGGCAACAGCTCGCCGAGCAGATCGACCAGGCCCTGGCGCATTTGCAGGATACGCTTGCGCATCACTTCGACTTCCGCCGTCCACTGGGCATTGAGCTCGGCATCGTTCAGTACGCCGGCTACCAACTGCGCACCAAATGCCGGTGGGCTGGAGTAGTTGCGGCGCACGGTGGCCTTGAGCTGACCCAGCACGCTCTGCGCAGTCGCCTGGTCGTCACAGACCACCGACAGGCCCCCTACCCGCTCGCCATACAGCGAGAAGATTTTCGAGAACGAATTGCTGACCAGGCACGGGACACCGGCACGGGCCATTTCGCGAATGGCGTAGGCGTCTTGAACTAGGCCTTGGCCAAAGCCTTGATAGGCGATATCCAGGAACGGAATCAGCTCACGCGCCTTGACCACTTCGACCACTTGCTGCCATTGGCTCTGGTCCAGGTCGACACCGGTCGGGTTGTGGCAGCACGGGTGCAGCAGCACCACGCTGTTGGGTGCCAGGCTCTGCAGGGTTGCCAGCATGCCGGCAAAGTCCACTCCACGGGTGCTCGCATCGAAGTACGGGTAGGTGTTGACCTTGAATCCCGCGCCTTCGAAGATTGCCCGGTGGTTGTCCCAGGTCGGATTGCTCACCCAGACTTCGGACTGCGGGAAGTAGCGCTTGAGGAAGTCGGCGCCGACTTTCAGCGCGCCGGAGCCACCGACCGTCTGCACGGTGGCAACCCGCCCGCCAGCGACGGCCGGATGATCGGTACCGAACAGCAGTGCCTGGATCGCCTGGCGGTAGCTGGCCAGACCTTCCATCGGCAGGTACAGCGAAGCTTCATGGGGCTGACCGGCCAGGCGCTTTTCCACCTCGGCCACGGCCGCCAGCTGCGGCACGACGCCGGCCTCATCGTAGTACAGGCCGATACTCAGGTTGACCTTGTCGGCACGCGGGTCGGCCTTGAAGGTTTCCATCAACGAGAGGATCGGATCGCCGGCATAGGCATCGACATGTTTGAACACAGCGCACAGCTCCTTGAATCAGGACAGTTCGGAAATGCTTGAGCGAGGATACCCGCAGTTGCGCCCAAGGAACATCACCTTGGTGCAACAGAGTCAGTGCAAGGCTGCACGACCCGCCAGGTGTGTCCCTTGCACGACTACTAGTAGGAGCGGGCTTGCCCCGCGATAGCGCCAGTTCAGCCAGCCATTGCCTCAAGCTCGTGCAACTCCTGCTCGGTCAACGCCACCCCTTCACGCTCAGCCACCTCGCGCTCGCGATAACGCCGCTCACCCGGCATGCGCGTCAACCCCACCGCCTGCATCTGCGCAACCAGCTCGCGGCTGCGCTGGGCAAAGCGATCACCCTCCGCCTTACTTGGGTCAATGACGATGATCAGCTGCCCAGTCCAAGGCGTCTTCGCCCCCGGATGACCGTTCCAATCGAACTCCCAGGAGAAGTTGCCGCCGGTCAATGCCGCTGCCAGCAGCTCGACCATCATCGACAGCGCCGAGCCCTTGTGCTCGCCAAACGGCAATAGCGCGCCACCTTCAAGAATCGCCTTGGGGTCAGTGGTCGGCTGGCCATTGGCATCCACCCCCATGCCCAGCGGCAGTTGCTGACCGGCGCGCGCCGCGATCTGCACATCGCCATGGGCCATGGCGCTGGTAGCCATGTCGAAGACGATCGGGTCAGTCCCGGCGCACGGTGCAGCGAAGGCAATCGGGTTGGTGCCGAACAGCGGTTTGCTGGCGCCATGGGGCACCACGCAGGTCATGCTGTTGACCACGCTGAGCGCCACCAGGCCCTCATCGGCGAACGGCTCGACATCCGGCCAAAGGGCCGCGAAATGGTGCGAGTTGTGAATCGCCAGCACGGCAATCCCGGCGCTGCGCGCCTTCTCGACCAGCAGCGCGCGCGCCGCAGCCAGCGCGGGCTGGGCAAAGCCACCGCCGGCATCGACCCGGACATACCCCGACGCCACATCACTGACCTGCGCGACGGCCTTGCCGTTGACCCAGCCACTGGCCAGGGTCGAGACGTAGCCGGGAATGCGGAACACGCCATGGCTATGGGCGCCGTCACGCTGGGCACTGGCGCAGTTGAACGCCAGCGCACTGGCGACTTGCTGGCTGCAGCCATGGCGCTCGAGGATCGCTTGCAGCAACGCCTGCAATTGGGCAAACGGCACGCGCACGACTGCGCTGGTGGAGGGTGCGGACATCTGAAGCTCCTTTTTGGAATTATTGGAAACGCAATGGCAACAGCGCTGGCAATGACAAAAACTTTCATGCATGTGACAGCTATCTGTCAAATGTTGACTTGATGACAGAAAAGATCCATTTTCTATTTCACGCCTCACCCAGCCCGGAGCACGTCATGAGCCAATCGATCAAGCAACGCCTGGAGCACAGCCTGCACAGTGCTGCCGCCTCGGGCCGCAAGATCGCCAGCTACATGCTCGGCAACCTGCACGAACTGCCGTTCCAGACTTCGGCGAGCATCGCCGAGAAGCTTGGTGTCAGCGAATCCAGCGTTGGTCGCTTCTGCCGCTCGCTCGGCTATGCCCACTTGAAGGCGCTCAAGCAAGACCTGCAAAGCGACCTGGGCGATGGCCCATGGCTGGTGGGTGACCGTTTGCAAGAATATCGCCAGAAGCACGACGACAGTCAAAGCAGCGGCAGCCTGGAGCTGGAAATCGCCGCCCTGGTGCGGGTGCATGAGTACAGCCGCACTGAGGCCTGGCACCAGGTTGCCCAGCGCCTGGCACAACGGCCCCGGGTGTTCATCGCCGGGTTTCAGACCGAGCGCGGCGTCGCCCAATGCATGACCCACCTGCTGCACTACCTGCGCGATGGCGTGCAGGTGGTCGACGGCAGCGCCGGGCACTTTGGCGAGGTCCTGCTCGGCCGCCCAGACCACAGTGCGCTGGTGGTCTTCGAGGCGCGCCGCTATTCACGCCACGCCCTGATGCTGTGCCAGAAGGCACGCCAGGCGGGCATTCCGGTCACGCTGGTGACCGACACCTTCTGTGACTGGGCCGATGCCAATGCCGACGAGGTATTTCGCATCCCCACCGAGTTCAATCTGTTCTGGGAATCCACCTCGGCGATGCTGTCGTGGGTGCACCTGATGGTCAACGAGGTCTGCAAGAAACTCGGGCCTGATGTTGAAAAGCGCTTGGAAGCGACTGCCGCTCTACATAACGAGTTCGTCGGCTACACCTCGTGGCCGGCGGGAAAACAACAATAGCAAGCGAGCAACCCTAGAGGTGCAAGATGAACAAGACCATGGCTATGGTGGGTGCGTGCGCCCTGCTGCTGGCGGGGACTGCCAGCGCCGAGACCCTGCGTTTCGCCACTGAAGGCGCTTATCCGCCGTTCAACTATGTCGATGCCGACAACAAGCTGCACGGTTTCGATATCGATATCACCCACGCCCTGTGCGAGCAGATGAAAGTCGAGTGCACGCTGGTCGCGCAAGACTGGGAAGGCATCATTCCGGCGCTGATGGCGCGCAAATACGATGCTGTGGTCGCCTCGATGATCGACACCGAGGAGCGGCGCAAGAAGATCGCCTTCACCAACCACTATTACCGCACCCCGCTGACCGTCGCGGTCGCCAAGGACAGCCCGATCAGCGACGCCCAGACCGACTTCAAAGGCTACACCGTTGGCGCCCAGTCGTCCTCGACCCAGGCGATCTACGCCGAGGACGTGTACGCCAAGGCCGGCGCCGATGTGAAGCTCTACCCGACCATGGATGAGGCCAATGCCGACCTCGCTGCCGGGCGCCTGGACGGGGTGATCGCCGACAAGTTCCCCCTGCTCGACTGGCAGAAAAAGAACGGCCAGGACTGCTGCAAGATCCTCGGTGATGTCAGCAAGACCAAAGCCGATGCCGCCATCGCCGTGCGCAAGGACGACGAGGCGCTGCGCGAGCGACTGAACAAGGCCCTGGGCGAGATCGTCGCCAATGGCACTTATCAGAAGATCGCCAGCAAGTACTTCGAGTTCGACATCTATAACTGACCACCAGGACATTTGCGTGGCAGCGGGCTCAGCCTAGGCGCCTGACGGGCGCCATCACGGGGCAAGCCCGCTCCCGCGCACGTTCGCATGCACTCATTGCAAGTGGGGAAACACCCATGTTCGATCAACTGTCCTTGCTGTCTTTCGCCAGCGGTGGCTGGGGCCAGGCGCTGCTCGCCGGCGCCCTGGTGACTGTGTCGCTGGCCCTGGCTTGTCTGCCTATTGGCCTGCCACTTGGCCTGGCTGTGGCCCTTGCCGCCCGCTCGCGCAAACGCCTGCCACGGGCCTGGGCAACCACTTTTTCCACGGTATTTCGCGGCCTGCCGGAGCTGCTGACCCTGCTGATCATCTATTACGGCTGCCAGATCGCTGCGCAGAAGATTCTCGCTGCCATGGGCTATCAAGGCGAGGTGCTGATCAATACCTTCCTCGCGGCGATGATCGCCTTCAGCCTGGTGTTCGCCGCCTTCTCCAGCGAAATCTGGCTGGCCGCCTTCAAGACCTTGCCCAAGGGCCAGCTTGAAGCCTGCTCGGCACTGGGCCTGAGCAAGCGCACCGGGTTCTTCAAGGTGGTATTGCCGCAGTTGACCCGCATCGCCCTGCCCGGCCTATCCAACAATTGGTTGTCGCTGCTCAAGGACACTTCGCTGGTGTCGACCATCTCCCTGGTCGATCTGATGCGCCAGACCAACCTGGCGGTCAGCGTGACCAAGGAGCCGATGTTCTTCTATGGCGTGGCCTGCCTGGGCTACCTGCTGTTCTCGGCGCTGTCGGGCCGGGTGTTTGCCTTCATCGAGCGGCGCTGCAGCCGTCACCTGCAAGGAGCACGGGCATGACTGTCGAACAACTGCTGGGGCTGGTGCTCGACCCCGAACTGCTGGAGCGCTACGGACCGCGCTTTATCGATGGCCTGCTGGTGACCGCCAAGCTGGTGGCTATCTCGTTTACCCTCGGGGCGCTACTGGGCCTGCTGCTGGCGCTGGCGCGGATGTCCAAGCAGCCACTGCTCAACCGCCTGGCTGCTGGCTACATCTATTTCTTCCGTGGCTCGCCACTGCTGGCCCAGCTGTTTTTGCTGTACTACGGCCTCGGCTCGCTCAAAGGCTTCTGGCAAGACTTGGGGCTATGGTGGTTCTTCCGCGAGGCCTGGTACTGCGCCGTGCTCGCCTTCACCCTGAACACTGCCGCCTACCAGGCAGAAATTTTCCGCGGCAGCCTGCTGGCCATCGCCCCGGGGCAGTACGAAGCGGCGCGAGCGCTCAACCTCAAGCGCTCGACCACCTTCTTCAAGGTGATCATGCCGCAGTCGTTGCTGGTGGCCATCGGCCCCTTGGGTAACGAGCTGATCCTGATGATCAAGGCCAGCGCCATCGCCTCGCTGGTGACCATCTATGACCTGATGGGCGTGACCAAGCTGGCCTTCTCGCGCAGTTTCGACTTCCAGATCTACCTGTGGGCGGCGGTGCTCTATCTGCTGATCGTGGAAATCGTCCGGCGCACCCTGAAACACCTGGAAGCCCGCCTGGGCCGCCACCTGAACTGACCGAAGGATACGCTCCATGCATTGCCAAACCCTTGTCCTGGGCGCCGGTATCGTCGGCGTCAGCACTGCGCTGCACCTGCAAGCGCGTGGCCGTCAGGTGATCCTGATCGACCGCGACGAGCCGGGCAGCGGCACCAGCCATGGCAACGCCGGGCTGATCGAACGCTCCAGCGTCATTCCCTATGCGTTCCCGCGTAACCTTGGCGCGCTGCTGCGCTATGGCCTGAACCGCCAGCCGGATGTGCGCTACAGCCCGCTGCACTTGCCCAAGGCGGCGCCCTGGCTGCTGCGCTACTGGCAACAATCGGCGCCCGGCCGCCTGGCTGCGGCGGCGGCCGACATGCTGCCGCTGGTGCAGCGCAGCGTCGAGGAGCACGACGCGTTGATAGAAGCCGCCGGGCTGGCTGCGCTGGTCAAGGCCAAAGGCTGGATCGAGGTGTTCCGCGACCCTGCCCTGTTCGCCCAGGCCAAACAAGAGGTCAAGGGCCTGGCCCGTTATGGCCTGCACTATGAATTTCTGGAGCGCGAGCAGCTGCAAGCACGCGAGCAGCAATTGCAAGGTGATGTCGTTGGCGGCATCCACTGGCTCGACCCGAAAACCGTCAGCAACCCAGGTGGTCTGACCCGTGGTTATGCCGCACTGTTCGTCCAGCGTGGCGGGCAGTTCCTGCATGGCGATGCCAGTAGCCTGCGCCAGGTGGATGGCAAATGGCAGGTCGACAGCCAGCGCGGAGCGCTGAGCGCCGACGAAGTAGTCGCCTGCCTTGGTCCGCAATCGGCCGAGCTGTACGCACCGCTGGGCTATCGCTTCCCGCTGGGCATCAAGCGTGGCTATCACATGCACTACGCCACCCGTGGCGATGCCCAATTGCAGCATTCGATCTGCGACACCCAAGGCGGCTACGTACTGGCACCGATGGCCCGTGGCGTGCGCCTGACCACCGGCATCGAGTTCGCCGCCAGCGATGCGCCGGCCAACGAAATCCAGCTGCAGCGCTGCGAAGCCTTGGCCCGCAAGCTGTTCCCGGCGCTTGGTGAGCGCCTGGACGACCAGCCCTGGCTGGGCCGGCGCCCGTGCATGCCGGACATGCGCCCGGTGATTGGCCCAGCGCCCAGGCACAAAGGCCTGTGGTTCAACTTCGGGCACGCCCACCATGGCCTGACCCTGGGCCCAGTGACCGGGCGCTTGCTGGCCGAAATGCTCACCGGCGAACAGCCGTTTACTGATCCTGCGCCTTACAGCGCCGCACGCTTCGACTAGAACTTCAGCGGGAGAACAACAACATGACCGCCCCTCTAAGCCTTGCCAGTATTACCCCCGAAGCCGACTCGCGGCCGGTGCTGATCGACATCGAAGGCCTGAACAAGCACTACGGCGCCTTCCATGTCCTGCGTGATATCAACCTGCAGGTCCGTGAAGGCGAGCGGATCGTGCTCTGTGGCCCCTCGGGGTCGGGCAAGTCGACCTTGATTCGCTGTATCAATCGCCTGGAAATTGCTGAACAAGGCACTATCCAGGTTGCCGGGATCGATCTGGCCAGTAGCCGCCGCGAGGCCGCCCAGGTACGCAGCGAAATCGGCATGGTGTTCCAGCACTTCAATCTGTTCCCGCACATGAGCGTGCTGGACAATTGCCTGCTCGCCCCCACCAGCGTTCGTGGGCTATCGCGCAAGGACGCCGAGGAGCGTGCGCGGATGTACCTGAGCAAAGTCGGGATCGAGAGCCAGGCGCATAAATACCCCAGCCAGCTCTCCGGTGGCCAGCAGCAGCGCGTGGCCATCGCCCGCGCCTTGTGCATGAAGCCGCGGATCATGCTGTTCGATGAGCCAACCTCGGCGCTGGACCCGGAGATGGTCGCCGAGGTGCTGGATGTGCTGGTGAAACTGGCCGATACCGGCATGACCATGCTCTGCGTCACCCATGAGATGGGCTTTGCTCGGCAGGTGGCAGAGCGCGTGCTGTTTCTGGAGGGAGGGCAGATCATCGAGGACAGCCCGCCACAGGTGTTCTTCGGGCAGCCGCGCACGGCGCGGGCGCAGGCGTTCTTGAAGCAGATCCTGCATTGAGCTAGGCAGTATGGGCCCTATCGCGGGGCAAGCCCGCTCCCACGCGAGCACGTTGATCGTGGGAGCGGCTTGCCCCCGATCATTGCAGCGCTGCAATGATCCAACTGCATCGTTAAATATATTTACCAAAACCCCCGCCAAACCCTTGCCAGCCAAGGCCCCGCCGCTCTACACCCCCCGAAAACCGGCGCCAAAGCGCGCGCCACTCGTTTGACATATCGAACGGCTCTGGCAAGCTATGAGTAAGCCCCGACCGGCATCGTCTCCCTCTGCGAGCCGGCAGTGCTCGGGGCCCGAGGTCGTACACAAGGCCAAGGCCGTGCGCCTGCACAACAACGACAGGAAGCACCTGTCCCAAGGTGACATATGTCCAACAGCAACATTGGCAACAAGCAACCTTCCCTGCGCAAGCCCGTCGTCCTGATGACCATGGGCAGCCAAGAGCGCAAAGGCCATGACTATCAGGTCATGACCCACAAATACATCACTCCGCTGGTCGACTTCGCAGGCTGCATTCCGGTCCTGGTTCCCACGTGCTGTGGTACCGAAGACCTGGAGAGCTACCTGGACATGGCCGACGGCGTCTACCTGACCGGCGCCGGCAGCAACATCGACCCAGCGCTGTACGGCCAGGAAAACGAAACGCCCGGCAAAGCCCAGGACAAGAACCGCGACCTGTTCGACATCCCCCTGGTGCAGTTGGCCATTGCCCGCGGCCTGCCGATCTTCGGTATCTGCCGGGGCATGCAGGAAATCAACGTGGCCCTGGGTGGTGACATCTACCAGAAGGTCTACGCCGAAGCCGGCTTCAACGATCACCGGGAAAACCCGGAAGATCCGGTCGACGTCCAGTACCAGCAAGTGCATGGCGTGAAGATCAAACCAGGCAGCTGGCTGCGCGACGCACTGGGTACCGACGAAATCCGCGTCAACTCGCTGCACGGCCAAGGCCTGCGCAACCTGGGTGAAGGCCTGGAGCCGATTGCCCACGCTGAAGATGGCCTGGTCGAGGCAATCCACGCACCGAGCATCTCGCCGTTCCTGTTTGCCGTGCAATGGCATCCCGAGTGGCAAGCGGCGAAAAACCCAGATTCGATCAAGATGTTCCAGGCATTTGGCGATGCCTGCCGCGCCCAGGTCCGCAAATCCCAAGTCAGCAAGCGCCACCAGGCCGCCTGACCCCTCGCTTCGTTAGTTTTGATCGCGGGGCGGCGCAAGGCCGCCCCCGTTTCCCCGGTCACCCTCTGCTGGTCCCAGAACACTTCCCGTGGAAGCGGGTGGCGGGCTCGTGCCTGTCCCTGCGATCTTTTTTCCCTCTCAAGTCATACGACGACTTCTTGCCGTAGCCAGCACTGCGCATTCGGCTTCAACCGTCTCGTCATCTGTCATGGCCACTTCGCGGGCAAGCCCGCGCCCACAGGAACTGCAGAGCTCTCAAGGCCCCTGGAGCATCAATGGGGGACGAGCTTGGCCGCGAAGTTATCGGCGCTCCAACCTGCCTATTTCCTGGCGACGCGGAAAAAATCTGCGCAGAGGTACTAGTCATCATTCAAGTTGTACGATAACTTACCTCCATCGCAGCACATCACCTTCACCCCAAGCGCCATAGGATGCCAACAACAATGAATCCACAAGAACTGCAATCCATCCTCTCCCACGGCCTGCTGTCGTTCCCGGTGACCGACTTCAACGCCCAGGGCGACTTCAACCAGGCCGGCTACATCAAGCGCCTGGAATGGCTCGCCCCCTATGGCGCCAGCGCCCTGTTCGCCGCCGGCGGGACGGGTGAGTTCTTCTCCCTGGCTGCCAGCGAGTACAGCCAAGTGATCAAGACCGCAGTCGATACCTGCGAGCGCTCGGTACCGATCCTGGCCGGCGTCGGTGGCTCCACCCGCCAGGCCATCGAATACGCCCAGGAAGCCGAACGGCTTGGCGCCAAAGGCCTGCTGCTGCTGCCGCACTACCTCACCGAGGCCAGCCAGGATGGCGTCGCCGCTCACGTCGAAGCGGTGTGCAAATCGGTCAAGATTGGCGTGGTGGTGTACAACCGCAACGTCTGCCGCCTCAACGCCAGCCTGCTCGAGCAACTGGCCGAGCGCTGCCCGAACCTGATCGGCTACAAGGATGGCCTGGGCGATATCGAGCTGATGGTGTCGATTCGTCGCCGCCTGGGCGACCGCTTCAGCTACCTGGGTGGTCTGCCGACCGCTGAGGTGTATGCTGCCGCCTATAAAGCCCTGGGTGTACCGGTGTACTCCTCGGCGGTGTTCAACTTCGTGCCCAAGACCGCGATGGACTTCTACCACGCCATCGCCCGTGACGATCACGCCACCGTGGCCAAGCTGATCGACGATTTCTTCCTGCCGTACCTGGACATCCGCAACCGCAAAGCCGGTTACGCGGTGAGCATCGTCAAGGCCGGCGCCAAGCTCGCCGGTTACGACGCAGGCCCAGTACGCACGCCGCTGACCGACCTGACTGGCGAAGAGTACGAGATGCTCGCCGCGCTGATGGACAAGATGGGTCCGCAGTAAGCACCACCCCGCGGCCTGCCAATGCCGCACACCGGAGCCGGGCGATGCCTGGCTCCGGTTACAACTCGTTAGCCCGCACAAAAATAACTAGTGGGAGTACCCAGCATGCAAGCGACTAAAAAGACGCATGTGCGCTACCTGATCCTGTTCATGCTGTTCCTGGTGACCACGATCAACTATGCAGACCGAGCCACCATCGCCATCGCCGGCTCCAGCCTGCAAAAAGACCTCGGCATCGATGCCGTCACCCTCGGCTACATCTTCTCGGCGTTCGGCTGGGCCTACGTCGCGGGCCAGATCCCCGGTGGCTGGCTGCTCGATCGGTTCGGCTCGAAGAACGTCTACGCGTTCAGTATCTTCACCTGGTCGCTGTTCACCCTCCTGCAAGGTTTTGTCGGCGGCCTGCCGGTAGCCTGGGCGGTGGTGACCCTGTTCACCCTGCGCTTTCTGGTCGGTTTCGCTGAAGCACCGTCGTTCCCCGGCAACGCGCGCATCGTTGCCGCCTGGTTCCCGACGGCCGAACGCGGGACCGCCTCGGCAATCTTCAACTCGGCGCAGTACTTCGCTACCGCACTGTTCGCGCCAATCATGGGTTGGATCGTGTTCAGCTTCGGCTGGGAACATGTATTCGTCGTCATGGGCGCACTGGGGATCGTGTTCTCCGCGGTCTGGTTGAAGACCATCTATAACCCACGCCAGCACCCGCGCATCAGTCAGAGCGAGCTTGAGCACATCGAGCAAAACGGCGGGCTGGTCGACATGGACCAGAAACGCGGCAACGATGGCCCGAAATGGGGCTACATCAAGCAACTGCTGACCAGCCGCATGCTGCTGGGCGTCTACCTGGGCCAGTACTGCATCAACGCCATCACCTACTTCTTCCTGACCTGGTTCCCGGTGTACCTGGTGCAGGAGCGCGGCATGACCATCCTCAAGGCCGGCTTCATCGCCTCCTTGCCGGCCATCTGCGGCTTCATCGGTGGTGTGCTGGGTGGCGTGCTGTCGGACTGGCTGCTGCGCCGCGGCAATTCGCTGACCTTCTCGCGCAAACTGCCGATCGTCTGCGGCCTGCTGCTGTCGACCACCATGGTCTTTTGCAACTACGTCGAAGCGGAATGGATGGTGGTCGGCTTCATGACCCTGGCGTTCTTCGGCAAGGGCATCGGTGCCCTGGGCTGGGCGGTGGTGGCCGATACCTCACCCAAGCAGATCGCAGGTCTGTCCGGTGGTCTGTTCAACACCTTCGGCAACATCGCCTCGATCACCACGCCGATCGTCATCGGCTACATCATCAGCGCCACCGGCTCGTTCAAGTGGGCCTTGGTGTATGTGGGCGCCAACGCCTTGGTGGCGGTGTTCAGCTACCTGGTGATCGTCGGCCCGATCAAGCGAATCGAGCTGCGCGAAAACACCCCCCAGTCGCAGCCTGAGCCAGCCGCCAATGGCGAACTGGCAAGCTCGCGTCACTGAGTGGACACGCCCGCACCGGGGTACCGCTGCGGGCGGATGTACAAAAGCCTGAGAACCTACCTGTAGGGCCTGAACATGCAGTTGATCGAACACTCCGACTCGCCCCGCTACGTCCGCCTGCACGACGACGATAACGTCGTGGTGGTGGTCAACGACGGCGGCCTGGGCGAAGGCGCCCGCTTCCCCGATGGCCTGACCCTGGTCGAAGCCGTGCCGCAAAGCCACAAGGTCGCCACCGTGCTGATCGGCAAAGGCGAGCCGGTGCGCCGCTACGGGCAAATCATCGGTTATGCCCTGGAAGACCTGCGCCAGGGCAGTTGGGTCCAGGAAAGCCAGCTGGCCATGCCGTCGGCACCGGAATTGGACAGCCTGCCGCGCTGCGATGCCGTCCCTGCGCCCCTGCCGCCTCTTGAGGGTTTCACCTTCGAAGGCTACCGCAACGCCGACGGCACCGTCGGCACCCGCAATATCCTCGGCATCACCACCACCGTGCAGTGCGTGACCGGCGTGCTGGAGCACGCGGTCAAGCGCATCCGCGCCGAGTTACTGCCGCAATACCCCAACGTCGATGACGTGGTCGCCCTCACCCACAGCTATGGCTGCGGCGTGGCAATCAACGCCCGCGACGCCTACATCCCGATTCGCACCGTGCGCAACCTGGCGCGCAACCCTAACCTGGGCGGCGAAGCGCTGGTGATCAGCCTGGGCTGCGAGAAGCTGCAAGCGGGCCAGGTGATGCACGACAACGACCCGTCGGTGGACCTCAGCGAGCCGTGGCTGTATCGCCTGCAGGATGCCAGCCTTGGCTTCAGCGAAATGATCGAGCAGATCATGGAGCTGGCCGAAACACGCCTGAAAAAACTCGACCAGCGCCGCCGCGAGACGGTGCCGGCCAGCGAGCTGATCCTTGGCATGCAGTGCGGGGGCAGTGACGCATTCTCCGGCATTACCGCCAACCCGGCACTGGGCTATGCCGCCGACCTGCTGGTGCGGGCCGGCGCTACCGTGCTGTTCTCGGAAGTGACCGAAGTGCGCGATGCCATCTACATGCTCACCTCGCGCGCCGAAAACCAGGAGGTCGCCCAGGCCCTGATACGCGAGATGGACTGGTACGACCGCTACCTGCAACAAGGTGCGGCCGACCGCAGCGCCAACACTACGCCTGGCAACAAGAAAGGCGGCCTGTCCAATATCGTCGAGAAATCCCTCGGCTCGATCGTCAAGTCTGGCAGCGGCGCCATCCAGGGCGTGCTCGGCCCTGGCGAGCGAGTCGAGCGCAAGGGCCTGATCTTCTGTGCCACCCCGGCCAGCGATTTTGTCTGCGGCACCTTGCAACTGGCTGCGGGGATGAACCTGCACGTGTTCACCACCGGCCGTGGCACGCCGTATGGCTTGGCCATGGCGCCGGTGGTCAAGGTGTGCACCCGCAGCGAACTGGCCCAGCGCTGGCCGGACTTGATCGACATCGACGCCGGGCGCATCGCCAGCGGCCGTTCGAGCATCGAGGAGCTGGGCTGGGAGCTGTTCCACTACTACCTGGACGTCGCCAGTGGCCGCAAACAGACCTGGGCTGAGCAGCACAGGCTGCACAACGACATCACCTTGTTCAACCCGGCGCCGATCACTTGATGGCTTCGCCGTCCTTCAGTCTTCCATTCCTCCAAAAGGAGCACCCCATGCCTGAGATTCTTGGTCATAACTTCATCGCCGGCCAGCGCAGCGCCGCCGGCAGCCAACGCTTGCAGAGCCTCGATGCCACCTCCGGCGAAGCCCTGCCCTATAGCTTCGTCCAAGCCACTGAGGCTGAAGTGGACCAGGCCGCCCGCGCCGCCGCTGGCGCTTTTGCCGATTTCCGCCAGCTTTCCCCGGCCCGCCGCGCCGAGTTCCTCGAGGCCATCGCCGCCGAGCTGGATGAACTGGACGACAGCTTCGTCGCCATCGTCTGCCGCGAGACCGCCCTGCCCGCTGCGCGCATTCAGGGCGAACGTGGCCGCACCAGCGGGCAGATGCGCTTGTTCGCGCAGGTGCTGCGCCGTGGTGACTTCCTAGGCGCTCGCATCGACCAGGCGTTGCCTGAGCGTCAACCGCTGCCACGGGTCGACCTGCGCCAGATGCGCATTGGCGTTGGCCCGGTCGCAGTGTTCGGCGCCAGCAACTTCCCGCTGGCCTTCTCCACCGCGGGCGGTGACACCGCTGCCGCCCTCGCCGCTGGCTGCCCGGTAGTGTTCAAGGCACATAGCGGCCATATGGCCACTGCCGACCTGGTCGGCTGCGCCATCATCCGCGCCGCCGAGCGCACGGGCATGCCCAAGGGCGTGTTCAACATGGTCTTCGGCGGCGGTGTCGGAGAGTGGCTGGTCAAGCACCCGGCGATCCAGGCGGTGGGCTTCACCGGCTCGCTCAAGGGTGGCGACGCGCTGTGCCGCATGGCCGCCGAGCGCCCGCAGCCGATCCCGGTGTTCGCCGAGATGTCGAGCATCAACCCAGTGATCGTCCTGCCCGGCGCGCTGGCCAAGCGCGGCGAAACCATCGCCCGCGAACTGGCAGGTTCGGTATGCCTTGGCGCCGGCCAGTTCTGCACCAACCCAGGGATGGTGATCGGCCTGCAATCGGCCGAGTTCAGCAGCCTGCTGGGCAATGTCGGCCAAGCCCTGGATGCCCAGGCCGGGCAAACCCTGCTCAACGCCGGTGGCCTACGCAGTTACGTCGCCGGCCTTGAGCACCTGCACGCTCATGCAGGCATCGAGCACCTGGCGGGCCAGCCTCAACAAGGTGCACAAGCCCGCGCGCAGCTGTTCAAGGCCGATGCCAGCCTGCTGGTCGATGCCGACCCGCTGCTGCAGGAAGAAGTGTTCGGGCCGGCTACTGTGGCGGTCGAAGTCAAGGACCAGGCGCAACTGCGCGCGGCCTTGCTGGGCCTGCGCGGTCAGCTCACCGCTACCTTGATTGGTGAAGCAGAAGACTTCGAGGCGTTCGCCTGGCTGGTGCCGCTGCTGGAGGAGAAAGTTGGCCGGATTCTGGTCAATGGCTATCCGACGGGTGTGGAAGTGTGCGACGCCATGGTTCATGGCGGGCCGTACCCAGCCACCTCCGATGCCCGCGGCACTTCGGTGGGCACCTTGGCGATCGACCGTTTCCTGCGGCCGGTGTGCTACCAGAACTACCCGCAGGCGCTGCTGCCTGAGGCGCTCAAGGATAACAACCCGCTGGGGCTGCGCCGGTTGATCAATGGGCAGTGGAGCGAAGGTTCGCTGTGACCTGTTTGAAATAGGCCATGCCCCGCATAGTGCGGGGCATTTTTTATCTGTCGGTTATGGCCTCATCGCGGGGCAAGCCCCTCATACAGGTCCAGCAACAGGCTGCGGGCAAGCGCAAGGTCGATTAGACCCCTTGCGCCTCTGCCGCTTCATGGGCCTGGCGCAAGCGCTCCCGGCTGTTGGACAGGTGCATGCGCATCGCCATCTTCGCCCCTTCGCTATCGCGCCGGGCAATCGCCTCATAGATCGCTTCATGCTCGTGACGCAGGCGGCTCATGTAGTGCGCCTGGTCATCATGGGCGATCCGTGCCGAATTGAGCCGGGTGCGCGGAATGATGCTGGTGCCCAGGTGATTGATGATGTCGGCAAAGTAGTGATTGCCACTGGCCTGGGCAATGCGCAGGTGAAACTGAAAGTCCGCCGACACGGCATCGGAGGCATGCGCAGCGCTTTCGTTGATCTCATCCAACGCCGCACGCATCCCGGCCAACTGCTGGTCATCGCGCCGCTGCGCGGCAAGCCCGGCTGACTCGATCTCAAGCGCGATACGCAACTCGAGCACCGCCAGCACCTCACGCAGGGTGACCACAGTTGCCGGATCGATGCGAAAACCGCTACCCGCCGGCGCATCCAGCACGAAGGTGCCGATGCCGTGGCGGGTCTCCACCTGGCCTGCTGCCTGCAACCGCGAGATGGCCTCACGCACCACCGTGCGGCTAACGCCCTCCTCGGCCATGATCTGCGACTCGGTCGGCAGCTTGTCGCCGCGCTTGAGCTGACCACTGCGGATCCGTTCGGTCAGCACCGTGACCAGTTCCTGGGCCAGACTGCGCGGCTTGCGCCGGGTCCTTGCCTGTACCTGCTGCTCTGTCATGCCGTGTATTTCACCTTGAAAGACCAGCGTCATCATAGCGCAAGCAGTTGTACGATCACATACATCCCTTACGGTTTTCACTCACCCTGCGCACTGCAGGTTGCGCCCCTCCAGGGGCAAAGCGCGAAGGCGCCTCGCCCAGCACCCTGCGGAACATGCTGGAAAACGCACTGGGGCTGTCATAACCCAAGTCCAGGGCGATCCGCGTCACTCCCTCACCGCCGGCCAGGCGTGTCACCGCCGCCATCAGGCAGGCCTGCTGCCGCCACTGGCCAAACGACAAGCCGGTCATCTGCCGAAACTGTCGATTGAAGCTGCGCGTGCTCTTGTTCAATTGCTGCGCCCAGTGCTCAGCGGTCTGATGGATATTCGGTGCCTGCAAAAAGCCTTGGCACAGTGCAGCCAGTGCCGGCTCGACCGGCATCGGCGCATACAGCGGCAGGCTCGGCGCCCGACGCAACTCCTCGAGAATCAACGCCACTAACAGCCCATCGCGCCCATGCGGCTCATACAGCGCGGGCACATCGGCACTGGCCAGCAGCAGCTCATGCAGCAATGGGCTGACCAGCAAAGCCTGGCAGCGCGCATCGACACGCGGCAGCGCTTGCGGCTCGATGTACACACTGCGCGTGCTTACCCCCTGCATCTTCACCTGGTGGCGCTTGCCAGGCGGGATCCATACGCCGTTATAGGGCGGGATCACCCAGGCACCATCGTCGGTCAACACCTCCATCAGCCCGCTCATGCCATACAGAAACTGCGCCCGGCGATGGCTATGCGCCTCGAGCAAAGTGCCCGGCGGGTAGTCGGTGCCGATGGCCAGTACTGGCCTGGGAATGCTATCGACCTGGGACAACGGGGTATTACGCATGCTGCACAGCCTTGGCCTGAACGCGATGATTATTGGCCAATTCACGCATGTCGGCCAAGCGTAACCTGCCTACTCTGCGTGCGTCCTATCACCTGCAGAGGCAGCACGATGCTTTACCCACTTTTAAGCATTCTCGGCGTCGCCGCCGGCATGACCACGCTGTTGTTCGGCTTCGGTGGCGGTTTCTTCGCCGTGCCGCTGCTGTATGCGCTGCTGATCGCCGGCCATGGAGCAGACGCCCCCATCGGCCAACAGGCGATGCAGATTGCTGTAGCCACCTCGGCTGCGGTGATGATCTTCAGCAGTGCCCTGGCCACCTGGCGTCATCACCGCTCGGGCAGCCTGCGCTGGGATCTGATTGGCCAACTGGCACCGGCCATCGCCTTGGGCGCGATAGTTGGCGCCTATGCAGCGCTGCAGCTGGACGGCACCTGGCTGCGGTGGCTGTTCATCGGCTACCTGGTGCTGACGTTGCTCGATAGTTGGCTGCGCCCAGGCTTTGTCAGCGACGCCGGCGCCGTTCTGCGCCCAATGAGCCGGGCAGGCTCGGCCCTGGTCGGGCTGCCAATTGGCGCGCTGGCAGCACTGCTGGGAGTGGGCGGCAGCGTCATGACCGTACCGCTGATGCGCAGGCGTGGCGCAAGTATGCTCACTGCTACGGCCATGGCCAATCCGTTGTCGCTGCCCATGGCGCTGAGCGCGTCGCTGGTATACACCATGCTGCCTTCAACCGGTGAGCCATTGGGCAGCGGATTTGTTGGCTTGATCGACCTGTACGCGGCGGCCGCCCTGGCGCTCGGCGCATGGCTGGGCATGCAGCTGGCTTCGCCGCTAGTGGGGCGCATCGCCGACAGCCTGCACGCCAGAGCCTACCTGGTGCTGCTAGGCACAGTCCTGCTGGTGATGCTCTGCGCCGGGCACTGAACGCTGGCCAATCACCCTGCAACGGCGGTAACGTGCGGGTTTGAGCGCGTCTACTCCATGGAAGGAAGTACAGCATGATCACCCTCGACCGACTGTTACTGGGCTGCGGCCTGTTGATCCCCGCCTGGCTGCTGATGGGCGTGTCCCTGACCGCGGCAAGCTACCCTGACTACAGCCACCTGCATCAGGCCATGAGCCAACTGGGTGCGGTTGGCGCACCGACCCAGGGATGGTCTGCGCTGCTGAACAACTTCCCCCTCGGCGGATTGTTCGCCCTGTTCGCCTGGGGGTTGGCACGCCGCTGGCGGCAGTCGAATTGGGCACGCCTGAGTGCTTTGCTGGTGCTGGTGCATGCGTTGGGCAGTATCGGCACCGGCTGGTTTGCTTGTGACCAAGGCTGCGCCCCGGCGCAACCCTCGTTCTCGCAGCAGATGCACAACTTGAGCGGGCTGCTGATGTTCCTTTCACTGACCCTGGCCAGCCTGCTGTGGAGCTGGCTGGGCAAACGAGTGGCCGGCTCTGCCAGCCTCGCCTGGTGGTCACTGGCCTGCACAGTGCTGGCGATCGTCAGCGTGATACTCATGGCCCAGGCGGCGCATAGCGGCGAATGGTTCGGCCTGTACCAACGGCTCAACTACGGCGTGTCGGTCATCTGGATTGCCATCCTGGCGCTGTACAGCCTGCGCAGCACCCGCTGCAATCCGCTGCGCATGGCGATCATCTGACGGCAAATTGCTGGCCCCCAAGTTTTTGAAGCGAAGGCAAACTCCCTTTTCCTTCATAAGCTTAGGACAGCATCATGCGGGTATTTCTAGCAACCACGGCCGGCTGCCTGCTGGCCTGCATGGCCTTTACCGCTCAGGCCCGGGCCCTGAGCCAGAACGATCGGCACGTCTGTGGCTGGGGTTCGCAGATCGCCGCCGAGGCCCAGCAGGCCAAGCTTTCCGGGGTCAACCTGTACGCGACCCGCAAGCGTTTACAGGCGCGCAAATTCCCCAAGCCGTGGATGCGCATGACCGCGTTTGGCATTACCGAGCAGACCTACAACAGCCAATCGCGCCTCAAACCCGCCGCTATCAAGCAAACGTACTATGAGCAGTGCGTCCAGCATGCTGTTGCGAGAAGATAACCAATAAAATCATATACCTACGATAGGTATCTAATCTTTTTTAGCAATAACTTTACTACCCTGTCTTCTTCGCGGCGGCAGTACGACCGCGAAGAAGCCTCCCACCAATTTTCATAGAAATATCTATACATTTCATAAGCATAAGATTGTTATTTAATCCAGATAATGATTTTAAGATTTCGCGACCACCCCTCCTTGAAGCACTGCCGCCCTAAACAGCCCCTAGCGGCGACATCGCGATGATCTGTGCATCCATTACAGCAAACCCTCGCCCGAAAGTAGCGTTGCAGCGAACCTGCAACCTGTCGACACTGCGCTTACGACCAACCTGACGACAGGCTCGCACAACGAGCCTTCAGGCCCCTCTCCAGGTGACCATGAATAACAATAAAGCCTGTAGCGCCCGCTTGCCTGGCCATTCGCTGCTGCTGCCAACCGTGCTCAGCCTGCTGGCGTTCGCTGCCAACTCCTTGTTTTGCCGCCTGGCCCTGCGCGATGGCGCGATAGATGCCAATAGCTTTACCGCCCTACGGCTGGGCAGCGGTGCGGTCTTTCTCGCCAGTGTGCTGTGGTTCAGCCAGGGTAGACGGGCGCCGCGCGGCAGTTGGGCGGCGAGCCTGGCATTGTTCGCCTATGCCTGGCTGTTTTCCCTCGCCTACCTGCAATTGGGCGCAGGGGTCGGGGCGTTGATCCTGTTCGGCGCGGTGCAGGTGAGCATGTTCGCCTATGGCCTGTTCAGGGGTGAGTCACTGCAGCGGCGGGTGATGCTGGGCATGCTGATCGCCTTTACTGGGCTGATTGCCCTGCTGCTACCCGGCGCCGATGCGCCGCCCTTGGCTAGCGCCCTGATCATGCTGGTCGCGGGTGTGGCGTGGGGCGCTTATTCAGTGCTGGGCAAGGGGTCGGCTGACCCGCTGGCAGATACTGCCGGTAATTTCCTGCGCAGCTTGCCACTGCTGCTGGCGCTGGGGCTGGGGCTAATCTTCAGCGGCGCACGAGCACAGCTGAGTAGCGAAGGCGTGCTCTACGCGCTCGGCTCCGGGGTACTGGCGTCCGGTGCTGGCTACAGCCTGTGGTATGGGGTGGTGAAATACCTCAGCGCCCAGCAAGCCGCGACGCTGCAACTGAGCGTGCCGGTCATTGCGGCGCTGGGTGGGGTCATGCTGCTGGGCGAGCCGTTGTCCTGGCGCTTGAGCCTGACCTCACTGGTGGTGCTCGGCGGCGTGGCGCTGGCGTTGAAGCCAGCGCGCAGGGAGTGATGCGCCTTAGCAGCCGCTCAAGGCGGGGGCGCGGCGTTCGCCAGCAAAGAACATCGGCCGCAGGCGCACGCCGATCAAGTTGCCCGTGTACGCCGCAACCAACCACAACCAGCCATGTACGCTGCCCGAGGCGATACCACTGAAATAGGCGCCAATGTTGCAGCCGTAGGCCAGGCGCGAACCATAGCCCAGCAGCAGGCCGCCGATCACCGCCGCAATCAGCGAAGGCAGCGGGATCTTCAAGCTTGGCGCAAAACGACCGGCCAGACCCGCCGCCAGCAGCGCGCCGAGCACGATGCCGATATCCATCACCGTAGTGATGTCCTGCCACAAGGGCGCTGCCAGCGCCTTGGCATTGGCCGGCGCCTGCCAGAACACCCAGTTGCCGACATCCACACCCAGGCCGCTGAGGGTCTTGGCGCCCCACAGTGCGAAGGCCGAAGTGATACCCCATGGACGACCCGCCAGGGCCAAGGTGGCGTAGTTCAGCAGCGCCAGGGCGACAGCGCCCCAGAGCAAAGGCCAAGGCCCGCGCACAAAGCGCCCCAGGCCCTGATGCGCACTGGCAACTGGCGCTTCAAGCTGGCCATGGCGGCGTTTTTCCAGCAGCACAGTGACCCAGGCAATCAGGGCAAATACTGCCAGGCTCGCCAGCAGCGCCGGGGTCACGCCCCAGGCCTGGACAATCGAGGTCGCCGGGAATGACGGCAAGGCAAACCACCAGTCGGCATGATGGGTTGCAGTGACCGAGCCGATGATGAAGAACAGCAGCGTCACCAGCATCCGCGCGTTACCGCCGCCGACCGTGAACAGCGTCCCGGAGGCACAACCACCGCCAAGCTGCATGCCAATGCCGAAGATGAACGCACCGAACACCACCGACACGCCTGCCGGGGCGACCAGGCCCGTGACCGGACTGCCGAACAGGCTGCCAGCCGACAGCGCCGGGAAGAACAGCAGCACGGCCAAAGCCAGCATGATCATCTGCGCGCGCAGGCCTGCCCCACGACGTTCGTTGATGAACACCCGCCAGGCTGAGGTGAAACCAAAAGCGGCGTGATAGAGCGTCAACCCCAGCGCAGCGCCAACGATCAGCAGCAACACCTGCTTGAAGCCGGCGTTGAGATTGACGAACCAGGCACCGGCCACTAGCAAGGTCAGGGCGACCAAGGGGGCGCCTAGGCGGCGCGGTACAGGTGAGGCAGTTGCAGAAAGACCCATCGGCATACTCGGATAACAGTGAAACGGGGCGCGAGTATACCGCCGTGCGCCTGCCAGTGCTCGCCGCCAGGCAAACGCCTATGCTTGCCGTTACCCCTCAACTGCGGAGCTGCAGATGCCCTCAGCCGACGACGCGCTGCTGCAAAGCTGGCAGCATAATGCCCAAGCCTGGATCGAGGCCATTCGCAGCGGTGCGATCGAAAGCCGCCGCCAGGTCACCGACCAGGCGATCCTGCTCGCCGTGCTTGGCCAGCAACCTGAGCGGGTGCTGGACTTGGGCTGCGGCGAAGGCTGGTTGTTGCGCGCCCTGGCTGAGCGCGGCATTGCCGCCGTTGGCGTGGATGGTGATACAACGCTGGTGCAGGCCGCTAGGGCGGCGGGCTCGACGCACGTGCACCTGGGCAGTTACGAGCAGTTGGCCGAGGCCCAGGTGGATGTCGGCACAGCGTACGACTTGATCTGCGCCAACTTTGCCCTGCTGCAGCAGGACATCATTCCCCTGCTGACAGCCGTCAGCAGTCTGCTCAGGCCTGGCGGGGTGCTAGTGATCCAGACCTTGCATCCTTGGGCGGTCGCCAATGGCGATTACCAGGACGGCTGGCGGGAAGAGTCATTTGCCGGATTCCAAGGGCAGTGGCAGCCGATGCCCTGGTACTTTCGCACGTTATCGAGTTGGTTGCGGGCTTTGGAAATGGCGGGGTTGAGGCTGGTCAGTGTGGACGAGCCGCAGCATCCACAGAGCGCCGTGCCACAGTCGCTGCTGATGGTGGCTGGGCGGCTGGCTGAATAGCGGTCATTGCCACGTAGTCGAAGAGGCCGGTTCTGACACGACAACGCCATTGGCTGCACAAATCCGTAACTGGTCCATTTGTCAGTCGTCTGTCAGCTGCTTGGGGCTGACCTTGGCAACCTTCTGCTCAGCGGGCGGCATCAGGTGCAAGACGCGATTACGCCCGCCTTCGGCCAGCAGATAACCGCCCTTGCCGTCGGCGACGATCGCCTGCGGCGCCTTGAGGAACGACAGCATGGTCTGGCGCTGGCCTTGGGCATCGATCAGCAGCAAGCGGGCGCGGTGGGTGGAGTCTTCGCTGATCCACAGGCCGCGCTGGTCGCACATGAGAAAGGTCGGATTGCGCAGGCCTTGCACCACGACCGGGTCGTTGCCGTCATCACTGAGTGCGCGAACCTTGCCCTCGCCCTTCTGGGTGTAGAGCAGCCGACCATCATGGCAACGGGTCAGACCCTCGGTCTCGGTCAGGCCTGAGCGCAGGACATCGAGCTGGCCGCTGTGCCAGTCGTAGCGCATCAGCCGGCCATTGCCGCGACGGTCCTCGATGGCGTAGAGGTAATCGCCATCGTTCCACAAGCCCTGCACGCTCTCGCCTTCGAACAACGGGGTGATCTTGCCGTCACGCTGCAGGCTGACCGGCGCCTTGCCACCTTCCTGGCTGAATACCCAGCCGCCTTCGACGGCCACCATGCCATCGGGCTTGGACAGGCCGTCGACCACCACCACCCGGTCACCCTGGGCGGTGATCTTGAGGATGCTACCGCGCCCATCGTCGAGCTCGCGACTGACCAGCAGGCTGCCATCGGCTTGCGGTAGCAGTGAGGCGGCCTTGGCGACCGAGGTGTGCAGCACGCTGACCTGCCAGCCCGTGGTCGCTTGCACCGGGTAGAAACCCTGCCAGGCGAAAAAGCCCAGCGCGCTGACCACGACCGCAGCCGTGGCACCCAAGGTGATTCGTACACCGCGCTTGCGCAACACCTGCAACATCCAGTCGACTCCTCTGAGAGCAGGCGATGCTAGCAAGGGGATGTGAAAAAAATGTCGTGGGAGCGTTGCCGGCTTGCGTTCTCCAGCGTTGTGAAAAGCGAGCGCGGCCCATGTGGCGTTCACGCAATGGCCTGGCCAGACCACTCCTGGCCATACCACAAAAGGATATAAAAATAACAAAACATTCTAACCAAATGGAATTAAGAAATTGAAAGCCTCAAGCCTGCTCCTTACTCTCAGGTCATTTTTCCAGCGCCTGATCAGGAGCCCATCCCGTGCCTACCCGTGCCTTCTCCCCCCTGCGCCGCCTGTTGCTCGGCGGCCTGCTGGCCAGCGTTGCCAGCGCCCTGCTGCCCTGGTCCAGTGCGGTTGCCGACGACGCCAAGACCCTGCGCATCGGCTACCAGAAATTCAACAGCATCAATATCCTCAAGGGCAGCGGTGCCCTGGAAAAGGCCCTCGCGCCGCAAGGCGTCAAGGTCAGCTGGCATGAATTTGCCGCCGGCCCGCAACTGCTCGAAGCACTGAGTACCGGCGCCATCGACCTTGGCCACGCGGCCGATGCACCCTCGGTGTTCGCCCAGGCCGCAGGCAAGCCGGTGGTCTACCTGGCCGCCGAACAACCCTACCCGCGCGGCATCGGCTTGGTGGTGCGCGAGCAGGACCACATCGCCAGCGTGCAAGACCTCAAAGGTAAGCGCGTCGCCACCGGTCGTGGCTGGAACGCCCAATACCTGCTGGCCGTGGCCCTGCAGCAAGCCGGCCTGAGCTACCAGGACATCACCCCAGCCTACGTCAACAATGCCGCCGACGCCGTCGCCGCCCTGCAGTCGGGCAGCGTACAAGCCTCGACCCTGTGGGATCCGTTCCTGGCCGCCGCCGAGCAGCAACCGGGCCTGAAGAACCTGCGTGATGGCAGTGGCCTGAGCAACAACCGCACCTTCTATCTCTCCACAGCAGCTTTTGCTGACCAACACCGCGAGCTGCTCAAGACCTTCTTCAGCGAGCTGGCCAAAGTCAGCCAGTGGGCCAATGCCAAGCCTGCCGAGGTGGCTAGCCTGCTGGCACCGCAACTGGGCATCAGCGCCAACGTGCTGGAAGTGGCCAGCGAACGGCGCAACTACAACGCGGTAGCGATCACCCCGCAGATCGTCGCCGAGCAGCAAAAGCTGGCCGACACCTTCCAGGGCCTGGGCCTGATCCCGCACAAGCTCAGCGTGGCTGACGCGGTCTATCCAACCGCCGTGCTGCCCTGACGCCAAGGAGACCTGGATGTCACGCCCGATCCGTTTCAACGCCTTCAGCAGGAACGCCGCCAGCCACCAGTCGCCAGGCTTGTGGCGCCACCCACGCAATACCAGCGTGCAGTTCAATCGCCTGGACTACTGGACCGACCTTGCTCGCCTGCTGGAGCGCGGCCTGTTCGATGCGCTGTTCATCGCTGACGTACTGGGTATCTACGACGTCTATCAGGGCGGTCCAGAGGCGGCCCTGCGCGGTGGCGTGCAGGTGCCGGTGAATGATCCGCTGCTGCTGGTCCCGGCCATGGCCGGGGTCACCGAGCACCTGGGCTTTGGCGTGACATTCTCGCTGACCTACGAACACCCCTACCCCTTCGCCCGGCGCATGTCGACCCTCGATCATCTGAGCAACGGCCGGGTCGGTTGGAACATCGTCACCGGCTACCTGGACAGCGCCGCGCGCAACCTGGGGTTGGACCGCCAGCTGGGCCACGACCAGCGTTACGACCTGGCCGATGAGTACCTGCAAGTGCTGTACAAACTGTGGGAGAAAAGCTGGGACGACGACGCGGTACTGCTTGAGCGGGACAGCGGGCGCTACATCGATCCGTCCCGCGTACACCCAATCGGCCATCATGGCCAGCACTTCCAGGTCCCCGGCATGCACCTGTGCCAGCCCTCACCCCAGCGCACCCCGGTGCTGTTCCAGGCCGGCGCCTCGGCACGCGGTCAGGCGTTTGCCGCGCAGCATGCCGAGTGCGTGTTCATCAGCGGCCCGTCGCCGACGGTGCTGCGCCGCTATGCCGACGGCGTGCGCCACGCCAGCGCCGCGGCTGGCCGTGGTCGCGACGAGGTACTGATCTACGCCCAAGCGCTGCTGATCGTCGGCCACAGCCGCGAACAGGCCCAGGCACGTTTTGCCGAGTACCGGCGCTATGTCGACCTCGACGCCGCGCTGGCCCTGCTGTCTGGCTGGACCGGCATCGACTTCGCCGGGCTCGACCCGGATGCACTGATCGAGTACGTCGAAAATGACGCCGGCCGGGCGGCCCTGGCCGCCTTCACCGCAGCCGACCCGAACCGCCGCTGGACGGTGCGCGAGGCTGCTGAGTTCATTGGCCTGGGCGGACGCGGCCCGGTGTTGGTGGGCAGTGCCAGCGAAGTGGCCGATCAACTCGAGGTGTGGCTGGATGAGACCGGCATCGACGGCTTCAACCTGACCTACGCGGTGCAACCGGACGATCTGCACAACGTGGTCGAGCTGCTGGTGCCCGAGCTGCAGCGCCGTGGCCGCTATCCTCTTGCCTATCAGGACGGCAGCTTGCGCCACAAGCTGTTCGGCCAAGGCGATCGCCTGCCGGAGCAGCATGCGGGGCGCAACGTCAGCATTCAGTAATCAAATACCGGGTATTTCAACATTTAATTTGTGGATGGCAGTGCACGGACCCTATCCTGTCCGTGCATCCCCTGCGGCGCACCGGCCGGTGCGGTTTCCGGCACGGGGAGAGAACAACAAGTCGAGACTGTCCATGTCGAATCACTCCTACTTCGCCCCTCACGGTGGGCACCCCGCTCAAACCGAGCTGCTGACTGACCGTGCCATGTTCACCGAAGCCTATGCCGTCATCCCCAAGGGCGTGATGCGTGACATCGTCACCAGCCACCTGCCGTTCTGGGACAAGATGCGCATGTGGGTCATCGCCCGTCCGCTGACCGGTTTTGCCGAGACCTTCTCGCAGTACATCGTCGAAGTCGCGCCAGAAGGCGGCAGCGAGCGCCCAGAGCTGGACCCGAATGCCGAAGCGGTGCTGTTCGTGGTCGAGGGTGAGATCGACATCACCCTGGAAGGCAAGCCCCACACCCTGGCCCCAGGCGGCTATGCGTTCATCGCCCCGGGCGCCGAGTGGAGCCTGCGCAACCACAGCAAGGCCAACGTCACCTTCCACTGGCTGCGCAAGCACTACCAGAAGGTCGAAGGCCTGGACCTGCCAGAATCCTTCGTCACCCACCGCGACAAGGCCCAGGTGATCGAGATGCCGGGCACCGAAGGCGCGTGGAAAACCACCCGCTTCGTCGACATGGCCGATATGCGCCACGACATGCACGTCAACATCGTGACCTTCCAGCCAGGCGGTGTGATTCCGTTCGCTGAGACCCACGTCATGGAACACGGCCTGTACGTACTGGAAGGCAAGGCGGTGTATCGCCTGAACCAGGACTGGGTCGAGGTTGAAGCCGGTGACTTCATGTGGCTGCGCGCCTTCTGCCCGCAAGCGTGCTACTCCGGCGGTCCAGGTCCGTTCAGCTACCTGCTGTACAAGGACGTTAACCGTCATGTGCACCTGACCCTCAACCCAAAGCGTTGAGTTCAGGCTGAGAATATTGGGGCTGCGCTGCGGCCCCAATATCTGCCACCCCTTCGAAGTTTTTGGCCATACTAGAAATCGATACCCTCAACAGCGGCCCACGACCATGCCCCGCCCCCGCCTGCTGGTCGCTTTGTTATTCCTGCTCCCGCTCAACGTTCATGCCGATGATTGGCGCCTGGCGCACCAACAAGACGGCATCGATGTCTACCTGAGCGCCGTGCCCAGTTCCGCCTATCAACAGTTTCGCGGCGTCACCCGAATCAAGGCCAGCGTGCGTACGCTGGTAGATCTGCAGGAAAACCTGCGGGTAGCCTGCAAATGGTTGTATGCCTGCGCCCAGATGCGCCTGTTGCAAGTCGACGGCGACAGCACCTGGGTCTACCTCACGACCGACCTGCCCTGGCCAGCGCAACCCCGCGACATCGTCCTCAAGGTGCGCAGCGAGCGCCTGGACGACGGCACGCTGGTGCGCCATCTGAGCGCAGAGCCGAGCAAGCTGCCCCCGGTGCAAGGCTTGATCCGCGTGCGCCGGCTGCAGGGTGAATGGATCATGCGTCCACTGGGCGAGCGCGAGACCGAGGTCACCTATCAGTTGCAGGCCGACCCCGCCGGCGATGTGCCGGGCTGGCTGGCCAATCGGTTCGTGATCGATGCGCCACTGGTGACCTTGCGCACCCTGCGCGCCGTCGCCGAGCGCCAACCCTGAGCGCGAACGATCGGATGACCGTTGGTGAAATGTTTGGAACGACTTTACCGGCCTGGCTTCAAAACAATGATGCTCGTCATCTTTCGCCAGGAGCCTCTTTATGACTTTTCTATCTCTCGAAGCGCTATGAAGAGTACCTATCGCGCTTCCAGTGCATGCCTTGAGCTGGACTTTGTCCGCGACACCCTGTTCGGCCCGGTGGCCCAACGTGTCGAATGCCATGTGCAGTTGGCCGCCATCAACCTGCAAGGCTGCCCAGCGTTGCGCTTGCATGTGTCACCGCCGTTACCCGCCAAGCTCGACCGCGCCCACAGCGTGGCATTCATCTGGGATGGTCGCAGCTACTGTGGCGTGGTACGCGATCATGGCCGTTGTGGCGATGGCGGGTTGAACCTGCTGCTCGAACTGCAGTAAGGCGATCAGTGGCAGGCAATTAAGCTGAACCCAGCCGCCACCGCGCTTCTCCATTGAAAGAGGATCCGCTTGTCCTAGCGCGAAAGCCTTGAGGAGATCGCCATGAACAGTCCGTTGCTCAAGCTCTTCATTCACCCCGCTGACGCCTGGCTGGATATCCGCCATGCCGAGGAAGCCCATCCGCAGCAATACCTGCCTCGCCTGTTGGCGATGGCGCTGATCCCCGCGTTATGCCTGTTCGTCGGCACCACTCAGTTCGGCTGGAGCCTGGCCGGTGAAGAGCGGGTGCGCTTGAGCGTGGCCAGTGCCACTCAACTAAGCGGTTTGCTTTATGCCACCACGGTGGTCGGCGTGATGATCATGGGCGTGATGATCCGCTGGATGTCACGCGGCTTCGATGCCCAACCAACGCTCAATCAGTGCATCGGCTTTGCTGCGTATTGCGCCACGCCATGGTTTGTTGCGGGAGTGGTGGGCTTGGTCCCCATGCGCTGGCTGGCTGTTGCGGCGCTGGCAGCGGCATCGGCCTACGCCACCGTATTGCTGTATGGGGGGTTGCAGACGTTTCTGCGCTTGCGCAAGGAGCAGGCCATGCTGTTCGCCACCTGCGTGTGGGGAGTGGGCCTATTGCTGATGGTGACCATCCTGGTGTCGATGATCCTGTTCTGGTTCAACACCTTGATGCCTGAATATGTGCGCCCGGCCAACCTTGGCTGACCGGGGCAACCGACAGCGCTCAGGCGATGGCCCTGGCCGCTGTGACATGATGGGCCAGGCGCTGCTCAGCGCGAAGCTGTGCCACTAGCCCTACCAGATCACGACAACTATTGAGGTTTGCGACCGGCACATCGGTGAGGGTCACACAATCCTCAAGACTCTGCCCGTCACCGAGCCGAATGGTCAGGTGGGCGCCATCGGGGCAACTGACTTCACAACGGTCTGGCAGGCAGGCTTGCTCAATGATCTGACGCATTTCCAGCATCGAAACACCAATCAACGACATGGTACGACCCTCTCTTCATCGGATGGCCTGTTATGTTTAATTACGCCGTCAGCGGGCGAGACGCCAATTGATAGTGCGCATGTTCAAGCGGCCGTCCATTTGCCAGAACAATCCCAGCGCAAGCAATCCTCTAGCACCTTAGTGGAAGATCCCCGCCAGGCGGCGACCGTTCGTTCTACTGCGCCTGTGACGCGACGGGCGGTCGCAGATCACTCAATGAAGTCCACAAATGCTGCGCCGCATAGGCTCGCCACGGTCGCCAGGCTTGAGCGCGGTGGGCCAAATCTGCCTCCACGCCTTCCAACACCTGCAGCGCCTTGATCAACGCCACATCACCCAGCGGTAACGCATCGGCGTCACCCAGTTGGCGCAGCGCAAGGTACTGCGCGCTCCATGGGCCGATCCCTTTGAGCTTGAGCAGGCGCTCAAGCGCGGTATGTGACGCCTGGCCAGGATCGAGTAGATCAGGGCTGGCCAACAAGGCGTTGGCCAAGGTGGTCAGTGTGACTGCGCGAGCACGCGGCATGCCCAGGCCCTCCAGCGTCAGGCCAGCGATTGCGCTTGCACGAGGGAAGACATGGCTCAGCCCGGCTGCCGCCAACGCCAGCGGTTGACCATGGCGCTGGACCAGGCGACCGGCCAGGGTCATGGCGGCGGCGACCGTGACTTGCTGACCCAGTACCGTGCGCATGGCTTGTTCGAAGCCGTCCCAACCCTGCGCGACGCGCAGGCCAGGGCGGCGGGCCAACAATTGGGCCATCAGCGCATCGCGCCCCAGTTCGGCCTGGATGCGCGCAGGCTCTGCGTCCAGATCGAACACCCGGCGCAGGCGCGCGACCAGCGCAGCTACAGCGCCAGGGGCAACCCCAGACAATTCCACCCGCAGCTGCGCGCCGTTCGCCGGCGACACCTGCACTGTCCCCGGGCGCCCGCACCACTCGAAGCTGCGCCGGTACACCTCACCTTGGCAGCGCTCGATCCCGGGAATGCAACGCGCAGCCAAGAAGGCCAACATTGCCGGCCAGTCGTAAGGGGCGCGGTAACGCAGCCACAGGCAAGCCCCGCCCTTGGGCCGTACGCTACGGCGCACGGCCTGCAAGCGGGACAAGCGGGTGATCAATGCGGCGCCCCCTCCCCTGCATCGGCCATCAGGCCGAAACGCCCTGCATGGAAATCATCGAATGACTCGGCGATTTCTGCCTGGCTGTTCATCACGAACGGGCCGTATCCGACAATTGGCTCATCGATCGGCTCGCCGCTGAGCAGCAGCACTACGGCGTCGTTCAGCGCTTGCACGTGCACCTGTTCACCCGAGCGATCCAGCAACACCAGGCTGGCAGGGCCTGCATCGCGCTCGTCATTGACCCGGACACTGCCGCGCAGCACTACCAATGCGGCGTTACGGCCCTCTGCCACGGGCAATTGCAGTTCGGCACCTGCCTTGAGCTGCATGTCCCAGACGTCCATCGCGGTAAAGGTCCGCGCCGGGCCTGCATGGCCTTGGTAATGACCGGCAATCACACGCAAAGTACCGCCATCGTTGGCCAGCGCGACCACCGGGATATCCGTCGACAGCAGGGTCTGGTAGCCCGCCGCAGCACGTTTGTCCTTGGCTGGCAGGTTGACCCACAACTGCACCATTTCCAGGGCGCCGCCGCTGCGAGCAAAGGCCGGAGAATGGAACTCTTCATGGATGATGCCGTTGGCGGCGGTCATCCACTGCACATCGCCCGGCCCGATCAGGCCACCGGCGCCGGTGGAGTCGCGGTGCTCCAATTCGCCTTGATAGACGATGGTCACCGTCTCGAAGCCCCGATGCGGGTGCTGGCCAACCCCGCGACGGGCGTTGGTCGGGGTGAAGTCATGGGGCCCGGCGTAGTCGAGCAGCAGGAACGGGCTGATCTTGCTGGCCAGGTGGTCGTAGGTGAACAGGCTGCGCACCGGGAAACCGTCGCCTACCCAGTGGGCATTGGGGTTTTGGTGGATACCCAGAATCTTTTTCATGAGATGTCTCCTCTCTCGGCTGGGTATAACCTTACCTATAGTGCCAATGGCGCGGTAGATGGCCAAAACAGCACTCATCGTCCCATCTATGGAACATCAACCTCAGATCGCCTGCATTGCCAGTAACTCCGTAAGCACCTCGGCCAGGGCCTTGACCATCACGTCCGCCGTGGGCCGGTGCACGATGACGATCTCGTAGCTGTCGACCTCGGGCAACCCCTGCACCGCGCCGAGTACCCGATGTTCAGCAGTGGCCGCGCGCGGCGGTAGCAGGCTGACGCCCATGCCATCGGCCACCGCCGCCTGAATGCCGCTGAGGCTGGAGCTGGTAAAGCTGATGCGCCAGCGCCGGCCGATGCCCTCAATGGCGCTGATCATATCGTCGCGGTACAGGCCACGGGGTGGGAAGGTCACCAACGGTATGGGATCCAGATCGAAGGCAGGCAGGCGCGCACTGTCGATCCACTGCAAACGCTCCGGCCAGCACGCCACGCCTTCACGACTGTTGCGTCGCTGCTTGAGCAGCACCAGGTCGAGTTCACCATTGTCGTAGGCCTGGCTGAGGTCGCGACACAGCCCGCTGGTGACTTCCAGCTTGACCTGCGGATGCTGGCGGCTGAAGGCCGACAAGGCGTTGGTCGTGCGGCCGCCGACGAAGTCTTCCGGAACCCCCAGGCGCACAGTCATACCGACCATGGCGCCGGCCAGGGCCTCGAGCATCTGATCGTTCAACGCCAGCATGTGCCGGGCGTAGCCAAGCAGGGTCTGACCGGCGTCGGTGGGCAGTACGTCACGGTTGCCGCGTACCAGCAGACGATGGCCGACCATCTCTTCCAACCGGCGTACTTTTTGGCTGATGGTCGACTGGGTCGAGTGCAGCCTTGCCGCTGCCGTGGTGAAGCTGCCGCAATCGGCCACCACGACAATGGCCCGCAGCAGGTCGAGGTCGAACAGGGCTCTATTCGATTTCACGCTAACAGACATCGCGCTATTCAACTTGTAAATGACAAGCGTGAGTTCTAACACGCCCACCGGCTGCCGACCAGCGCTATCAGCGCCCCATTCACAACGGCACTGCATGCCATCCAGATAAATCACTTCAACCCCTCACGCGGTTTTTCTAGGATGGACATTCATTGAACAGGAGCCGCCGCATGCGTCTACCCTGCGCTGCACTGCTGATGCTGCTTAGCTGCTGCAACTTAACCGCTTATGCCGAGACTACGATGACCGACTCTTTGATCGACGCTGCCCACCGGGGCGATGGGCTAACCGTGCAGCGCCTGCTGGATCAGGGTGCGCCGTTGGAGGCCAGGGACGCGCAGGGCCGCACTGCGCTGCTGGTCGCGACCCAGGCCAATCAACTGCAAGCGGCGCAGGCACTGATCGCGGCCGGCGCCGATGTGAATGCCAAAGACAATATCCACGACAGCCCCTACCTGTACGCCGGGGCGCGTGGGCTCAACGACATCCTGCGCCTGACCCTCGAACATGGCGCCGACCTCAAAAGCACCAACCGCTATGGCGGTACCGCCTTGATCCCTGCGGCTGAGCGCGGCCATGTTGAAACCGTGCAGATGCTGATCGATGCCGGGGTGGATGTGAATCACCTCAATCGCCTGCACTGGACCGCCCTGCTGGAGGCGGTAATCCTCGGCGATGGCGGGCCGCGCCATGTGGAGATCGTGCGGCGGCTGCTACAAGCCGGCGCTGATCCGACGATCGCTGACAAGGACGGCGTTAGCGCCCTGGAGCATGCGCGCCAGCGCGGTTATCAGGAGATGGTTCAACTGCTCAACAAATAGAACGGGCGCTGCGCTACGGCCCTTCGCGGGTAAACCCGCTCACCCTGTTGCCTTGGTGAGCGACGCTTACCCGTGTGCCGGCGACCCACGAAGAGGCCAGACCTGACCCCCGCCGAGTATTCCCCAGACAGGTCACCCCCCCTACAGACCAGCACAAGAACCTGTGGGAGCGGGCTTGCCCGCGAAGAGGTCGGCACTGACGTTATTGCATCCAGGGCGGTGGCGGTTCCTCGGCCTTGACCGGCCCATGCTCAGCCTCCTCTCGGGCAGCCCGACGGCGGGCATCATCGAGCCTCGCCGCTTCGATCTCGCGCAGCACGCCACCGACATCGGCATCGTGGTCGTCGTCCTTGAACTGCCCGGTCAACGGCGTATCGGCCAGCAACTCACCAGCCTCGAACAGCGACCACATTTCCCGCGCATAACGGGTGGCCTTGAGCTCCGGGGCAAAACGGCCGAAATAGCCGCTCATGTTCGCCACATCGCGCTCAAGCATGCTGAAGGCATGGTTGTTGGCCGCAGCATCCACCGCCTGGGGCAAATCGATGATCACCGGACCGTCCGGGCCAAGCAGCACGTTGAACTCGGAAAGATCACCATGCACCAAGCCTGCGCAGAGCATCAGCACGATCTGGCGAATCACGAAAGCGTGGTACTCGCGCGCCTGCTCAGGCTCCAGGTGCACGTCGTTCAGGCGCGGCGCGGCGTTGCCGTCCTCGTCCACCACCAGTTCCATCAGCAATACGCCGTCCTGGAAATCGAACGGCTTGGGCACCCGCACGCCGGCATGAGCCAGACGGAACAAGGCCGCCACCTCGGCGTTCTGCCAGGCGTCTTCGGCTTCTTTACGGCCGTACTTGGACCCCTTGGCCATGGCCCGGGCCTGGCGGCTGTTGCGCACCTTGCGCCCTTCCTGGTACTCGGCGGCCTGGCGGAAACTGCGTTTGTTGGCTTCCTTGTAGACCTTGGCGCAGCGCACCTGGGTGCCGCAGCGCACTACATAGACCGCTGCTTCCTTACCACTCATCAGCGGCCGTAGTACTTCGTCGACCAGCCCGTCTTCGATCAGCGGTTCAATCCGTTTTGGAGTCTTCATCAGGTTTAATTCGGGGTCCTGTTCTGCCAGACACTGGGTTTGCCGGCCATCCTCTCACAGCCTGAACCGACTTGCTCGCTCCGCCGCTATTCGATACGCGGATGTTGTTGTACCAAATGCTTGCGTTTGGCCTCCAGCTCGGCGATTTGCTGATCGATGTCTTCGATTTTCTGCTCGATATTGTCGTGATGTTCCTGCAAAAGCTCGCGCGCCTCCTCGATATCGGATGCCGCTGGAGCAGCGCCGCGCAAGGGCTGGTTGGCGGTTTCCTTCATGGTCACACCGGTTACCAGGCCGACCAGGGCAATCACCATCAGGTAGTAGGCTGGCATGTACAGGTCATTGGTGCTTTCCACCAGCCAGGCGGCAATGGTCGGCGTGAGGCCTGCGATGAGCACGGAAATGTTGAAGGCACTGGCCAGCGCGCTGTAGCGAATATGGGTGGGGAACATCGCCGGCAGGGTCGAGGCCATCACGCCGATAAAGAAGTTGAGCAGGATCGCCAGCACCAGCAAGCCGGCGAAGATCACGCCGAGCACGCCACTGTTGATCATCATGAACGCCGGGATGGCCAGGATGAACAAGCCGACGCTACCGCAGATGATGAAAGGCCTGCGGCCGAATTTATCGCTGAGCAAGCCGATCACCGGTTGCACGAACAGCATGCCGACCATGATCGCGATGATGATCAGTACCCCGCGGCTTTCGCTGTAGTGCAGGTTGTGTGACAGGTAGCTGGGCATGTAGGTGAGCAGCATGTAGTAGGTGACGTTGGTCGCGATCACCACGCCAATGCAGGTCAACAGGCTGCGCCAGTGCTGGGTAGCGACTTCCTTGAACGACACCTTGGGGCCGGAGGCCAACCCTTCGCGGTCGCCCTGTTCGAGTTTGTCGACGTGTTGCTGGAACGCCGGGGTTTCTTCCAGGGCGTGACGCAGGTACAGGCCGATGATGCCCAGCGGCAACGCCAGCAGGAACGGCAGGCGCCAGCCCCACTCAAGGAACTTCTCCTCGCCGACGATGGCGGAGATGAACACCACCAGCCCTGCACCAAACACAAAGCCTGCGATCGAGCCGAAGTCCAGCCAGCTGCCAAGGAAGCCGCGCTTGCGATCCGGGGCGTATTCAGCGACGAAGATCGACGCCCCGGTGTATTCGCCGCCAACCGAAAAGCCCTGGGCCATCTTGCACAGCAGCAACAGGATCGGCGCCCAGATGCCGATCGAGGCATAGGACGGGATCAGGCCAATGGCGAAGGTACTCAGGGACATGATCACGATGGTGGCGGCGAGGACTTTCTGGCGCCCGTAGCGATCACCCAGCGCGCCGAAGAACAGCCCGCCCAACGGGCGAATCAAGAACGGTACGGAAAAGGTGCCAAGGGCTGCGATCATCTGTACGCCCGGGTCGGCGCCTGGGAAAAACACCTTGCCCAGCACATAGGCGACAAAGCCATAGACGCCGAAGTCGAACCATTCCATGGCATTGCCTAAGGCAGCGGCGGTGATCGCCTTGCGCATCTTGGCGTCGTCGACGATGGTGATGTCTTTCAAGCCAATCGGCTTGACGCTTTTCTTGCGTGATTTCATATCCGTCACTCTGTATCTGACTTGTCCTGTGCCTGGCTGCCATCGTTTTGGTGGCCAGGCTCTAAGGCATCAGATACAAAGGGATACGAAATAATTCACCACTAACTGCTTTTTTCAATGAACTCAAAGGCATCATCGCGGGGCAAGCCCGCTCCAGGTTTGGTGCTCGGGCCAATTGCTGGGGCGACTTACTTCCTGTGGGAGCGGGCTTGTCCCGCGATGAAGCCGGTACGGCTTGGCAGTGCCTCTACTGATTGCGCGTCACTCGCCACACCGTATTGGCCAGGTCATCGGCAATGATCAACGCCCCGCGCGGATCGACCGTGACCCCGACCGGCCGGCCGCGGGTCTTGCCGTCTTCCCCCCTGAAGCCGGTGGCGAAGTCCACCGGCTCACCTGCCGGCCGGCCATTGCTGAACGGCACGAAGATCACCTTGTAGCCCACAGGATTGGGCCGGTTCCAACTGCCGTGCTCGCCGACGAAGACGCCATCAGCGAACGCCTCGCCCATCGCTGGCAGCGAGAAGTCGACCCCCAGCGCCGCCACGTGCGAGCCAAGGCTGTAGTCCGGTTTTATCGCTGCGGCGACCTTGTCCGGGTTTTGCGGCTGCGCGCGCGGGTCGACGTTCTGGCCCCAATAGCTATAGGGCCAACCGTAGAAACCGCCCTCCTTGACCGAGGTCAGGTAGTCGGGCACCAGATCAGGGCCCAGCTCGTCGCGCTCGTTGACCACCGTCCACAACTGCCCGGTGCCGGGCTGGATGGTCAGCGCGGTCGGGTTGCGCAGCCCAGTCGCATAAGGCCGATGGGCGCCGGTCTGGGCGTCGATCTGCCAGACCATCGCCCGGTCGATCTCGGCTTCCATGCCACGCTCGGTGATATTGCTGTTGGAACCGATACCGACATACAGGTAGCGACCATCAGGGCTGATGGTCAGGGCTTTGGTCCAGTGGTGATTGATCTCGGCCGGCAGATCGGTGACTTTGCTGGGCGGGCCGCTGGCCTGGGTCTGGCCTTCGCTGTAGTCGAAACGCACCAGCGCATCCTGGTTGGCCACGTAGAGCTTGCCCTCGGCAAAGGCCAGGCCGTAGGGCGCGTTGAGGTTTTCGGCAAACACGGTCTTGAGCTCATAGTTGCCGTCGCCGTCGGCGTCGCGCAGTAAGGTCAGGCGGTTGCCGCCCTTGACCTGGGTATTGCCCTTGGCCTTGATCGAACTGGCGATAACGTCCTTGGGCTTGAGTTTCGCGGCGCTGCCGCCGCGCCCCTCGGCCACCAGAATATCGCCGTTGGGCAGCACCAGGGTCTGGCGCGGAATCCGCAGGTCAGTCGCGATGGCGCTGATACTGTAGCCCTGTGGCACGGTCGGTTTTTGCTCACCCCAGGCGGTTGGCTGGGCGATTTTCATGCTCGGCAGCAAGCCGCGCTGAGGATCGGGCAACTTGGGGTCGGCGCCGTAGGTTTGCTGGGCATCGCCTTCGCCGCCACAGGCGCTGAGCAGCAGCGCCATGCTCAAGGCAGTCAGTGGGTATCTAGGGTTCATTGCGCACCTCCCGATCGCAAGTTGGTCAGGCCGATCCAGGTCGCGATACAGGCCAGCGCGCTGACGATCACCGACAGCACCAGGCCCGAGGGCATTACCGCCCAGGCGTCCTTGGCATGCTCGAAGGCATTGACCAGGCCCAGCAGCCAGGTGGCCAGCAGCACCAGGAAATACACCAGCGCACGCCCGCCTTTATGCTCGGCACGGATCAGATTGAGCAACCCGAACAGCAACGCCAGCCCGCAGAACAGCAAGCCGCCAGCGATTAGCCAGGCGGCGAAATTGCTCCACTGGATCTGGTAGCTCTGGTAGTAGGCGATGTCACTGAGCAAACCGCCGAGAAACAGCGGCACAGTACCGGCCAGCAAGGTCGCGTGCAGCGGACCTGGCGTGCAGCGATAGACAGGTTGAGTGGTAACAGTCACGGCGGCTCCTTTTCATTCGACAATCCTTGAAGTCCTGCTCAGCGCAGCTGCACAAGACGCGCGATCACTGAGCATAGAAGAAGATCCCCCTGGCAAAGCGTTAGTTCAGCGCATTTGCGCGAATTGAAACGTTTCGAAAGACTTGCCGTTGCGCCACCTCGAACTGCTCTCAGAGAATCCCGGGGCGCGATGACAGGCAATGTGATAAAGGTGATCGAGCCGCCACCATCGAGCCTGAACATGTCCGATACCCCAGAGACCAACACTCGCCCATGGGCGGTCTTGCTGATCTTTCTGCGCTTGGGCCTGACCTCGTTCGGTGGGCCGATTGCCCACCTGGGGTACTTTCGCGATGAGTTCGTCATACGCCGGCACTGGCTGAGCGAGCGCAGCTATGCCGACCTGGTTGCGCTGTGCCAGTTCCTGCCGGGCCCGGCCAGTAGCCAAGTGGGTATCGCCCTGGGCTTGTCGCGCGCCGGCTACCGTGGCGCGCTGGCGGCGTGGGTCGGTTTCACTTTGCCTTCGGCGCTTGCCCTGGTGCTGGTCGCCCTGAGCCTGGCCCGGTATGCACACGCGATTGCCCCAGGCGTGCTGCAAGGTCTGCAGATGGTGGCAATTGCAGTCATCGCGCAGGCAGTGTGGGGCATGGCGCGCGCATTGTGCCCGGACATCCCGCGCATCATCTTCATGGCAGTGGCGACCTGCGCGGCGCTACTGCTGCCGTCAGCGGGCGGCCAGATCACCGTCATCGCCCTCGCTGCCAGCAGCGGTTTTTTGCTGTTCAAGCCAAGCCAAGGCACACCCCATGAGCCACTGCCGATCACGATCCGCCGCCGCGCTGCGTTGCTGTGGCTGTCGCTGTTTTGCGCCCTGCTGATCGGTTTGCCGATCCTCGCCGAGCTGTCTGCCAATCAGGCCCTGGCGCAGTTTGATGCGTTCTACCGGGTAGGCTCGATGGTGTTTGGCGGCGGCCATGTGGTACTGCCGTTGCTGGAGGCTGAAGTGGTAGCCAGTGGCTGGGTCAGCCGCGACACCTTCCTGGCAGGCTACGGACTCGTGCAAGCGGTACCGGGGCCGCTCTTCACCTTCGCGGCGTTTCTGGGCGCTTCGATGAACGGCGCGCCTAGCGGCTGGGCGGGCGGGCTGATCTGTCTAGTGGCGATTTTCCTGCCTTCGTTTCTGCTGGTTGTGGGTGTGCTGCCGCTGTGGGAGCGTCTGCGCCGTAACACGCGTGCACAAGCGGCGTTGATGGGCATCAATGCCGCCGTGGTCGGGCTGTTGCTGGCCGCCCTGGTGCGACCGATAACGGCCACCGCGCAGCATGCGCCACAAGACCTGGCCCTGGCACTGTTGGCCCTGGTTGCGCTGATGCTGGGCAAACTTCCTCCCTGGCTGGTAGTTATCGCAGGTGGCGCGGCCGGTTGGTTGTTGAGCTTTTTTTGAAATCGGCTGCATCCAAAACACGCACTGGCGGGTAATCCCTTCAGCAGCCTTTCGCTGCCGAACCGTTCCCCCTGCGGAGAAACCGTCATGAATGCCAAACCCATCCTCAGTCTCATCCCCCGCACGCTGGCCATCGCCGGCCTGTCGCTGACCCTGCACAGTGCCTACGCCCAGACCGGCCTGCCCGACGCGGTGAAAGTCCCCGATGGCTACAAAGTGGTCATGGAAACCGTCGGAGTCGGCGAGATCACCTACCAATGCCGGGACAAGGCCAACGCCCCCGGCCAGAGCGAATGGTTCTTCGTCGGCCCCAAGGCCGTGCTCAATGACCGCGCCGGCAAAGCCGTTGGCAGCTACTTCGGCCCGCCCGCCACCTGGCAGGCCAAGGATGGCTCGAAAGTCACCGGCACACAGCTGGCCGTGGCGCCAGCGAGCAAGGCCGACCTGCCCTATCAGTTGGTCAAGGCCAATCCGGCCGAGGGCCAGGGCGCGATGATCGGCGTTAGCTACATCCAGCGCCTGGCCACCCAAGGCGGCGTGGCACCGAGCACCCCGTGCAGCGCGGCCAACAAAGGTGAGCAACAGGTGGTGAAGTACCAGGCCGACTACATTTTCTGGGCGGCCAAGTAACCGCCCAGGCGGCTCGGTGAGCGCAGTGAAAGTCGTCTACGCTGTTCGACAAACCCCAGCCCACTGGCCGGGGTATCGACCTGCTGCCGAGGGCTGAACTCACCGTGTCATTGCCCGAACCCGGCTTCGATTACCAAGGCTGTCTTGCAGCCTGCGCGCAGGGCCAGCGCCAGGCCCTGCGCGAACTGTATGACCTGGAAAGCGCACGCTTGCTCGGGGTCGCCCGGCGCATCGTGCGCGACAGCGCCACGGCCGAGGATGTGGTCCACGATGCCTTTGTCAGGATATGGACCGGCGCTGGCAGTTTCGATCCAAGCCGAGGTTCGGCACGCGGCTGGATCTACAGCATCACCCGCCATCTGGCGCTGAACTTCATTCGCGATGGCGCACGCCTGGTGCCTGCCGGAGAGGAGGATGAGCCAGTGTCAGCCGTCTCTGAACAGCAGCCTGGCTTCGACCTGCAAGCACGCTCGGCGAAGATCTTCGACTGCCTCGACCAGCTAGAGCCCTCCCGGCGCAGCTGCATCCTGCATGCCTACGTCGATGGCTGCACGCACGCCGAGATCGCGCAGAAACTCGGCGCGCCGCTGGGCACCGTCAAAGCCTGGATCAAGCGTGGCTTGAGCGCATTGCGGGAGTGCATGGGATGATCACCCACCACAGCGACGAGCGCCCTGATGAGCTGCAGCAACTGGCTGGCGAGTACGTCCTGGGCACGTTGCCTGGCGAGCAACAACGCGCGGTGCAAGCACGCCTGCAACACGACCCGGCCCTGCGCGCGGCGGTGGATGCCTGGGAGCAGCGGCTGCTGGAGTTGACAACGCTTGCCGAACCTCAACAGCCCAGCCCACAGCTGCGCCAGCGCATCGAACGCAGCCTGGACAGCCTTGGGTCACCCGCCCCGTCAACGTCGCGCCAACCGGCCGACTCGTGGTGGAACCTGCTGCCCTTGTGGCGTGGCTTGGCAGGAGCCGGGCTGTTCGCCAGCCTGCTCATGGCCCTTGCCCTGCTGCTGGGCGACCCACCGCCAGCCACCCCCACTTACCTGGTGGTGCTGGTGGCGCCACACAGCCAGGCACCTGGCTGGGTGGTGCAAGCCAGCGATCGCCAACAGGTACAGTTGATCCCCTTGGGCGAAACGGTCATTCCGGCAGACAAAGCCCTGCAATTCTGGACCAAGGCTGACCACTGGCAGGCGCCGGTGTCACTGGGTTTGGTCAAGCCTGGGCAAACCCTCTCGCTGCCGTTGGACAAGCTGCCGCCGCTTGAAGCGAACCAGCTGTTCGAGCTGACTCTGGAGGGCGTACAGGGCTCGCCGACGGGCAAACCTACCGGGCCAATCCAGTTCATCGGGCGCGCGGTGAAAGTCATCTGATGCCTATTCCATTGGCCTGGCGCTGGGCCTACATCTCCACCTGAGTGCCCAGCTCGATCACCCGGTTGAGCGGCAATTGGAAGTACTTGAGATTGCTGTTGGCGTTCTTCAGCAAGAACGCGAACAACTGCTCGCGCCATCGCGCCATGCCCATGCGCTTGGTGGCGATAACCGTCTCGCGACTGAGGAAATAGGTGGTGCGCATCGGGCTGAAGTCCAGGTCCTGGCGCTGGCACAGGCTAAGGGCGAGCGGCACATCAGGCTCTTCGATGAAGCCAAAATGCAGGGTGACGCGGAAGAATCCGGCGCCATAGGCCTCGACCTCCAAGCGCTGCTCGGGCCTGACCCGCGGCGAGTCTTCGGCGACCACCGTGAGCAACACCACCTGCTCATGCAGCACCTGGTTGTGCAGCAGGTTATGCAGCAAGGCATGCGGTACCGCATCGGTCCTGGCGGTGAGAAACACCGCAGTGCCCTGCACCCGATGCGGTGGCTGCGCCTGGATGCTGGCGATGAACAGCGGCAGCGCCAGCGCGGCTTCATCCAGCCGCTCGAAGATGATCTTGCGCCCGCGCTTCCAGGTAGTCATCAGCACGAACAGCGCTAAGCCGGCAATCACCGGGAACGCCCCGCCCTGCACGATCTTCGGCGCATTGGCGGCAAAGTACAGGCTGTCGACCAGCAGGAACCCGAGCAGCATGGGGATCGCCAGCCAGCGCGGGGTCTTCCACAACAGCAAGACCACCGCCGCGGACAGCAGCGTGGTGATCAACATGGTGCCTGTCACAGCCACCCCGTAGGCCGCCGCCAATGCACTGGATGACTCGAATCCGATCACCAGCAGCACCACGCCGACCATCAACGCCCAGTTCACCGTGCCGATGTAGATCTGCCCCTGTTCGTGACTGGAGGTGTGCTGGATGAACATGCGCGGCACATAGCCCAGCTGAATCGCCTGGCGGGTGAGCGAGAAGGCACCGGATATCACCGCCTGCGAGGCGATGATGGTCGCCAGGGTCGACAGCGCGACCATCGGCAGCAGCGCCCAGCTCGGCGCCAGCAGGTAGAACGGATTGCGCACTGCCTCTGGGTTGTCGAGGATCAACGCGCCTTGGCCGAAGTAGTTGAGCACCAGCCCCGGCAGTACCAGCAGGAACCAGGCCCGAGCGATCGGTTTACGGCCAAAATGGCCCATGTCGGCATACAGCGCTTCGGCCCCGGTCAACGCCAGCACCACTGCGCCAAGGATGGCCACGCCCATGCCCGGATGAACCACGAAGAACTGCACCGCCCAGGCAGGGTTGAGCGCCAGCAGCACTTCCGGGCGCTGGACGATGCCATGGATGCCCAGGGCACCCAAGACCACGAACCACAGCACCATCACTGGCCCGAACAGAATGCCGATGCGCGCCGTGCCATGTTTCTGGATCAAGAACAGCCCAACCAGCACGATCACGGCCAGCGGTACCACCCAATGGTCGATGCCGTCGAAGGCCAGCTGCAGGCCCTCTACAGCCGACAGCACCGAAATGGCCGGGGTAATCATGCTGTCGCCGTAGAACAGCGCTGCGCCAAACAAGCCAAGCAGCACCAGCACCCTGCTCAGCCGGGGAAAAGGCGCCGCTGCCCGCCGCGCCAGCGCGGTCAAGGCCATGATCCCGCCCTCGCCTTGGTTGTCGGCGCGCAGGATGAACAACACGTATTTGATCGTGACCACCCAGACCAATGACCAGAGCACCAGCGACAGAATGCCCAGCACGCCATCGTGACTGGCTTGCACGCCATAGTGGCCGGAAAACACTTCTTTTAGGGTGTACAGCGGGCTGGTGCCGATATCGCCATAGACCACGCCGACTGCGGCGACGAGCATGCCGATACCTGTGGTTCTACCGTGGTTGGACTGATCTGCTGCGGTCGCTGCTTGGCTCACGAATCACTTCTCTGCACAGGGGGAGGCAACACATTCGGTCCATGAGCATTAGCGGCTCCCCACAACCTGCTTGCCAGGCCGCCGCAGCAGCCTGGGTTCAAACAGGTCAAGTTGACACTGCCCGCCTGCGGGCAAAAAGTGCCGCTAGTATGCTGATCGGCAGCCGTGCTCGTCGTAAAAAAACCGTAAAAACCAGCCCCGGCAGCCACTGCTAAGCGGCCTGAACATAACGAGCGGTCGCAGCTTAGGCCGCGCTTTGGCTGTTTCAGCGCCAGCGACTACGCTGACGTGCAAGCCTTAAGGAGATACAGTCATGCCCACGCTCAACTCGCTGCTCTGTGCGGTGCTTGCCGTTACGCTGAGCAGCACAGCAGCGCTATCGCTTGCTGACCCTGGCAATGGCAAAGGCAAGGGACACGACAAGGGTGGCCAGCACGGCAAGCAGGACCCGGCAAGCGCGAACCATCGGCACGGCGGACCTTCGATCGATGTCGCAGGGGTCAGGATCATTCTTGGCGACAATCGTGACTACTGGAGCCCGGGAGCGGCTTTGCCGCCGGGCATCCAGAAAAACCTGGCTCGGGGCAAGCCACTCCCGCCCGCTATTGCCAAGAAACTGGACAGCCGCCTGCTGGGCCGCCTACCTCATTACGAGGGCTATGAATGGCAACAGGCAGGCAAGGACCTGTTGCTGATCACCCTCGCCACCGGCGTTATTTATGAAGTGCTGCACAATGTGCTGGATTGAGCCAGGCAGTGAAGCTGCATGGGGCACTGTTCTCTGAGACAGCAGCGCCAGCAAAGCTGGCGACAAGCATGCCACAACAAGGGCCGCTAGCAACGGCAGCGGATGCTCCGGCCATAGCCAGCTAACCGCAGCCGCTGCGGATTCGGCGCTACCAGATGGCAATCTCGTAAGTCAGGTAGATGCGGTTGCTGTCACGACCACGGGAGAAGTCCGAGCGATAGACGTAATTGCGCAGTTTCACCCCCAGCCCCTTCGCTACACCTGCCTGAACCACATAGGCCAACTCGATGTCACGCTCCCATTCCGCCAGTCCATCGTCGCCTGAACGGCCATTGTCACCGCTCAGATACCGCGTCATGAAGGTCAGGCCCGGAATGCCGGCGGCGGCGAAGTTGTAGGCGTAGCTGGCCATCCAGGTCTTCTCTTGTTCTTCGATGAACTTGCCGATACCGACGTTGCTGAACGAGTAGACCGTTGCACCGCTGATGTAAGGCAACCCGGCGTCACCGTCGAGCATTTGGTAACCGGCACCGAGTGTGTGCCCGGAGTGGGTATACGATACCTGGCCGCTGATCATGTGATTGTCGATCTTGCCGCCATGGGCGGCGCCGCTATCGCGACTCTTGAAGTAGCGCAAGTCGCTGGTGAACACCCCGCCGGCCAACGACAGGTCGTGGACCAGGCCGGCATAGTCCTGGCGGTAGAAATGCTCTAGCTGAGCGTGGAAGTAGCTCACACGCAGTTGCTTGCTGATGGCATAGTCGGCGCCAGCGAAGCTGAAATCGCCAGACTCGCTGCCACCGTAGCCATCGAGGTACAAACCGGTGCTATCGGTTGAGTCACGCAGCTTGAAACGATCCAGGTAGCCGGCGGTCAAGGTCAGGCCATCGACATCGGTACTGGTCAGTTGCGTACCCTGGTAGGTCTGCGGCACAAGCCGCGCATCGTTGTAGACCAGCACCGGCGTCTTGGGCAGCAGGGTGCCATGCTTGACCACGGTCTGTCCCAGGCGCGCCTTGGCCGTCAGCCCGGCACTGGCGAACTCGTCTGCTGCCCGGCCATCGTCATCAACTGGCAGCAAGCCGGTCCCACTACGCCCGCGGCCTGAATCGAGGCGCACGCCGAGCAGACCCATGGCATCGAGCCCAAGGCCCAATGTGCCTTGAGTGAAGCCTGATTGGTAGTCGAGCAGAAAACCCTGCGCCCATTCCACTCGCTCACTCTTGGCGCTCGCCGCAGCGCGGGCGCTCATGCCTTGTTCGTCGCGAAAGTTTTCGTTGAAGTAGACGTTGCGCAGCTGCACTTTGAGCTTGCTGTCGTCGATAAATCCGGCAGCGCCGGCCACAGGCAACCAACCGCAGAGCAGGCCACAAGTGGCCCCACGGAAAACAGCTTGGGACATGATCGGTACTCTTTTGTTGTTCTTGGAGAGTTGGGCGCAGGCGCGCCCACTGCAGATCAGACGAAGAAGGACAAGGCCCCCGTGAGCAAGGCCAGTGCGGTAATGACCAACGAAGTCAGCACCGCCCATTTCACGGTGGCCTTCTGGAAGTCACCGATGTCGCGGTCGACCATGCCCACCAGGAGCAGGGTCGAGGCCACCAACGGGCTCATCAGGTGCACCGGCTGACCCAGCACCGAGGCGCGAGCGATTTCTATCGGGTCGATGCCATAGGCAGCCGCCGCGTTGGCCAGGATCGGTACCACGCCGAAGTAGTAGGCGTCGTTGGACAGCACGAAGGTCAGCGGCATGCTGGTCAGCGCAACCACCAGCGGGAACCAGTGGCTCCATGCTTCGGGAATCCAGTCGACCAGGGTCTGCGCCAGGGCGTCGACCATCTTGGTGCCGGAGAAGATCCCGGCGAAGATACCCGCGGCAAACACCAGCAGGACCACGGTCATGGCATTGCCCGAATGGGCCAGGATGCGCTCTTTCTGCAAGTCCAGCTGTGGGTAGTTGATCATCAGCGCCGCGACGAAGCCGATCATGAACAGCAGCGCGGAGTGCATGACACCCAGCACCAAGGCAGTCATCACGGCGATCACCAGCGCCAGGTTCACATACGCCAGGCGCGGACGCTTATGCGGGTTGTCGCCGAGGATTTCCTTGATATAGCAGTTGCCGCCACCGGATTCCAAGGCAATGTTGCCGATTCGCCGGCGCTCCGCGCGCCCCAGCAGGTAGGCGGTGAACACCACCCAGACAGCTCCACCGATCACTGTCGGCAGCATTGGAATGAAGTATTCGGTCGCGTCCAGCCCGAGCGCGGCAATGGCTCGAGTGGCCGGCCCTCCCCAGGGGCTCATGCCACTCATGATGCTCAACGACAGCATCGACACCGTGGCCAGGATCATCGGGTTCATGCCGATGCGCTTGTACAGCGGCAGCATTGCCGCGCAGGTAATCATGTAAGTGGTGGTGCCGTCGCCATCGAGCGCTACCAGCAGCGACAGCAACGCAGTGCCGATGGCGATCTTGATCGGGTCGCCGTTGACGCGTTTGAGAATCTTACGGATCAGTGGATCGAACAGGCCGGCGTCGATCATCAGGCCGAAGAACAGAATGGCGAACAGCAACAGGGCTGCCGAGGGCGCCACCATCTTCAAGCCATCGAGCATCATCTTGCCAAGTTCAGGGGCAAAGCCACCGATGAGGGCGAAGACAATCGGCACCACGGTGAGCGCAACAATCGGTGAAAGGCGTTTACTCATGATCAGGTAGGTGAAGGTCACCACCATGATCAGGCCCAGGAGTGCGAGCATGGTCTTTTCTCTTGTTGTTATTCTATTGCGGCCATCGGCAAGGCGGACGGCCCCCTACCCCACTCGACATCGCTGGGATGTTGAGTGGGATTTTAAGTCAACGATGGGAGATACAAGTGCTTTTCAGCTGTGCTGCCGTGGTTCGGCAGACCAGTCGACCTGCGCCGTGTCCAGCTCGGGCGGGGCCACCGGGGTACCGTTCAAGCGACTGAGCAAGGTTTCCCGTTCGCAGGCGTTTTCCGACAGTGAAATGACCACAGTGGCCACGGCATTGCTGGCCAGGCTTGTCAATGCGCGCGCCTCGGACATGAAGCGATCGATACCGATCAGCAAGGCCAGCCCTGCCAGCGGTATGTCGTGAATGACCGTCAGGGTCGAGGCCAGAGCCACGAAACCACTGCCGGTCACACCTGCTGCGCCTTTGGAGGACAACAGCATGATCGCCAGCATCGTCACCGTCTGGCCGAGGGTCAGATCGATGTTGCAGGCCTGGGCGATGAACACCGCAGCCAGCGACAGGTAGATGGCAGTACCGTCAAGGTTGAACGAGTAGCCTGTTGGCAGCACCAGCCCTACTACACCTTTCTTGCAGCCAAGCTTCTCCAGTTTTTCCAGCATGCGCGGCAGAACCGGCTCGGTCGACGAGGTGCCGAGCACCACCAGAAACTCTTCGCGAAAATAGCGCAGCAGCTTCCACAGGCTGAAGCCGTGCGCACGGCAGATACCCCCGAGCACCACCAGCACGAAAAACGCGCAGGCGATGTAGAGCGTACCGACCAGCTTGGCCAATGCCCCCAGCGAGGTTACGCCGTACTGCCCGACAGTGAAGGCCAGCGCACCGAAGGCGCCGATCGGGGCGAAGCGCATCAGATAGCCGAAGATGCGAAACACCATGGTCGAGGCCGACTCAAGTACATCGAGTACCGGCCTGCCCTTCTCGCCCATCGATGACAGGGCGAAACCACTGAGCACCGCGATGAACAGCACCGGCAGCACTTCACCCTTGTTGAACGCCCCGATGAAGGTATCCGGGATGATGTGCATGAAAAAATCGACCACGCTGAGCTTCGCCGCAGACGCGGCATACTGGTCCAGGCCGGCCGTGCTGAGGGTGGCCGGGTCGATGTTCATGCCAACACCCGGGCGGAACAGGTATACCGCGCCCAGGCCGATCACCAGACTGACCACGGTCAGTACCAGGAACAGCAGCAAGGTCTTGCTCATCAACCGCCCCAGCGAGCGTTTGTCAGTCATCCCGGCGATGCCGGTGACAATGGTGCAGAACACCACAGGGGCGATCATCATCTTGATCAGCTTGATGAAGGCATCACCCAGTGGCTTTAGCGCAACGGCTTGTTGCGCCCAGAAGTGACCGACCACCACGCCCAGCAGGACGGCGCAGAGGATCTGGAAATACAGTGACTTGGCGAGTTTCATGAGGCATCACCCATTGTTGAAACTGTGCGGATGCGCTGGTTATCGAGGTGCTGCGACCCTGCCTAACCCGCCAGCCTGCGCAAGGTTGGGGCGTAGACGAAGCCTGAAAACAGTCGACGAGCGGTTCTCACCACCGATGCCTGGAGCGTCTTGCCATCGGCACCGCTGCGAGAAAGCGCTACGTCAATGCCGCCGCTTGGGTGCTCCAGACGCACTTCCTGCAAGTGCTGGGCTTGCTCGCCGAGCATGTCCATGATCACCGTGCCAGGGCTGACGCAGGCAGTCGCCAGGCCGATAGCACCGGTGATGGCCAAGGCCCGGTGGCAGTTGTGAGGCATGAAGTAACGCACCTGTAGCGTGCCGTCATAGCGCGGCGCCGAGACCAGCACGGGCTTGGGGATCACCATGCCGCTGACATCGCCCAATCCCATCGCCTTGCCGGCCTTCAGGCGCAGGGCCTCCAGACGTTGCAGCAGGCGGGTATCGGCATCCAGCTGCGCCGGGGTCTCGGAACCGGTCATGCCCAATTCGCTGGCATGGACGATCATCATCGGCATGGCCATGTCGATGCAGGTCACCGGTACCCCGTCGATCACATCCTGGGCCTGGCCAGTGGGGAACAGTTTGCCGGTCTTGCTACCCACTGCATCGAGGAAGGTCAGGTGCACCGGGGCGGCAGTGCCCGGTACACCGTCGATCGCCGTACGGCCTTCGTAACGCACGATGCCACCAGGGGTTTCCACCAGCGAGTTGACGAAGGTGCCGGTGTTGAGATTACGGATGCGTACCAGGGTCTTGCCGTCCTGCGGCTTGACCAATCCTTGCTCGATGGCGAACGGGCCAACGGCGCACAACATGTTGCCGCAGTTGGGCGCGGTATCGACCCGGCGCTGGGCGACCATGACCTGCACGAACAGGTAGTCGACGTCGGCGTCGGCATGCAGCGACGGGCTGACGATCGCCACCTTGCTGGTTTGCGGGCTACCACCACCGATACCGTCGATTTCCAGCTCATGGCCGGAGCCCATCAGGTTGATCAGCAATTCGTCGCGTTCAACCACGTTGGCAGGCAGATCCCATGCATGGAAAAAAGGCCCTTTGGAGGTGCCACCGCGCATGAGTACGCAAGGAATTCGTTGCATGATTTCGTACTCTTGTTGATCAATGGACATCATTGATGTTGTAGACACAAGACTGACAGGGATGGATAAATCATTCCAATGCAAATATCGTAGTGATTATTGCGTTTTCCAGATCAATCTAACCTGACCGCAGGAGAGCGAACTCAGATGGAATATGAGCTGCAAGACATTCGATCTTTCGTGAAAATCGCCGAACTAGGCAGCTTCCATGAAGCGGCCGAAGCGCTGCACCTGTCGCAACCGGCCCTGAGTCGGCGGATCAAGAAACTGGAAGAGGGCCTCGGTACTTCGCTGCTGGAGCGCACCACCCGCCGTGTCAGCCTCACCAGTGTGGGACGCGACTTTCTGCCCAAGGCCAGGCGCTTGCTGGATGACTTCGAGGATTCGATCCTGAGCATTCGCGAACTCGCCGAACGCCAGACCGGTCAGGTCACACTCGCCTGCATTCCGACGGCCGCGTTCTACTTCCTGCCATCGGTCATCCGCGATTACAACGAGCAGTACCCGAAGATCCGCATTCGTCTGCTCGACCTCAGCGCCAACGACGGGCTCGAAGCCGTGCTGCGGGGTGAGGCCGATTTCGGCATTAACATGATGAGCGGCCAGCACCCCGACATCGAGTTCGTCTCCCTGGTGCAGGAGCATTTCGTCCTGGCCTGCCGCAGAGACCATGCATTGGCAACCCGTGAGGCCGTCACCTGGACAGAACTGGCCGACTACCGCCTGATCGGCGTCGGCCGTCTGAGCGGCAACCGGATGTTGCTGGACCACGCGCTCTCCGGGCTCAACTTGCGGCCCAAGTGGTTCTATGAGGTTCAACACCTGTCTACCTCGCTGGGTATGGTCGAGGCCGGGCTGGGTGTCTCTGCCATGCCCAGCCTGGCCATGCCCAGCGCCGACCACCCGACCTTGGTCAGCGTGCCGCTGATCGAACCGCAGGTGACTCGCACACTGGGGTTGGTCTATCGGCGCGGGGCGTCGCTGTCGCCAGCGGCGGAAAAATTCGTGTCGATCCTGCTGGACAAATGGCCCAACCGTTGAATCAAACGCCCCGCTTGCAGCCCGGCGCGGCATAGTCACCCTGGACAAGGCGTACATGGCTCAGTCCTCGCCCAGACCGAGTGGGTTGGGCCGACGCTTCTCGATCGCGAACTTGAGCAGCGCGGCGCTACGGAACAGGCCATGGGCAAACTTGCCATAGGGCAATGTGATGAACAGCGCCATGACCGTGCCCAGGTGAATCGCCAGCAGGATCGCCATCGCTGCGGTATCACGCAGGCCCAGCAAGGCGAGGCCCGTGGCGCTGACCAGCAGCAGAAGCAGGAGAAATGCCCGGTCCATGGGGCGCTGGGCAACATCGCCGTGCTCAGCGGCCCTGCGCAAGTTCAGCGCCAGCAACCCGGCCGGCCCGATGATCAAGCCAAGACCTCCCAAGGTGCCCAGCAGCACCGGCGCGCTCAGCAGCGGATACGGCGCCTGTTGGCCCAGCAGGTAGTGGTACCCGGTGGCGACCAGCGTCGCGGCAAAGCACAACATGAAACCGTAGAAGGTGAAATGATGGAAACGTCGGCGCCAAAGCGTGAAGCGATCATCGGCATTGTTGCAGCCTTTGCCATGCCCACCGTCCAGGTATTTCAGGGTCAGCGCAGCACTCGACGCCTCGATCACCGCCGCCGTGGCCGGTTGTGCCAACGCCTCGGCAGGCGAGACTGAGCGCCAGAAGCGTCGTACCGCCATCGCCAGCGCAATACCTGCAGCGGCAAACACACTGCCAAACATTAGGGCCAAGGTGTTGTGTGGGAAAACCGCATAGAAATTTCCCGCCAACCGACCGGGCAGCAATGTGCCGTTGGCCCACAAGGTCAGCAGCAAGAATAACGACAAGGCCACTGCCAAGGCGCTTGCGACAAACGTGCCGTTGCGCCGATACAGCCGCCCGAAAAGGGTTGGCCAGGCATACTCGGCATACGTCTGCACGCGCACTTTGGCCATGGCCTGTGGCACGTTGACGGCGAATTCGTGGGGCTGGGCGTACTGGCAGGCGTGCAGGCAAGCCCCGCAGTTGTGGCATAGGTTGGCCAGGTAATGGATGTCTGCCTTGTTGAACTCCAGCCTGCGGGTCATCGCCGGGAAAACTGCGCAAAACCCCTCGCAGTAGCGACAGGCATTACAGATGCGCAATTGCCGATCTACCTCCTGCTCTTCAAGGGTCAACAGCGGGATCAATTCGGGGGCCGGCTGAGCGGCATCGGGCACGTAGGGTTCAGGCAGTTGCGCGGTCATGGCTATGCTCTTGTTCTGGATGAAGGTGGCCTGTCGCCGCAGCGGCGTGGGTCCCGGCGATGCGGCCGAAGGCTGTGCCGATGGACATGCCGACACCTGCGGTGTAGCCCTTGCCCAACACATTGCCCGCCATCATTTCGCCGGCGACGAACAGGTTCGGGCTGGCATTCCCATTGAAATGCACTGCTGCCGTTTCATCGGTGCGCAGCCCAAGGTAGGTGAAGGTCACCCCAGGTCGCAGCGGGTAGCCGTAGTACGGAGGCGTATCGATCGGGCGCGCCCAGTGGCTTTTCCCCGGCTCCAGGCCCAGGGTGTGACAATCATCCAGGCGGGTGTGGTCGAAGGTGCCCACCTGGCAGGCACGGTTGTAGGCCTGCACGGTTTGGACGAAGGCTTGCACAGGCAAACCGAGCACGCCGGCCAGCCCCTCCAGGCTATCAGCGGTGGCGCCGGAAAAAACCGGCGGCATGAACCGGCCGAGGGCTTTCTGGTCGATGATCGAGAACCCCACCTGGCCAGGTTGATGAGCCACCAGGCGCCCCCAGATGGCATAGCGTTTGGGCCAGAAATCCTCGCCTTCATCATAGAAGCGCTGCCCATCGCGGTTGACCACCACACCCAGCGACACACAATCGATGCGCGTGCAGATCCCGCCGTCGTAAAGCGGTGCGCGGGCGTCGATCGCTACCATGTGCGCCTGGGTCGGGTCACCAATCGTGTCGGCGCCCTGGTCGATCAGACGGCGTAACAGGACCCCGTCATTGAACCGCGTCCCGCGGATCAGGAAATTGTCCGAAGGCCACTCCCCCCGCTCATTCTGCCCCCAGGCTTCGCGCAACCATTGACGGTTCGACTCGAAACCACCGGCAGCCAGCACGCAACTGCGCGCCTCGATGCGCTCGGCAGGAAGTTGCCGGCCCTGGACCTCACGCGCCGGTATAAGGCCGGCTACGAAACGTCCGTCTTGCAGTTCGATATCGGCGACGGGCGTGTCGTAGCGGATCTGTACCCCGAGTTGTTCGGCGCTTCGATAGTAGGCATTGATCAGCGCCTTGCCGCCGCCCATAAAAAACGCATTGGTGCGTGCGGTGTGCAGCGCGCCAGACAACGATGGCTGAAAGTGCACGCCATGACGGCGCATCCAACCGCGGCAGTTGGAGGATGCGCGAATCACCAGGCGCGCGAGCTTTTCGTCGGTCTGGCCTCCGGTGACTTTCAACAGGTCCTGCCAGAACTCCTCTTCCGGGTACGCTTCGACCAGCACGTCCTGCGGGGCGTCATGCATGCACCGCAAATTGCGCGTGTGCTGAGAATTGCCACCCCGCCAGACGCGCGGCGCAGCCTCGAGCAGCAGCACGCTGGCTCCAGCCTCGCGCGCCATCAGCGCGGCACAGAGGGCGGCGTTGCCCCCTCCGATGACTAGCACGTCGATCATTTCGCCTCCAAGTCACGCAGCGCCGGATGTTCGGCTGCTTTTCGGTGACCCAGGACTCTAAAGAGTGCTTCAAGGGCGCGAAACGCGATTACCGCGGGGAGGCATTCAGTTTTTCTAAAGGCTCGGATTAGGGGACGACTGCGTCAAAGCAACTGAGCGCCCGGCCAGCGGCCCTGCTCCACCAACTCCCGCGAGACTTCCTGCAGTACGATCCGGGTAGCCAAGGCGGCCGGCGAGAGTTCGTCATCGCTTAAGCTGACAATCAGATTGCGTCGCTGCGCCTGTGCCTGATCGATGGAAAATACGCGCAAGCCTGCCTGATGCGCCCGGGCAACCGTTGCACCCGGCTGAATGGTGGCGGCATGACCTGCACAGACGCAGTCCATCAACAGCGACAGGCCATCGACTTCCAAGACGATCCGAGGCTCGAGCCCTGCCCGTTCGAAAATCGAACGCAGCGTAGTCCGCAGACCATGCTGTGTGCTGGGCATCACCAAGGGCAGCGTGGCGATCTGTGCCAAACTAAGGGCCTCACCCCAATCGGCATTGACCAGCGTGGCAGGAACCAGGACGAACAGACGCTCGTTCAGCAATGGCCGGACATTCAGGCGAGGCCCGGCGTCCGCTTGGAACAGCACGGCCAAGTCAAGGTGCCTGGCGTTGAGTTGATTCACCAGGTAACCGGACAGCATTTCCACCAAGTGCAGGCGGATGTCGGGATAGCGTTGGCGCATCCTGTCGATCAACGCCAAGCCAAGAATCGATGCGGTAGTCGGTGCCAATCCCACGCTGGCATAACCGCTCATACGGCCACTTTGTGCGGCAAGCACCGCATGCTCTGCCTGACGCAGCGCCAGGCGCGCATGGTATTCGAAGGCCAGGCCCGCCGCCGTCGGTGACACGCCGGTGCTCGAGCGGGTCAAAAGCCGGGTACTCAACTCGCTCTCCAGCTTCGACAGCTGCTGGCTCAAGGCGGAGGCGCCGACACCAAGTTCAAGCGCAGCCCTACCAAGACTGCCGTACTCCAGGACGCTCAGGAAATAGCGAAGCTGACGTAACTCCATAAAAGACTCTTTCACCGCTGGGGGGGGCGCAGAGGCTAGCCCGGATTTGCCGATACGTCAGCCAATTCGAATGCATCATGCCAGGTAGCTCTAGCCTGGGCTGGCTTGACTGCGTGCCTTGCCGTTGAGTAACAGACCTACCTTTGACCCACAGCCTCGGGATTGGCGACGTTCTTGGGTGCGCCGGCAAAAAACGCCACGAGATTGTCGAACGCATCACCAAAGTAAAGCTCGTAACCGTTCTTTTCCACGTACCCCAGGTGCGGTGAGCACAGCACGCGCGGGTGATTGAGCAACGGGTGGGCGGGGTCGAGCACCGGTTCGTCCTCGTAAACGTCCACTGCGGCATAACCTGGCCGGCCGGCCTGCAATGCCTGCAGCAACGCGCCCGGGGCAATCAGTTCGGCGCGACTGACGTTCACCAGCAACGCATCGGTTTTCATCCTGGCAAGATCGTCCAGAGTGACAATGTAGCGCGTGCTCTGGGCCAAGCGCAGGTTGAGGCTGAGGATGTCCGCCTCGGCGAACAAGGCTTCACGCGAAGCTGCGGCGCGGTGGCCATCGGCTGCGGCCGCAGCCCGGCTGCTATCGCTGCCCCACACCAGTACCGGCATGTCGAACGCCTGGGCATAGCGCGCCAGCCGCTGGCCGATCTTGCCGTAACCCCAGATGCCCAGCACCTGACCAGCCAGCGCCGAACCCAGGTTGACCTGCCACTGCCCTTGCCTGAATCCCTGTAGCGCCGCTACCAGCTGACGCCGTGCATTAAGCATCAGTGCCCAGGCCAGTTCTGCCGGAGCTACCGGCGAACCGCGGCCCTCGGTGACGACGATGCCACGCGCCGTGCATGCCGCCAGGTCAAGATGACCAGCAAGCTTGCCGGTCTGGCTGATCAGCTTGAGCTTGGGCAAACGATCCAGCAGCGCGGCATCGATGCGCGTTCGTTCACGCGTGAGCACCAGCGCATCGGCATCGGCGAACCTTATGGCCAATTCCTCCAGCGAGGCCGGTTGCCGATCGTGCAGCACCGTGACGTGGTGGCCCGCCAACCGACTGAAGCAATCGAGCGTACGGATCACATTCTGGTAGTCGTCGGGAATGACGATATGCATGCCGCTGGCCCCTGGCGATGATGGAAGGATCAGACGATAGCTGAGTTGTGGCGCTTATGCCGAGTGCCCTGCGCCACTGACCAGTGAAGCATCATTCAGCCTGCGCTTGGACATGACAGCGTTGCCTTGATCACCGACGCCAGTTTTGCCCAGGCGCTGGCCACGCGGCGGGCGCAGTTGACATCGACGATGCTAAACAGCCGTGCGCGGGCGCATCTAATACCAGTTTCAGATGCCGCCCATAGCGTTATTGGCTGGCATCCTCAGAACGCTGGCAGGCGTGGACCTTGCAACAGCCATGACCCCAGCTCAGAAACTCGCCTTGAGCGATACCATGAAGTTGCGCGGCTCACCGTAGTAGTTGCCGAACGTCTCGGTACCAATGGTGGTGTAGTAACGCTTGTCGAACAGGTTGTTGCCGTTGAGGGCCACAGACCAGGTGTCATCGATCCGATAACCGATTCGACCGTTCCAGATCGCGTAGCCCGACTGGCTGATTTTCTCACCGCTGGAAGGCGAAACGCGGTAATTGTCGCTTTGCGCATTAACCCCGGCGCCGAGGGTGAAGCGTTCAAGTGCGCCAGTCAGGGCGTATTCACCCCACATGCGCAACACATGCCGCGGTACATAGCTGTTGAACGCGGCGCCGTTGAGGGTGGTGTCGATATCGTCGAGGGTCTTGGTCTGGGTGTAGGTGTATCCGGCGAGCAGTTGCAAGCGCTCGATGACTTCGCCGCTGATCTCGGCCTCGAAACCTTGGGCGCGAACCTTGCCGGCATTGACGTAACAGTATCCATCGGAGGACGGGCAGGAAGAGTTGTAGTCAGTTTGCGCCTGATCTTTCTGGATGGTGCGGAACAGGTTGAAAGCGCTGTTCAGGCGACCGTCGAACCAGGCGCCCTTGATCCCCAGCTCGTAGCTCTGGCCCACTAACGGCTTGAGCGCCGAGCCGTCTTCGGAGCGGTAATTGCCCTGCGGGGTGAAGATGTCCGAGTAGCTGGCGTAGGCCGTGAGGTTGTCGTTGAGGTCCAGCAGCACGCCGGCAAACGGCGTGACCTGGCCGGTCTCGCGGGTACTGGAATGCTGCGAAGGGACAGCGTTGAGGAAGTCATAATCGGTGTCGGAACTGTACCAGCTCACCCGACCTCCCACGACTACGGTCAGTGGATCGGCCAGTTTCAAGCGCAGGGTCGAATAGACGCCCTTCTGTTTGGTCACCGATTTGACCGGGCCGCCACGCGACGAGTTTTCGATGAAGTAGCTGTCATCCGGCTCAGGGATGGACTTGTCCGGGTTGAACACGTCCTGCCGTTGCGGCAGAAACGCCACCGAGTAGAAATCGTCCTTGTTCGCGCGGCTGGCGTTCATGCCCAGCACCAGTTCATGTTGCTGGCCGAACGCGGCAAATTTGCCATCGATGTAAGCGTCCAGGCCGTAATCGACCTGGTCGTAGTCGTACAGGCTGCCGAGCATGCCGGTGGTATTGGTGCCAGGCGTCACCGCTCCGGAGGCGAAGGCATATTTGATGGCCTGGGTGTTCTTGGTATAGACGCTGGCCACCTTGAGCTTCCAGTCGTCATTGAGCTGGTGGGTCAGGTCACTGAAAACTGTGGTGCGCTTGCTGCGCCAGGTATTCCAGGAAGGGTCGAGGCAGGTCGAGCGGCTGAGCTTGAGGTCGCTGCGATCCTTGTAGCGCGGCAGGCCACCCCAGCATGGGTTGGCGTCGACATCTTCATAGGCGATGCCCAGGCCGAGCGTGGTGTCGGGGCTGACATCGAGGTCGAGCGCGCCGTAGTACACCTGGTCCTTGCGGCTGGCGTCGTCGACAAAGTAATGCCGGCTCTGCTCGGCGATCACCGCCCGCCCACGCAGGCTGCCGGACGCATTCAGCGGGCCGCCGGTGTCGACCTGGCCGCGATAGTTGTCCCAACTGCCGCCAGAAAGGGTGATGTCGGTATGCGCGACTGCCAGGCCGCGCTTGCGCACGAAGTTCACCCCGCCCGCAGTGCCACCGGAGCCTTTCATCATGCCGGCGGCACCGCGCAGTACCTCGACCCGATCGTAATAGGCCATGTCGCTGCTGAAGCTGTCGGCCTGGACATAGAGGTTGCCCATGTCCAGTGGCACACCATCGTACTGATACTGGCCCGACATACGAAAGCCGCGCGAGTAGAAGTACTTGCCGCCCATGGTCGAGTCGTAGACGGTGATGCCGGGGGTCTTTTCCATGACCTGATCGATGGTGTTGAGGTTCTGGTCATCGAGCATCTTGCGGGTCATCACCGTGACCGATTGCGGGGTCTCCTTGAGCGAGTGTTCACCCTTGCCGATGGTCACCGCACCGGTGGTGTACGAACCGCTGTTTTCGGTGGTAGCACCCAGCACTTGGGCGTTGACCGTGGTGGCGCCCAGCTCCAGCGCCGAGCCCGTTGCCGGCACTGCGCGCAGGACAAAGGTGCCGTTGGCCTGGGGCTCGGCTTGCAAACCGCTGCCACCAAGGATTCGCGCAAAGCCTTCGCTGACGCCGAACGTGCCTTTGATCCCAGGTGAATGCAGGCCATCTGTGTCGCGCGCGTCAAAGGAAATCGCAGCCCCGGCCGCACTGGCGAAACGGCTGAGCACTTCAGTCAGGCTGCCCGCGGCGATATCGAACGAGCGCACCGTACTGTGCTGCTGGGCGGGCACCTGGGCCGCCAGGGTGACGCTCGACCACCCGCCGGCAGTGGTTGCCGCCAATAATCCAACTTTTACTGCTTTCGCCAGCCCACACCACTTGTACACAGCAGACATGCCTACCCTCCCCCAAAAGAACATCAAATGAACTCACTGGGGAATGAGCCGAACAGTGGATTGGAAAAGTGCAGGCGCTGACAAAAAATTTTCAACCGATGGCAATCGCGGCGGCGCCCTCAACTTCTGCCTACGACTTCCCGATGGGCGCGGAGACATTGACCCAGAACCGGCTGTAGCGCGTCACCCGCAGCGACAAACCACTCTCCAGCGCGGCCAGCGCGCGGTCGGTGTCATCGATGGGGAACGCCCCAGACACCTTCAATTGCGCAATCCGCGGATCACAGCGCAGCACGCCAGGGCGATAGCGCGAAAGATCAGCCAGCAAGTGCGCCAAAGGACGATCGAGGGCGATGATGCTGCCTTGCTGCCAAGCACCCACCGACACGTCATTGCGCCTTGGCGCCGTCACCGCGCGGGCATTGAAGTCTACCGACTGCCCGGCTTCCACGCGCACCGTCGATGCACCGCTGAACGACCTGACTTCTACCGCTTTCTCGAGCACCGCCACCTCACCACCCTGCGCCTGCGAGCGAACGATAAAACGCGTCCCCAGCGCCAACACCTGGCCATGCCGGGTGAGCACCTTGAACGGCCGCTGCGCAGGATCAGCGGCGGTGCTCACCAGAATCTCACCCGACAACAGCTCAAGAAGCCGCTGACGACCGTCGTACCTGAGGTTGACCGAGGTATCGGTGTTGAGTAGCAGCGAGCTGCCATCGGCCAAGCGAAACTCGCGGCGCTCACCCACGGCGGTACGAAAATCGGCAAGCAGGTTGTGCGAGGTCTCACTGCGCCAGCCCAGCCAGCCCAGTGAGGTGGCCGGCACCACTACTAACACGCTGCCAAGCAGCTGGCGCCGAGAGCGCTCGGCGCCGCGCAAGGCAGGGGCGGCCAGGCTGCCAGGCACACTGGCCATCTGCTCGCTCACAGCCGCCATGCGTTGCCAGGCTTGACGATGAACCGGGTCGGCAATCAGCCAGTCATTCTAGGCGCGGCGATCGGCATCGGTCGCCACGCCCGACTGCAGTCGGGCGTACCAGCGCGCGGCGACGCTGATCGCTTGCAACTCGGCAGGCGAGAGGCTCATGCCAGTTGCATCTTGATCTGCATCAGGCAGCAATGCTCCATGGCCTTGGCCATGTAGTTATTGACGCTGCGCAGGCTGATGCCCAGGTGCTCGGCAATCTGTGGGTAGGTCAGGCCATCGAATTGCGAGAGGATGAACACTTGCTTGACCTTCGGCCCCAAGCCTTGCAGCAGGCGGTCGATTTCGACCAGCGCTTGCAGCACGATCGCTTGCTCCTCCAACGAAGGATGATGCGCTTCAGGCAGGTTGGCCAAGGCATCCAGATAGGCCTGTTCCAACGAGCGCCGACGCAGCAAGTCGATCAGCAAGCCTTTGGCAATGCGTGACAGGTACGGCCGGGGCTCGCGAATCTCCAGCGCGCTGCGCGCCTTTAGCACTCGCACGAAGGTGTCCTGGGTCAGGTCGGCAGCATCGAAGGCATTTCCCAGGCGCTTGCGCAGCCAGCCATTGAGCCAGCCGTGATGGTCGCAGTACAGCTCATTGACGGCGCTACGCAAGGATAGATCGGTGGCGGACATGGTAATAGAACAGTTCGCGAGTGGTAATGAATCTTATTGTCATGCGTGCACTCGGTGATTTGCAATAGCCATGCATTGGCCCAGCAGGCTATTTACCATGGGGCGCTTAGAACTTTTGCCTATTTATCGGTCTATGTGAATACGCACATTCGCTCGCTAGACAGCCACCTCACCAGGTTGGCGCAAGCAGATGAGCACACGTCAAACTGCCACGTAGAGGTTGTCTTTGCTCATGAAATTCAATGCCCCCCGGATGGTGCTTTTGGCCCTGTTCGCCTTCGCGGCAGTGGGCTCGGCCTCAGCAACACAGATCAACCCCAAAGCGCCGGCCTTGGCCCAGCAACTGACAGCCGTTGAGCCAGCCACGCAGTCGGCTGGCAATCCTTGGTCAAGCCTGGCCGACATCGCCGATCAGCAGTCGGCGCCATTGCTGGCCCATGACGACCGTTACTGGCACGACGGCCGTTGGCACGATCGCCGCGATGAGTGGCGACGCGACAACTGGCGCCGGGATCAATGGCGTAGGGAGCAGGCGCGCCGTGAAGCCAAACGCCATCGTGATTGGGAGCGCCACCACGAACGGGTAATGCGCCACCGCTACGAAGAGCATCACCGTTACTATCGCCGCTAACACCGTGCACGCCTGAGCCTGAGTGCTCAGGCCGCCAGCACCCTGAGCACAATCATCCCGGCCAGGCCGAGCAAACACAGCACACCCATGCCATAACTGACCGTACGCCATGGCTGCACGCCCGCTAGATAAGTGACGGTGTGCAAGACCCTGGCGACGGTAAACAACCCGCTCAAGTACTGGCTCATCACTCCGGGCGCATCAACGGCAACCGCCAGCCCACCCAGCGCAATGAACAGTGGGATGCTTTCAAGGTCATTGCTCCAGGCTTTCGCGCCGCGTCTGACTTGGGGGCATTCTTCGAATTCGGCCGAGCGCCGGAAAACAGCAGCATCTTCGGGGTTTGTGAAGATCTTGCAGCGCAACCGAAAATAGCCTTGATAGCACGAGATCGCGAGCATCTTGAGCAGCAGAACCACCACACAGATGGCATACACAGACAGCACACTGTTCATTGCCTGCCCCTGGCGCAAAAGCCCCGAACCACGATATACAACAGCGGCCCTGCTGAAACGAACACGATCGTGACCAGCACGTACGGCAGCACCCCGCGCAGAGGCTGCCCTCGGGCGCGGGTGTCGTTGACCATCCAGAGACAGGCAAGCCCGGCCATCAAGTACAGATCGATGACCACTTGGGCAGTGTCGGGCCTGGCCATCAGCTCAAGGCCGAAGGCGATCAGCGACTGATCGGCAATCAGCATGCTCCAGCCGGTGTACAACGTGAAAGCCAACAGCAGCGGTAAAGCGATATAGGGCGCGCGCATGTGCTTCTCCTGGTGAGTTGCACGCAACCCTAGTGGTAGACTTGCTCGCCGCTCAATGACCTGACAGGTCATGGACTCGCTACACAAGGACCGTCAGAGTGCACCCATGAGCCCTTCCCACTCCCTCACGACTCATCCGCTTACCGCCACAGCGGCGGGTGAGCACCTGCGGCGCCTGCGCCGTCAAGCCAGGCTGAGCCAGCTCGAACTGTCGCTGATTACTGGCATTTCCCAGCGTCACCTCAGCTGCGTCGAAACCGGCCGCGCCAAGCCCAGCCCGAGCACGCTGCATGCTTTGCTGTCAGCCCTCGACGCGCCACTGGAACAACGCAATGAGATATTTCTCGCGGCAGGTTTTGCCCCGCGCTACATGGCCTCGACACCCGACGCGCCAGCGATGGCAATGGTGCATGACGCGATCGAGCACATCCTGCAGGCCAACAACCCGGCACCGGCGTTGGTGATCGCCAGCAACTGGGACATCACCGCTGCCAATGCCAGTGCCGGCTTGCTCCTGGCAATGCTCGGCGTCCAGACGACCCAGCCCTCCGGCCTGAATCTGCTCGACACGCTGCTGCGCCCCGGTGGCCTGGGCGACCACCTGGTCAATGCCGATGAGATACGCGCAATTGCCTGGCAACGCGCGGCCCGGGAAGCCTTCAGCAATCCTGAGTTGGCTGAGCTGTTGCGCAAGCTGCCTGGGCCAACCGATCTGCCGCTGAGCCCGGCACTCTCCCCGGTGGTGTTGACCCGAGTGCGCAGCGGGCAAAGCGAGCTCAATTTCCTGTCGACCTTTACCACTTTCGGCATGCCGCTGGACATCAGCGTGGCGTCGCTGCGTATCGAACATCTGATCCCTGCCGACCGGCAAACCTGGCAGGTGATGACGGCGGCGTACGCGCAGTGGTCGGCGGCGGCAGGTTAGCCGCAGCCCAAGGTCATTCGCTCGGCTGGCGCTTGGCGTTTTTCTTGACGATGGCTTTCAACCGCACAGCCGCTCGCTGCACGGTGGCCATCTTTTCCGGGCGTTTCATTGCACGCCATTTGCGGATCTCGTCCCGGCTTCGACCACAGCTCACGCACAGCTCGCTGTTGAGCTGGCACAGCGAGACGCAGGGGTTGTCGATGTCTTTGGCCATGGGCTTGCTCCTGAGCGGGCGCAGATCATACCTCAAGCGCGTTGCTGCGGGGGCTGTCGCCCCTCATCGCAGGACACGTCACAGCGATGAGGGCGACTGGTGGTCAGCCATGGCACTGCGACGTCAAGAACTTCTGACCCCCAGCATCCCGCGCTCGACGATGAAATCGATCACCGCCTGCAACCCCTCGCCCTTCTTCAGGTTACTGAAGGTCCAAGGCCGCTGCGGGCGCATGCGCTGGGTATCACGCTCCATCACTTCCAACGAAGCGCCAACATAGGGCGCCAGGTCGGTCTTGTTGATTACCAGGAAGTCCGACTTGGTAATCCCCGGGCCACCTTTACGTGGGATCTTCTCACCCTCGGCAACGTCGATCACGTAGATGGTCAGGTCGGCCAGCTCCGGGCTGAAGGTGGCACTGAGGTTGTCACCGCCGCTCTCGACGAAGATCACCTCAAGGTTGCCGAACTTGCGCGCCAAGGCCTCCACTGCGGCCAGGTTCATCGAGGCATCCTCGCGAATCGCGGTGTGCGGGCAGCCGCCGGTCTCTACCCCGACGATACGCTCAGGCTCAAGGGCACCGGCCTCGGTAAGAATGCGCTGATCTTCCTTGGTGTAGATGTCATTGGTCACCACGGCGATCTGGTAGTGATCGCGCATGGCCTTGCACAGCGCTTCGAGCAGCGCGGTCTTGCCGGATCCTACCGGGCCGCCGACACCGACGCGCAGGGGTTGCTGATAGCTTTGCATGAAGGCAGTCCTCAAGAACGGAACAAACGGGTGTATTGGGTTTCATGTCGCGACGAGGCAATTGCCAGCAGCGGCAAGCCGCCACCGAGTTGCTCGTCGCTCAGGCTCAAGGCCTGGTCGAGCACTGCGGGCAGCGCTTCACCGAGGTCGCGCAGCAGGGTCTGGGCGGCCTGCTGGCCGAACGGCACCAGCTTGACCCCAGCCATCACCGCCCCTTCCAGCCAGGCAAAGCCCAGGCCCAGGGCTAGCTGGCGTAACGGGATCGACCAGTGCACGGCCAGCCAGGCCATACCGCCCAGCTGGCTAAGCTCAAGGCTCGCTCGCCAGGCCGGGTCTTGGCCCAGCTGCCAGCCGTCGAGCATCCGCGCCAGGGCATATCCGCGCTGGCGCTCCTCAAGGCGCAGCTCGGCGGTCTCGCGGTTGGCCAGCAAGAACTGGCTCCAGCGCCCGAAGGCTTGGGCGTCATTGGCCAGGCAGGCATGGTACAGGCGCGCCAGCAGCGGCCAGTCGAGGTAGCCGAGGGTGTCGTGCAACTGCTCTCGCTGCCAGTCACAGAAGCTGGCAATGTTGCTCACCCAGCCAGCCTCGACCGCCCACTCCAGCCCTTGCGAATAGGTAAAGCCGCCCACCGGCAAGCCGGGGCTGGCCAGCTGCAGCAGGCGCAGCAGCGCCAGGTCGCTGCTCATCAACCGGCCACGACCAGCGCAGCGCCGGCCAGCAGGCCGCCGCCGAAGGCCTTCTGCAAGCCGCTATGGCGACGCAGCAGGCAACCTACGGCAAAGCCTGCCGCCAACAACAGGCCGCTGACGGTGACAAAGCCTGCACTGAACAGCCAGAACGCACTCGGGGTCGCTTCCACACCGTGCGCCCAGCCATGGAACAAGGCGAAGATCGGCATGGCCAACGCCAGCAACAGCTGCCGACCTGGCACCAGCAGCGCCGCGGCAGCCACCAGCAGGGAGCCGATGATCATGCTTTCCATCCCCAGCACATCACCGAACAGATGCCCCAGCACTGCGCCTGCGAACATCGCCGCCAAGGTCGCCAGCGGCAAGGCCAGGCTGCGCCGGGTCAGTGCCGCCAGCACGCCGGTACCCAGCAGCATCAGCAAGTGATCGAGGCCCGTCAGCGGATGCAGCAAGCCATCGTGCAGCGGGTTGCTGTCGTGGCCAGGGTGGGCGAAAGCCGGTACGGCGACCAGCAGTAACAACAGGGCAAGGCTTTTTTTCATTGATGTTTCCTCAGGAATGGGCAGGCAGGCGCACGAACGGATGATCGTTGCCATGGCTGTGGCTGTGGCTATGCGGCGCGCTCTGGTAGGCACCTGCTTCCGGTTCGAATGGCGCCTGCTCGGCGTCCACGCTCAGGCCAAGGCCGCGCACCATGTCATCGAGTACATAGTCATGCTGATAGCGCAGCAGCCCGGCTTCGATCTGCAGTGGCACATGGCGGTTACCCAGATGATAGGCAGCGCGAGCCAGCAGCAAAGGGTCGCTGCAGCGCACCGTGGATACCGCCTCTGGCGCGGCCACCACACGCACGACCTGGCTGCCGTCGGCGTCAGCGAGCAGCTCGCCACCGCGCAGCAGATGACCGCGTTCGAGCATCAGCCCGGCCTCGCGGCCATCGTCGAGGGTGACACGCAGGCGGCTCTTGATACGGCTGTCGACATCCAAGGTGACGCTAGCGGTCACCGTCGCGGCATCGGCGATGCGTCGGGTCAGGACAATCATGCTTGCTCCTTCAGAACAGAAAATAACGCTGGGCCAGCGGCAATTCGCGGGCCGGTTCGCAAACCAGCAACTCGCCGTCGGCGCGCACCTGGTAGGTTTGCGCATCGACTTCAATGACAGGCTGCAAGGTGTTGTGCAGCATGTGCGCCTTGCGCACCTGGCGACAGCCGTGGGCGACGCCGATCAGGCTGCGCAGGTTGAGCTCCTCGGCCAGGCCACGGTCAAGCGCCGCCTGGGGCAGGAAGGTCATGCGCGTGGCATGCCGGGCGGCGCCCATGGCGCCGAACATCGGCCGGTAATGCACGGGCTGCGGGGTGGGGATCGAGCCGTTGATATCGCCCATCGGCGCGGTGACGATCATCCCGCCTTTGATCACCAAGGCCGGCTTGACCGCAAAGAACGCCGGCGCCCACAGCACCAGGTCAGCCAGCTTGCCGACCTCGACCGAACCGACTTCATGGGCAATGCCATGGGTCAGCGCCGGGTTCATGGTGTACTTGGCGATGTAGCGCTTGACCCGGAAGTTGTCGCTGTAGTCGCTGTCTGGTGCCAGCGGGCCGCGGCGCAGCTTCATCTGGTGCGCCACCTGCCAGGTGCGCAGCACCACTTCACCGACCCGGCCCATGGCTTGGGAGTCGGACGAGGTCATGGCGAAGGCGCCCATGTCATGCAGGATGTCTTCGGCGGCAATCGTCTCGCGGCGGATGCGCGACTCGGCGAAGGCCACGTCTTCGGCGATGCTCGGGTCGAGGTGGTGGCAGACCATGAGCATGTCCAGGTGCTCATCGACCGTATTGACGGTGTAGGGCAAGGTCGGGTTGGTCGAGGACGGCAGCACGTTGGCCTGCCCCGCCGCACGAATGATATCGGGCGCATGCCCGCCACCGGCGCCTTCGGTGTGGAAGGTATGGATGGTGCGATCGCCAATCGCCGCCAAGGTGTCTTCGATGCAGCCCGACTCGTTGAGGGTGTCGGTGTGGATCGCCACCTGGATGTCCATCTCCTCGGCCACGCCCAGGCAACAGTCGATGGCCGCCGGAGTCGAGCCCCAGTCCTCATGCAATTTCAGGCCAACCGCACCTGCGGCAATCTGCTCGCGCAGCGCTTCGGGGCGCGAGGCGTTGCCCTTGCCCAACAGGCCGATATTGATCGGCAGGCAATCGGCCGCCTGCAGCATGCGCGCCAGGTACCACGGACCCGGCGTGCAGGTGGTGGCATTGGTGCCGGTCGCCGGCCCCGTGCCGCCACCGATGAAGGTGGTGACGCCACTGGTCAATGCCTCTTCGACCTGCTGCGGGCAGATGAAGTGAATATGCGAGTCGATGCCACCGGCGGTGACGATCTTGCCCTCGGCGGCAATCACCTCGGTGCCGGGCCCAACCGGCACCGTGACGCCGGGCTGCACATCCGGGTTGCCTGCCTTGCCGATCGCGGCGATGCGACCCTGCTTGACGCCGATGTCGGCCTTGACGATGCCCCAGTGGTCGATGATCAGCGCGTTGGTCAGCACCAGGTCCATCGCCTCGCCCGCCAGCATCTGGCCCTGGCCCATGCCATCGCGGATGACCTTGCCGCCGCCGAACTTGACCTCCTCGCCATAAATGGTGAAGTCCTTCTCCACTTCCACCCACAGCGCGGTGTCGGCCAGGCGCACCCGATCGCCCACGGTGGGGCCGAACATGTCGGCATAGGCCTGGCGGGATATTCGGCTCATAGCCTGCCCTCCAGCGCGCCCATCACCTTGCCCTGGAAGCCATACACCTCTCGCTTGCCAGCGTAGGCCACCAACTGCACGGTGCGCGCCTGGCCAGGTTCGAAGCGCACCGCGGTGCCGGCCGGTATGTCCAGGCGAAAGCCGAGGGTCGGCTCACGCTCGAACACCAGCGCGTCGTTGACTTCATAGAAGTGGTAGTGCGAACCGACCTGCACCGGTCGGTCGCCATGGTTGGCGACGCTGACGCTGACCGTGGCACGGCCTACATTGAGTTCGATATCGCCGGCGGCGACCTGGATTTCTCCGGGGATCATGCGGGGCTCCTTAGACGATAGGGTCGTGAACGGTGACGAGCTTGGTGCCGTCGGGAAAGGTCGCCTCGACCTGGACGTCGTGGATCATCTCGGGTACGCCGTCCATGACCTGGTCACGCCTGAGCACTTCACGCCCCAGGCTCATCAACTCGGCGACACTGCGCCCGTCCCGCGCGCCCTCCATCACTGCCGCGCTGATCAACGCCACCGCTTCCGGGTAGTTGAGCTTCAAGCCGCGGCCCAGACGGCGCTCGGCCAGCAGCGCGGCGGTGAACAACAGCAGTTTGTCTTTCTCTCTTGGGGTCAGCTCCACGGCGTCTCTCTCAGGTAGCCCAGATGCGCGGCGGGCATGGCGCCAGGCCGAGAACGGCCGGGCGCAGCACATGCCAGAGGCGCTGCAGGGTGTGTTGCAGATGTTGGTTGTCGTGATCGAGCAGGCGGATCACCAGTAACTGACCGAGCAGGGTCGCGCCTGCTGGGTTGGCGAGCTGCTCCAATTCGGCGCGGACCTGCTCGAGCAGGGCCTGGTCGGCCGGGGCCGCGCAGAAGGTCGCGAGCAATGGATGCTCGGCAACTTTTGCCAGGCGCCCGCCTTCGATGCGCAGGCGCTCGTGCAGGCCCGGATCATCCGCCAGCTCGATGCGCAGGCGGCTGTCCAGCGCACCTTGGCTGAAGCGCTCGTTCATCACCGGCCGGCCCAGGCACAGGGTCTCCCAGGCCAGCAGCCGGGCACCGGGTTCAAGGGTAAAGCGGCTATCGAGGCTGGCCCTGGCGCCGGAGAAGAAGATGCTGTCTTGTGGCAGCCACTCCAAGGTGCTGCCCGCCGCCAGGTGAAAGTGCTGCGTAAGCCGCGCGGTGGGCCCGATGCTGCGATAGAACTTGCTGGCTCCCGGCATGGTGAGCAGTGCATGACTGCCAGGTTCGAGCTGGATATCCAGCTCCAGGCGGTCACCCGCGACGATGCCCCCGGGCGGATGCAGGATGTACACATGGCACGGTGCACCTTCTGGGTAGAACGGGCGCTGCACCAAAAGAGGTCCAAAATGCTTGCGCGCACCAAGGCGGGTCACCCCATCGCGCTCGACGAAGCGCAACTGCAGGTGGGCGCTCCAACCCGCGTCCTGTTCGATTTTCTCTGGTTGTTCCGCCTGCAACATCCTGCGGCCCCTGCAAATCCGTGGCGCTATGGCCGGTTATGAGGGTCGGGGGTAGCAGCGAAGATGCTTTACCAGCCTGACCACTCGATCAAATTCGATGGCTGGATATAGCAGGTTGCGGGCCAACTACGCAGGTGAATGATTGTGAAACTGTTTGCGCAGATGCTCTGGCATCGAGCACCTGCGCCTTGGCGCACAATCGCAGGGCGATAGATTGCTCCGATACGGTGCCCGCGATGCGTCCATTCCTGTCCCCCCAGATGAAATAGAGAAACTTCCTACACCCTTTTGGGAAGGCAAAAATATCACTGAGAAATGCTTCTTCGTTAGTGTCGGGACTTGAGCCCGAGGCAGCCCATTTCCCTGCGTGGCTGTTAGCGCACAACCCGCGAATCTGCCCAATGGATGGCCGCTTCCCAGCAGACAAGGACTTCTCATGCCCCGCCAATCCGATCTTCGCTACAGCTTGCAAACCTTGGTCGGCGACGCCGCATTCGAGGTGGTCTCGTTCACCCTCGATGAAGCCCTGAGCACCCCGTTCAAGCTCAACCTGGAGCTGGTCAGCGCCGACGCCGACGTCGACTTTGCCCAGTTGCTCGACCAGCCTGTGCTGTTCACCATTTGGCACGGCCCACGCCCGGTGCGCTACGTGCACGGCCTGGTCAGCAGCTTCAGCCAGGGTGACAGCGGCTTCTCTCGCACCCGCTACCAGGCGCTGGTCGAACCGCAGCTGGCCCGCGCCAGCCTGCGCTCGAACTGGCGTATCTTCCAGCAAAAGACCGTGCCGCAAATCCTTGAACTGATGTTCCAGGCCCAGCGGCTGAGCAACGTCAGCCTGGTGGCCTGTTTCGACCATCAGGTTCGCGAATTCTGTGTCCAGGCCGGTGAAACCGACCTCGACTTCCTGTCCCGCCTGGCCGCCGAAGAAGGCTTTATCTACAGCTTCGAGCACAGCGCCACCGGCCATCAACTGATCATCACCGACCGCCTGCTGGAGATGGGCCTGATCAGCCGCAGCGTGATCAAGGCCGAAGACGACGATGAAGGCTTTGTCGATGACGTCGAAACGCCCGACGCCGACCCCATCGCCGTGCTCTACCAGCCCAACGGCGGCGGCGATCAGGCCAAACCCGCCCTGCACCGCTTTCGCTACAGCGAACAGGTGCGCAGCGCCCGCCAGGTGCAGCGCGACTACAGCTTCAAGCACCCCGCCTATCGCCAGGAGCATGCCGCCACTGCCAGCGACCTGCAGCACCAGTCCCCGGCCTACGAGCGCTTCGACTATCCCGGACGCTACAAGCGGGATGTGGTCGGCAAGCCGTTCACCCACAACCGCCTCACCGCCTTGCGCCACGATGCACGCATCGCCCAGGTCGAAGGCGACGATGTGCGCCTGCAACCGGGCTTGAGTTTCAACCTGATCGACCACCCGCGTGAAGACCTCAACGCCCACTGGCGGGTGATCGGCGTGCACCACGAGGGCTGCCAGTTCACCAGCCTGCAGCAAGAGGCGGTGGGCGCCGACCAGGGCACCCGCTACCTGCAACAGGCGACGCTGATTCCCGGGCGCATCGAGTGGAAACCCGCCCTGCTGCCCAAGCCGCATATCGACGGCCCGCACATGGCCACCGTGGTCGGCCCGGCCAACGAGCAGATCTATTGCGATGAATGGGGCCGGGTCAAGGTCAGCTTCCCCTGGGACCGCGACAGCCAGGAAAATGAGTTCAGCTCGTGCTGGGTGCGCGTCTCGCAAGGCTGGGCCGGCGGCAGCTGGGGCGCGATGGCCATCCCACGGATCGGCCAGGAAGTGATCATCCACTACGTCAATGCCGACCCCGACCAGCCGCTGATCACCGGCCGCACCTACTGCGCCAACCAGCTACCGCCGTACGAGCTGCCCAAGCACAAGACGCGCATGACCATCAAAAGCCAGACCCACAAGGGCCAAGGTTTCAATGAGCTGCGTTTCGAGGATGAGCTGGGGCATGAGGAGGTGTTCATTCATGCGCAGAGGGATCAGAACAACCACGTCAAGCACAACCAAACTACCTTCGTCGGCAACGACCGCAGCGAACGGGTCGAGCATGACGAAACGGTCTCGATTGGCAATGACCGCCGCGAAGACGTTGGCCGCGATGAGTCCGTCAGCATTGGCCAAAACCGCCTGCATGAAATCAGCAATGACGACAGCCTGACCATCGGCCGCACGCAGACCATTGTCACCGGCCAGGATCGGATCGAAACGGTCGGCAATCACCGCCAGGACAAAACCACCGCCAATCACTCGGTGGAAATTGGCGGCCATCTGCAGCAACAGGTGGCCGGCCATGTCGAGCTACGTGCAGGCCAAGCGATCAAGCAGCAGACCCAGGTGTTTGACATTGAAGTCGCCGACAGCCTGACCATCAAGAGCCCAGGCGGATTGCTTCGACTCGATGGCGCCGGCATTACCCTCGAGGGCGTGGCCATCACTATCAAAGGCCCGGTGGCGCAAAACGCTACCGGCAGCAGCAACGCGTTTGCCATCGACGGCGCGCCAGTGGTAGGCGAGCCGATATGCGTCAGTTGCCTGCTCAAAGCCATCCAAGAGGGCCGTAGCGTAGTGCGCATGGAAGGAGCCGGCCAATGAATGATGCTTTCAGAGACGCCCTGTTCACGCCTTTGCGCGAGTCTTCGCAGTATCGCCTGGCCGCGATCGTCGAGCTCGGTCGGCTCAGCGAACAAGGGCGAGAACGGCTCGCGAGCAAATGCCCAGGCAGGCTGTGGTCGCTTTTGCAGCAGAGCGATTTCAAAAACCTGCTATCGGTGTCCCCCTGCCTGTGTGTGCCGCGCGAGGGCGCCAGCCTGGAAGGCCAGTGGGACTTTTTCTGGATGCTCAATGAACTTGCCATGCAAGGCATCTGTGGCTGGATCGTCAGCAAACTGCCGGCCGCAGCGTTGCTTGAGCACCTCGGCCAAGCCAACATCGTGCGGGCTGCCGATGGCCATCGCTACCTGCTGCGCTATCACACCGAACACAGCCTGAAAGTGCTGCATGCACGCCGGGATCTGCCAGACATCGCGCACTGGCTGGCACCTATCCATAGCTGGTGGGTGCCCTATCCAGATCATCAAAAACAATCCTGGCAGTGCCTGAGCGGAGGTGACCTGCCTGCCGGCAAGCGCCTGTCTGGCCTGGCGCTTGACCAGGCGTGCTGGCATGCACTCAGCGGTGAACCGCTTAGCCAGCGCCTTGCCGAGCAACTCAAAAGCACACTGGCCGCCAGCGGTATGCCTGCCCGTTGTCACGGCGTGCGCCTTGGGCTTGCCCAACACCATCTTGCTCAAGCGCGCGCCGCCGGCCTGACCCGGCAAGCGGACTTGATCACCTATGTCAATTGCATGGCTATCCACGAGAGCACCTTGAAAACCTGCGCTGCATGGCAGCACGCCTTGGATCAAGCCCTTGCCAATACCCGCCTGCTCGCCGACGCCCTGGCCCAGGCGGACATTCAATCGCTGCTGTAAGGACGCTCAGATGATCGCTTGGCAAGACTTCCTCGAGCTCAACCGCAAATCCTGCGAAGAACTCAGCGAGCAGTTCGACCTCGGCCCCGCCGTCAGTTGCACCCGCACCTTCACCATCCTGCCGCTGCGCTACGCCGTGGTTGGCGGCAACCCCGGCCAGCGCAAGCGCTTGCCCGATCTGGCCGAGCACCTGCGCCAGCCCCAGCAAGTCGCCGCGCTCAAGCATGCAGCCTATGCCATACGCCCTTTGCGCGAAGGGTTCCTGTACGTGATGGAACAGCGCACCAGCACTGGCCGCGCTACCCTGCACCGGCCCTATCGGATTGCCGCCAACGGCTCGTTGTCACTCACCGAGCCCGACGCGCCCTGGGAGCCACCGCCAGCCCTCGGCGTTCAGGACGTACTGCGCAACATCGCCTGGGCCTTCAACGTGCACGACCTGGACGATCTGCAATCGCTGCGCGTGTTTTACAGCCCCGACCCGCTGACCGTAGCCGCCCAGCAACAATTGCTGCGCCGGCGGCACAGCCTGCCCGCCGTGAACATCGGCCGCTTCACCGGCGCAGCCTGCCCGACGCCCGAACCGCATGTGCTGACCCATGACCAGCTCGAACAAGTCGCCGACTTTGCCGCCGAGTACGATCCGCAGCTGCGCACCTTGCTCCAGCGCCAACTGTTCAGTACACCCAGCGTCCTCTCCCTGGCCGGCGTCCGGCAGATGCTCAGGCCCATGGCAGACCCGCTCAAGCCACGCGGGGTTGCCCTGGTGGTCGAAGATGCCATCGGTATCACCCAAGAGCTCAATGCCTGGCGCAACGCCGGCCTTGAACACCTCAAGGACTGGCTGCAGACCACCGAGCCGGCCGGCCCCGACGGCAAGCCCGGGCCGAGCAACGAGCGCAAGACCCTGGTCGCCCAAGCCTTCACCGAGCTGCACCAGCAGTTCAGCGAACGCAAGGTCGCCGCGCTCATGGGCCGGCACGCCGAAACCTTGCGCGTGCAGCTCAAAGACAGCGATCAAGCCTTGCTGCCAGGGATGAACCGCGAAGGCTGGAATCAGTTCAAGGACAGCCTCATCGATATCAATAGCGAGCTGGTGCGCCAAGACCTGCAAGCCCGCGCCGAGCAAGGCGAGTTCGCCAAACAGTTCGAGCAACGCTACCTGCCCCGGGTCAACCTGGGCGGTATGCGCGTACAGCTTGGCTGGTTCCGCCAGGAGAGCGAAGAAGCGCAACGACTGGCCGAGGCACGCGCCGACGACCATCTGGTCTGGCTGCTCAGCCCCACGTTGCTGGAGGCATTGGCCTACTACGACGACAACGACCTCAACAGTGGGCTGTGCTTCGCTCACCAGAGCGGCTTGTGCGTCATCGGCATGGAAGCGGTACCGGCCGGCGCGCGCCTGTTGGCCCAGTGGTGGCAAGCCGAAGAAATGACCCCAGCCAACCTGGCGCTGCGCTCGTTCGTGTTCAACCAGCGCGACATCGCCCAGGTGCTGGAACAAACCCGGCTGAAGCTCGCCAACCTGCACGCGCCCGCCGACCCGTGGCAGATGCTCGACACCACGCTCAAGCAGGCCAAGGAACTGGCTGCCCAGTTCAGCCGCGTCGATGGCCACCTCGATCAGCTTGCCGAGCACAGCCAGATCAACACCGCTGGCGCCCTGGCATGGCTGGGCCAGCTGGGGCGAGAAAGCCTGCAGGCGGGCATGCCCAACAGCAGCGACCACCGGCTGCATCGACGCTTGACTACCTACCTGGTGGCCTCGTTGGGTGAACAGGCGCTGAACTTGCGCCTGGCCGAACACGCCCTGGATGGCCGCGCCCCCTCCCCCGGACGCGTCGCCGCCCCGATCGTGCGCCGCCTGGAGCAAGCCTATGTCGACAGTGTGCGGGGCGCGCAGAGCAATGCGTTCTACCGATTGCGCGTCGCCAGTGGGTTGTTGCTGCTTGAGGCGAGCCTGCTGTTGCTGCAGGGGCAGCGGGACAACAAGGACCGGCGGTTCTGGAGTGAAGTGGCAGCCGCGGGGTTGACCAGTGCGGCGGCGGGCATGGAGTTACTCGCGGTGGGGACCGAACAGGCGCTGGCCACTGTAGGCCAGGGCTCGGCAGCGGCGCGGGGCGCGCAAGTCAGCCTGGGGCGCTTTCGCTTGTGGGGAGCGGGGATGGCGGCTGCGGGAGGGATTGTTAGCATTTATTGGGATTTTGCTGATGCGAAAACAAAAATTGACCAAGCAGAGCGAGCAGGAAATCACGCAACCAGTCTGGGGGTAGCTTACTCCGCCAGAGCAATGGCAACAGGTGCACTCGTGATGGGCCAAGGAGGAGTCGCTTTTTCGCAAGCGGGCATGTATTTCGAATGGTTAGCCCTACGTGGCAATAATAACCCTGGCTCTGTATTTATTCGACTTTCTTCACTATCTAATCGACTTGCCGCAAACCGAGCAATCATGTTGCTGCTTAGCCGCCTCGGCTGGATTGGCGGATCAATAGCACTGGGCGCAACCACTTATTTACTGATAATGGATGATGACGCCTTGGAGCAGTGGTGCGAAAAATGTTGCTTTAGTCTAAATCCAACAGCGAAGCGCTATAACTCCGACGCAGACGAAATGGTGGACTTCTTAAAATCCGTCACCGAGGTTTTGTAATGTACTTTTTTGAATGGGGATCATGGGAAGCCGCCCTCGAGCCAGATGCGGATAAGAATGAAGATGCGCGAACTCGCAGGCTGCGCAAAAAAATCACACCTTATGAAAATGAACAAGCAGAAGAAGAGGCTGCAGCAAAGTTAAGCGTAAGTGAAACGCCAAAAAGCCGAGGCCCCGTTTACGCCTTCGACAACCGTATCCTAGAAATACGCAGCGGAATGTTTGAGGAAAAACGCGGATTGATTAGTATTTTATCAGCCACAGTAATTTATATCATTGCCAATTGCTTTGCCGGCATAATTAGCGGTGCAACATGGACCATAGAGCACTTTCATAGCAAAGGCACCTTCGCAAGTGAATATCTCTTCATAAGTGCATGGTTTACCCTACTAGCATTGCCTACAACCTGGTTCTATTTAAAATACGGCCTTCGCTTCACCCGACTGGAAATGTTCACCTCGCGCCACCTGTTGATTCGCTTCAACCGTACGACCCAACAGGTCTATCTTCATCGACCGCCTCACTGTGGCGGTATCGTGGTTCTGCCGTGGGAAGGAGTCGCTTCAAGCGGGTCCGCCAACAAGTACGCCATTGCTGACGGCGTGGGCGTGCCGCTAGCGCTCCACTGGTCAGCCCGGGTCACAGGCACTCTGCACCCCGAACTGGCCTGGGTCGGCAAATCAGCAAACCATCAAGGAGAAATCCGCGACGAGTGGGAGTTCATCCGCCGCTTCATGGACGAAGGCCCCGAAGGATTGCCCCGCCCGCGCATCACTTCGCACTTCCCCTGGCCATGGCAAGCGTTCACCCCGCAGTTCGAAGGCGTCACGCACTATTTCCGCAATGCCTCGAAGCTGATCAAGGTCGGCCTGGTCCTGATCTCCCCCGCTTTCTTGATCATCGGAACCGGCCACTGGCTCAGTCTGCTGCTGTGCTGGAAACCGCGCTGGCCCAAGATCATTCGCCAGGCCGGTATGCCAGGCAAACCCGTTCCACCGTTGACGACACTTGCCGACTATCCACCCCACATTCAGCAGCGCCTACGAGAAAACGCTCACCTTTGGACGGCACACCCTGGGCAGCGCCCGGAGAAGAAACCGCGAGGGCCCTCCAAACGCCGGAGCACCGACACCAAGCCTGCTTCGAGGGCTAAGCCATGATTGCCTCGAGAAATTTCCTTCTTCATTTTTCGGGCTACGTATTGAAACACTATTGCGACAGATGTTGCATCACTCTCAAACACGGACCATCTGACTTCTTAAACGCCATAAGCGAGGCTTTGTGATGTATTTTTTTGAATGGGGCGTTTGGGAGGCTTCACTCATACCAGAAGAAGAACGTAAAAAAGATGTGAAAACGCAAAGGTTACGCAAAAAAATCTGCACTTATGAAAGCGATGAACAAGAAGGAATGGCCGCTGCAAAACTTAGAGCCAGTGAAACCCCAAAAAGTCGCGGCCCCGTTTACGTATTCAACAACCGCATCCTTGAGATTCGCAGCGGCATGTTTGAAGAAAAACGGGGACTCATCAGCATTGTGTCCGCCACAATTATTTTTTTAATAATCAACGGCTTCATTGGCATTACTGCAGGTACAATTTGGACCATAGATTACTATTACAGTGAGGGTGCTATCGCAACTGGGTACCTGTGGATGGCCACGTGGCTCACCATACTTACACTACCCACAACTTGGTTTTATCTGAAATACTGCCTACGTTTCACCCAACTCGAGATGTTCACTTCCCGTCACCTATTGATCCGTTTCAACCGTATCACTCAACAGGTGTATCTACATCGCCCAAGCTACTGTGGCGGGATCGTCACGCTGCCGTGGGAAGGGGTGACTTCAAGTGGTTCCGCTGACAAGTATGCAGTGGCAGGCGGTATAGGTGTCCCCCTTGCCCTCTGTTGGTCTCCCCCGTTTACCGGGACGCTACGCACAGAAGTTGCCTGGGTCGGCAAATCAGCAAACCATCAAGGCGAAATCCGCGACGAGTGGGAGTTCATCCGCCGCTTCATGGACGAAGGCCCCGAAGGACTACCCCGACCACGCATCACCTCGCACTTCCCCTGGCCATGGCAAGCGTTCACCCCGCAGTTCGAAGGCGTCACGCACTATTTCCGCAATGCCTCGAAGCTGATCAAGGTCGGCCTGGTCCTGATCTCCCCCGCTTTCTTGATCATCGGCACCGGCCACTGGCTCAGCCTGCTGCTGTGCTGGAAACCGCGCTGGCCCAAGATCATTCGCCAAGCAGGTATGCCAGGCAAGCCTGTACCGCCGTTGACGACCCTTGCCGACTATCCACCGCACATTCAGCAGCGCCTCCGAGAAAACGCCCACCTTTGGGCTGTACGCCCAGGTCAACGCCCGGAGAAGAAACCGCGCAAGGTCTCTCGTATTCGCAAAGCCGACCCTAAGCCTTCGTAACCAGCAACCAGACGCAAAACTCGGCACCCCTACATAATTAGGAGCAATAATCGATGAGCACGCAAAACACCAAGCAGGATGCGCTGGGCGCTGGCCTACTCATAAATTTCCAAGACGCCAAGGCCACCCGCGAGAGCACCCCGCCACCCACAATCAAATCCCGCCCCGAAGCACACGCCCCGCTCTATGCCGCCGACCCTCAATTTCAATTACGTGGCGCCTTCAGCAATCAGATGATCGATGCAGCAATGCCGTTGTTTGGCTTGGCGATGCGTCTGCAAACGCTGGACGGCCACAGCGATATTGCACAGCTGTACAAACAGGTTCACAACCAGATCAACCAAATCCTGGAGGAAATGCGCCAACACGCGTATGAGCCGACCCAGTTGCTGGCCTATTCGTACTCGCTGTGCCTGTATCTTGACGAGACCGTGATGCGGACGGACTGGGGCAAGAACTCCAGCTGGAGCCAACAGCCCTTGCTGAGCGACTTTCATCAGGAAACCTGGGGCGGGGAGAAGTTCTTTACCGTGCTGTCGCGCATGATGCAGGAGCCACGACGCTTTCAGGACGTACTGGAGTTCATGTACATGTGTTTGTGCATGGGCCTTATGGGCAAATACGCTATCGAACCCAAGGGTGACGAGGCTGTTCAAGCACTGATCGTCAAGTTGCACGCGATCATCCGCGAGCTCCGGGGCCCGACACCCGAGTTCTTTGCAGACTCATCGCACAATGTTGCACCGCGCAATTTTCGCATGCAGCGCCAGTGGCCATGGTGGAGCCCTTTGCTGATCAGCGCTATGGCCCTGGCCGCGCTGTACGGCTTCTACAGCTATCGCTTGCAGATGATTACCGATGAAGTACTGCAATCGCTCAACGGCATTCTGCAGTAGGCGTTGAACGCAACCGGCTAAGGCGAGCACGAACTGCGCTAAAGTAACGGCTCGCCAATGACCAAGGACGTCCCATGCACCTCGCCCCCGCTATCCCGATCCTGCGCATCTTCTCGGTCGACAAGGCCAAGGAGTTCTACCTCGACTTCCTCGGTTTTCAACTCGACTGGGAGCACCGTTTCTCGCCGGACCTGCCGCTGTACGCGCAGATCCACCGCGATGGCCTGATCCTGCACCTTTCCGAGCACCACGGCGATGCCTCGCCCGGCGCCACCATTTTTGCCCGGGTGGAAGATCTGCGAGCGTTGGAGCGCGAGTTGCAGGCCAAGCAATATGGCTATTCGCGCCCCGAGGCTGAGCCCGTCGACTGGGGCTTGCAGATGCAGATCTGGGATCCTTTCGGCAATCGCCTGCGCTTCTGCCAGCAGATCGACGACAGCGCTCAATGAAGGCCTTGAGCAAACGCGACCTGGCCCGCCTGGAGCGTGAGCTGGTGGTTTGCCTGACCGAAGCCTGCGAGATCGCCAAAAGCGAGATCGTCGGCTTCACCTGGCTCACCCACCGCCTTGCGCCAGACAACTTTCCTGCCAGCCTGCGCATCACCTGGGTATTCGAACAAGAAGCCGACAAGGACGCCGCCGTGGCAGGAGCTGCCAAGGCGCGCATGCTCGAGCTGACTGCCCAGGCCCTGAGCGAGGCTGGCGTGCACCTGGATCATGTCGCCTGGCACGTGCGTTTCGACAGCGAGCAAGCGTGCCAGCACAGCCATGCGGGCAACTGGGATCGACGTTTGCTGGGGCGCTGAGCGGCGCTATTGGTGCTCGACGAGCCGAACACTCATCTCGACCTGCTTTCGCTGCACGCGCTGGAACTGATGCTCGGCCAGTTTCGCGGGGCAATGCGGGTGGTTGCGCATGACCTGGCCTTTATCGAACGCTTGCAGCCAACCGGCAATCTGCGGCTGTGACTGAGCGGCGAATCTATGACTGGGCGTTTCCGATCTGCGGCGGATGTATTATCGTGGCGAGGTGCGCAAATAACAGCAGCCTGAGCGATCGGGCATCTGCAAGACAAACGAGGGTGTCATGAGTAACGAGATTAACTGGGACAAGCTTGGCTTCGACTACATCAAGACCGACAAGCGCTACCTGTCCGTGTTTCGCGATGGCGAGTGGGACAAGGGCACCCTGACCGAAGACAACGTGCTGCACATCAGCGAAGGCTCGACTGCTCTGCACTATGGCCAGCAATGCTTCGAAGGCATGAAGGCCTACCGTTGCAAGGATGGCTCGATCAACCTGTTCCGCCCCGACCAGAACGCCCTGCGCATGCAGCGCAGCTGCGACCGCCTGCTGATGCCGCGCGTGCCGACCGAACAGTTCATCGAAGCCTGCAAGCAGGTGGTCAAGGCCAACGAGCGCTTCGTTCCGCCGCACGGCAAAGGTGCCCTGTACCTGCGTCCGTTCGTGATTGGCGTGGGTGACAACATCGGTGTGCGCACCGCACCGGAGTTCATTTTCTCGATCTTCGCCATTCCGGTCGGCTCGTACTTCAAAGGCGGCATGACCCCGCACAAGTTCCTGATCTCCGACTTCGACCGCGCCGCGCCGCAAGGCACTGGCGCGGCCAAGGTCGGTGGCAACTACGCCGCCAGCCTGCAGCCTGGCTACGAAGCCAAGAAAGCCGGCTTCGCCGACTGCATCTACCTCGACCCGCTGACTCACAGCAAGATCGAGGAAGTCGGTTCGGCGAACTTCTTTGGCATTACCGCCAACAACGAATTCGTGACGCCCAAGTCGGCCTCGGTCCTGCCAGGTATCACCCGCCTTTCGCTGATGGAACTGGCCGAATCGCGCCTGGGCCTGAAAGTGATCGAGGGCGACGTAGAGATCAACAACCTGGAGCGCTTCGTCGAGGCTGGCGCCTGCGGCACCGCTGCGGTGATTACCCCGATCGGGGGTATTCAGTACAACGGCAAGCTGCATGTGTTCCACAGCGAGACTGAAGTCGGTCCGGTGACCACCAAGCTGTACAACGAGCTGACCGGCATCCAGAGCGGTGATGTCGAAGCGCCGGCAGGTTGGATCGTCAAGGTCGACTGAGACTTCGCGATACAGTGAACGATGGGGCATGCCAGCGCTGGCATGCCCCATTTTTTTGTGGTGGCGGTGCTGCCCTCATCGCGGGGCAAGCCCGCTCCCACGAATGCTCCTGCAACCTCCGTGGGAGCGGGCTTGCCCCGCGATGAGGCCATTACCATCACCACAGAACCCGAAAGCCTCCTATCAGTCGCGCAGATGAATTTTTCTTAAATCGCCGTTTGTCTATTCTTTGGCACAATCAAGTCTCCATTCGCCGCCCAGGAACCAGCATGACCCGCGTACTGACCATCGAAGACGACGCCGTCACCGCCCAGGAAATCGTCGCTGAACTGTCCAGCCACGGCCTTGAGGTGGACTGGGCCGATAACGGCCGGGAAGGCTTGTCCAAGGCCATTGCCGGTGGCTATGACCTGATCACCCTCGACCGCATGCTGCCCGAGGTCGATGGCCTGACCATCGTCACAACCTTGCGCAACCTCAAGATCGCCACGCCGATCCTGATGATCAGCGCCCTGTCCGATGTCGACGAACGCGTGCGCGGCCTGCGCGCTGGCGGCGATGACTACCTGACCAAGCCATTCGCCTCCGACGAGATGGCCGCCCGGGTCGAAGTGCTGCTACGGCGCAACAGCGTGCCCATGACCCAGACCCGCCTGCAGGTCGCCGACCTTGAGCTGGACCTGATCAGCCACGAAGCACGCCGCGGCGAACAGACCCTGAACCTGCTGCCTACCGAGTACAAGCTGCTGGAATACCTGATGCGCCATTCCGGCCAGGTGATCACTCGGATGATGATCTTCGAGGAGGTCTGGGGCTATCACTTCGACCCCGGCACCAACCTTATCGATGTACACATTGGGCGTTTGCGCAAGAAGATCGACTCGCCCGGCCAGTCGCCGCTGATCCGTACCGTACGGGGCTCGGGCTATGCCATTGCTGAACCCGTCTAAGGGCTGGAGCTCCTCGACCAGCCGCCTGTTGGCGCTGTACAGCTTTCTGTTCGTGGCCTGGAGCAGCATCCTCATGGGGGTGCTGTACTTCGAGGTCTCCAGCTACCTGAACAAACTCACCCGCCACTCGATGCTGCAGCGCCAGCACTTGTTCGCCCACATGAGCGGCAAGCAGCTGGACGATGCACTGATTGCCAGCCAGGCCTTCGAAGAGCGTAGCTTTGACGCCTACGGGCTGTTCGACGCCCAGCTCAATCCGATTGGCGGGCGGATCCGCAGCATACCGCCGGAGTTGGGGCTGGACGGCAAGATCCATGAGCTCAAGCGTTGCCTGGACGCAGATGACCCACACATGCTCAGCGATAGCTGCGATGCCGTGGCGATCAAGGTTCAGGATGGCCGCTGGCTGGTGCTGCTACGCGATAACGGCTCGTTGTTCGTGGTCACCCGGATCATCCTCGATGCCCTGCTCTGGGGCATCTCGCTGACCCTGATCCCAGGTTTCGCTGGCTGGTATTTGCTGCGCCGACGCCCGCTCAAACGTATCCGCGCGGTGCAGGCCAGCGCCGAGTTGATCGTCGCCGGCGACCTGACCCACCGCCTGCCGCTGTCGGCACGCCGCGATGAGCTGGACATGCTCGCTGCCATCGTCAACGCCATGCTCGATCGCATCGAGCGGCTGATGCACGAGGTCAAGGGTGTGTGCGACAACATTGCCCATGATCTGCGCACACCGCTGACCCGCCTGCGCGCACAGCTTTACCGGATTCGACAGCAAAGTGGCGATGATTCGCCGCAGGCCGAGGCGCTGGACCAGGCCATTGGTGAAACCGACACGCTGATGGCGCGTTTTCGCGGCTTGCTGCGCATCAGCGAGTTGGAAGACCGCCAGCGCCGGGCCGGGTTCGTCGAACTCGATCCGCATGCGCTGTTAGTCGAGCTGCATGATTTCTACCTGCCGCTGGCCGAGGATGGCAGCATTCGCCTGAGCTTGGAGCAGCCGGCGCAGTTGGCGGCGTTGCACGGTGATCGCGAACTGCTGTTCGAGGCGTTGGCCAATTTGGTGGGTAATGGCATCAAGTTCACCCCAGAGGGCGGCCAGGTGAGGATCGTCGCCCGGCAGGATGCCGAGGGCGTACATATTGCTATCGAGGACAGTGGCCCGGGGATTCCCGAGCAGGAGCGAGCTGCGGTGTTGAAGCGGTTTTATCGCAGTGACGAAGGTCACCGGCATCCGGGGTTTGGGCTGGGATTGTCGATCGTGGCGGCGATCGTGGATTTGCATGGGTTTAGGTTGGAGGTTGGCGAGAGTGAACTAGGCGGGGCAAGGTTGGTGCTGCACTGCCCGCTGGCCAGTTGACGCCTGGGGCCGCTCTGCGACCCTTCGCGGGCAAGCCCGCTCCCACAAGGACTGCGCCGCCCTTAGGCATGCGCGGTCCCTGTGGGAGCGGGCTTGCCCGCGAAGGGTCGCAAAGCGGCCCCAAAATGCCAGATCAGTCAGCCAGACGCCAGGTAGTCGCGCCCTTGCTGTCCTCCAGCACCACGCCCATGGCCGTGATCTGGTCACGAATCCGATCAGACTCCGCCCAGTTCTTGTCAGCACGTGCCTGCAGACGCGCCTGAATCAACGCCTCCACTTGCGCTGCATCGACCTTGCCTTCGGCACCGGCACGCAGGAAGTCATCCGCCTCCAGCTGCAACACCCCCAGCACATCGCCCAGCTCACGCAGACGACCGGCCAGGCCAGCGGCGGCCTGCGGATCGCTGTCGCGCAGGCGGTTGATTTCGCGCACCAAGTCGAACAGCACCGCACAGGCTTCCGGCGTACCGAAGTCGTCGTTCATCGCCACGCTGAAGCGCTCGACGAACTCTTCACCACCAGCCGCGGCCACCCGCGGCAAGCCGCGTAGCGCGTGGTAGAAGCGTTCCAGCGCGCCCTTGGCATCGCGCAGACTGTCTTCGGAGTAGTTGATCGCACTGCGGTAGTGGCTGGCCACCAGCAGGTAGCGCACCACTTCCGGGTGGTACTTCTCGAGCACGTCGCGGATGGTGAAGAAGTTGTTCAACGACTTGGACATCTTCTCGCCGTTGATACGGATCATGCCGCAGTGCATCCAGGCGTTGGCATACTGCTTGCCGGTGGCCGCTTCGCTCTGGGCGATCTCGTTCTCGTGATGCGGGAACTCCAGGTCGCTGCCGCCACCGTGGATGTCGAAGCTCTCGCCCAGGCAGCAGGTGGACATCACCGAGCACTCGATGTGCCAGCCTGGACGACCCGGGCCCCATGGCGACTCCCAGCTCGGCTCGCCGGGCTTGACGCCCTTCCACAGGACGAAGTCGAGCGGGTCTTGCTTGGCCTCGTCGACTTCGATGCGCGCGCCAATGCGCAGGTCTTCGATCTTCTTGCGCGACAGCTTGCCGTAACCGACGAACTTGCCGACCCGGTAGTACACGTCGCCGTTACCCGGCGCGTAGGCATAGCCCTTGTCGATCAGGGTCTGGATCATGGCGTGCATGCCGGCGATGTGGTCGGTGGCACGCGGCTCTTGATCGGGCGGCAAGATGTTCAGGCGGCGCTCATCTTCGTGCATCGCGTCGATCATGCGGGCGGTCAGCGCATCGAACGTCTCGCCGTTCTCGTTGGCGCGGTTGATGATCTTGTCGTCGATGTCGGTGATGTTGCGCACGTAGGTCAGGTCATAGCCGCTTTTACGCAGCCAACGGGTGACCAGGTCGAACGCCACCATGCTGCGGCCGTGGCCCAGGTGGCAGTAGTCGTAGACGGTCATGCCGCAGACGTACATGCGCACCTTGTTGCCATCGAGCGGCTTGAAGGCTTCCTTGGTCTTGCTCAGCGTGTTGTAGATGTTAAGCACGGCGATTCCTTAGCTACCCCAGGAGTCACGCAGGGTGACGGTGCGGTTGAACACCGGGCGGCCCGGCTGGGTGTCTTTCAGGTCGGCGCAGAAGTAGCCTTCGCGCTCGAACTGGAAACGGTCTTCAGGCTGGGCGTTGCCCAGGGAAGGTTCCGCACGACAACCGGTCAGCACCTGCAGCGAGTCTGGATTGATGTTGTCCAGGAAGCTGCCGCCCTCCTCGGTCTTCTCCGGGTTGGCCGAGCGGAACAGGCGATCGTACAGGCGTACTTCGCATTCGACGCTGGTGGCGGCCGGCACCCAGTGGATCACGCCCTTGACCTTGCGCCCCTCGGGGTTCTTGCCCAGGGTGTCGGGGTCGTACGAGCAGCGCAGTTCGACGATGTTGCCTGCTGCGTCCTTGATCGCCTCGTCGGCGCGTATCACATAGCTGCCGCGCAGGCGCACTTCACCGTTTGGCTCAAGGCGCTTGTAGCCTTTTGGCGGCTCTTCCATGAAGTCGTCACGGTCGATGTACAGCTCACGGGCGAACGGCAGTACGCGCACGCCCATGTCTTCTTTGGGGTGACGTGGCAGCTCGAGGTTTTCCACCTGGCCTTCTGGATAGTTGCTGATCACCACCTTCAGCGGACGCAGCACGCACATGGCGCGTGGCGCATTGCGGTCGAGGTCGTCACGGATGCTGAACTCGAGCATGTTCATGTCGACCACGCCGTCGGAGCGGTTGGTGCC